>DATFRW010000123.1:0-18990 GCA_035262945.1 Solirubrobacteraceae bacterium
TGGTGCTCGGCACCACGCTGATCGCGGGGACCTACGTCTTCACGGACTCGATCAACAGCGCGTTCGACACGATCTTCCAGGTCTCGTACAAGAACACCGACGCCGCGATCACGCCGCACAAGACGATCGACACGTCGAACAACGGCGGCACGCAGCCGACCATCCCGGCCAGCGTGCTGCAGCAGGTGCGCAGCACGCCCGGCGTCGCCGCGGCTCAGGGATCGGTCTTCGACACGGGCACGATCCTCGGCAACAACGACAAGCGGATCGGCTCCGGCGGTGCGCCGAACTTCATCGGCTCGGCCTCCGAGCTGCTGCGGTTCCAGGCGGCCACCTTCAAGACCGGGCGCGCGCCACGCACCGTGGACGAGGCGACGATCGACGCCGCCACCGCCAAGAAGGAGAACTGGAAGGTCGGCTCAAAGGTCTGCGCCGTCGCCGTCGCCCCGCGCAAGTGCTACACGCTCGTCGGCACCACGCAGATCGCCGGACTGAGCTCGTTCGGCGGCGCCGCGGTGCTCGACCTCGTCCTGCCCGAGGCGCAGCGCATGCTCGGCAAGGGCAACACCTTCGACGAGATCCAGGTGGCGTCCAAGCGCGGCGTCTCGCCCACGCAGCTCAAGAACGACCTGCGCCAGGCGCTGCCCGCGAGCGTCGACGTGCGCACCGGCGCCGAGCAGGCGGACAAGTCCTCCAAGGACATCCGCGACAACCTCGGCTTCCTGAAGACCTTCCTGCTGGCGTTCGCGTTCATCGCGCTCTTCGTCGGCGCGTTCCTCATCTTCAACACGTTCTCGATCACCGTCGCCCAGCGCATGCGCGAGTTCGCGCTGCTGCGCACGCTCGGCGCGTCACGGCGCCAGATCTGGCGCGCCGTGATCAGCGAGGGCCTCCTGCTCGGCATCGCCGGCGGCGTGATCGGCTTCGCCCTCGGCATCGGCACCGCCGCGCTGCTGCGCGCGCTGTTCATCTCCTTCGGCGCCGACCTGCCGTCGAAGGGCAACGTGATCGAGGCCCGCACGGTCATCGTCACGGTGCTCGTCGGCACGGTCGTGAGCCTGCTCGCAAGCCTCTCGCCCGCGGTTCGCGCCATGCGCGTGCCGCCCGTCGAGGCGCTGCGCGAGGGCGCTGTCGTCGTTCCCCATGGCCAGCGTCGCCGTATGGCCATCTTCGCGAGCTTGGTGCTCGCGGTCGGCGTCGCCCTCATGTGCGTGGGCCTGTTCTCGAACGTCAAGCCGGCGAGCGCGGCGATCTCGCTCATGGGCGGCGGCGCCGCGCTGAGCTTCATCGGGGTCGCGCTGCTCTCGCCGCGGCTCGTCAAGCCGCTGGCCTCGGTCATCGGCCGCCCGATCGAGCGGCTCACCGGCATCACCGGCCAGCTCGCCCGCGAGAACTCGGTCCGCCAGCCGGGTCGCACCGCGGTGACCGCCGCGGCGCTGATGATCGGCGTCGCGCTGGTGACCTTCGCTTCGATCTTCGCCGCCGGCGCCAAGGCGACGATCAACGACGCGATCGACGCCAACCTCAAGGGCGCATTCGTGGTGCAGAACACCGACGGGTTCTCGCCGTTCTCGCCCCAGGTGCTGCAGACGGTCAACCGCGTCGACGGCGTCAGCAGCGTGAGTGCCGTGCGCTTCTCTCAGGCCAAGGTCAACGGCGTCGGCGGCAACCAGTCGGTGTCGTCGATCGATCCGCAGACCTTCCAGGGGCTCTACAACCTGAACGTGGAGAAGGGCAGCCCCGGCGCCGTGCGCAACCTCGGCGACGACCAGGTGATCGCCAGCAAGTCGTTCGCGGACGACAACAGCAAGAGCGTCGGCGACACCCTGCAGGTCACAACGCCGAACGGCAACCACGTCCCGCTGCGCATCACCGGCATCGTCAACGACAAGGGCGGGCTGCTCGGCAAGCTCACGATCAGCAACGCCCTGGCGGCGTCGAAGTTCGGCGAGACAAAGGACGCGTTCGGCCTCGTCGGCCTCGATCGCGGCGCGAACCCGAACACCGTCAAGCAGCAGATCACCAACGTCCTCGACCAGCGCTTCCCCGAGGCGGAGGTGCTCACCGCCAAGGAGTTCAAGGACGACATCGCCGGCCAGGTCAACCAGCTGCTGGGCCTGATCTACGCGCTGCTGGCCCTGGCGATCATCGTCTCGCTCTTCGGCATCGTGAACACGCTCGTGCTGTCGATCAGCGAGCGCACGCGCGAGCTGGGCATGCTGCGGGCGATCGGCACCTCGCGCAAGCAGGTCAAGCGCGTGGTGCGCTGGGAGGCGGTGATCACCGCGCTGATCGGCGGCGTGCTCGGCGTCGTGATGGGTGTCGTGCTGGCGGTGCTGTTCACCCAGCCGCTCGACAACTTCACGCTGTCGATCCCGGTGCCGACGCTGATCCTCGTGCTGATCCTCGCGGGCGTCGCGGGCGTGCTCGCGGCGGTGCTGCCGGCGCGGCGGGCCGCGAAGCTCGACGTGCTCGAGGCCTTGGCGTACGAGTGAGGCTCAGCGGCTGAACGCGGCCCGCAGCGACTGGCGCACCGAGTGGGTGGTGGCGAGCACCGCCGTCGGCTCGTACCCGCAGTGCGCCATGCAGTTGTCGCAACGCGGGTCGCGGCCGCGGCCGTACTTGTCCCAGTCCGTGGTCTCGATGAGCTCCTTGTACGTCTTGGCATAGCCGTCGGCCATGAGGTAGCACGGCCGCTGCCACCCGAAGAGCGAGTAGCTCGGGATGCCCCACGCGGTGCACTGGAAGTCGGCCTTGCCCTCTAGGAAGTCCAGGAACAGCGGCGTGTGGTTCAGGCGCCACTTCTTGCGCCGGCCGTCGGCGAACGCTTCGCGGAAGAGCTCGCGGGTCTGCCGGACGCCGAGGAAGTGGTCCTGGTCGGGCGCCTTCTCGTAGGCGTAGGCCGGCGAGATCATCATCTGGTCGACCTGCAGCTCGTCGTTGAGGAAGTCGAGCACCCGCTGGACGGTCTGCGGCGTGTCGTGCGTGAAGAACGTCGTGTTCGTCGTCACGCGGAAGCCGCGCTGTTGCGCCGCCTTGATCGCCTTGACGGCCTTGTCGAAGACGCCCTCGCGCTCGACCGACGCGTCGTGGCGCTCGCGCAGGCCGTCGATGTGCACCGCCCACGCGAAGTACGGGCTGGGCTCGAAGCGGTCGAGCTTGCGCTCCATGAGCAGCGCGTTCGTGCACAGGTAGACGAACTTGTGGCGCTTGACGAGCTCGGCCGCGATGACGTCGATCTCGGGGTGGATGAGCGGCTCGCCGCCCGCGATCGAGACCATCGGCGCGCCCGACTCCTCGATCGCACCGAGCGCCTGGTCGACCGGCATGCGCCGGCGCAGCTCGTGCTCGGGGTGCTGGATCTTGCCGCAGCCCGAGCACGCGAGGTTGCACTGGAACAGCGGCTCGAGCTCGACGATCAGCGGGAACTTCTCGCGGCGGGCGATCCGCTGCTTCGCGAGGTAGGTCCCGACTCGGATGCTCTGACGGAGCGGAACGGGCAAACGTCAGTCCTTCCTGGTTGCGATCGTAGCGGGCAGCTTGAAACGGACCGTCTCACGCGTCGTCGGACGCTCGACGACCTCGGTCTCGCCCAGCGTCCGCAGCGCGCGCAGCACGCGCTGCACGAGCGCCTCGGGCGCCGAGGCGCCGGCGGTCAGGCCGACGGTCCGCGCGCCGGCGAGCCACGCGAGGTCGATCGCGCGCTCGTCGTCGATGAGGTACGCGGTGGCGCCGTGGCGCTGCGCGACCTCGACGAGCCGGCGCGAGTTCGACGAGTTCGCCGAGCCGACGACGAGCACGACGTCGCTCGCCGCGGCGAGCTCCTTCACCGCGTCCTGGCGGTTCTGCGTGGCGTAGCAGATGTCGCTGCTGTTCGGGCCCCGGAGCCGCGGGAAGCGGGCGCGCAGCGCGGCGACGACCTCGTCGGTCTCGTCGACCGCCAGCGTCGTCTGGGTGAGGTAGGCGACGCGATCGGGGTCGTCGACCTCGAGCGTCTCGACCTCGCCGACGTCGGCGACCACGCGCACGTGCTGGGGCGCCTCGCCGAACGTGCCCTCGACCTCCTCGTGGCCCTCGTGGCCGACGAGCACGATCGTGTAGCCGTCGCGCGCGAACCGCTTCGCCTCGGCGTGGACCTTGTTGACGAGCGGGCAGGTGGCGTCGATGACGTGCAGCTCGCGCTCGTCGGCGGCGCCACGCACCGCGGGGGAGACGCCGTGCGCCGAGAACACGAGCGTGGCGCCCTCGGGCACCTCGTCGACCTCGTCGACGAAGACCGCGCCGCGGCGCTCGAGATCGGCGACGACGTGGGCGTTGTGGACGATCTGCTTGCGGACGTGCACGCCGGGGCCGTGGTGCTCGAGCGCCTGCTCGACGATCTCGACGGCGCGCTCGACGCCGGCGCACGATGCGCGCGGCGAGGCGAGCACGACCGCGCGCGGGCCGGCCGCGCGGCACCAGTCGCCCAGGACCGGCGCGGCGGCGCGCAGCGCGCGGTAGGCCTCGCGCGCGCCGCGGGCGAGCGCGACGGGGTCGGTCAGCTCGTGCGCGGGCGTGTCGACGACCGCGCGCACGACGGCGAACGGGCGCCTGGCGGCAGCTTCGGCCAGCCAGGCCGATTCCATGTCGACCGCGATCGCGCCGGTCGCGCGCAGGTCGGCGCGCGCGGCGCCGCGGACGAGCCGCGGCGTCGAGACGATCGGGCCCTCGTGGACGCGCAGGCCCGCGCGCCGCAGCGCCCCCGCGAGCAGCGCGGCGGCCGGGCAGGCGATCGTGCGCTCGCCCTCGCGCAGCTCGGTGGCGACGACGATGTCGCCAGGCTCGAGCCCGGGGTCGAGCGCGCCGCAGAAGCCCGCCACCGCGATCGCATCGGCGTCCGCCTGCGCTGCGCGCCGCGCCGCGGCGCGGGCGCGGCGAGGGCCCATGCCGGTGCGCTGGAGCGCCACGCCGTCGCCGAGTTCCGGCGAGAGCGCGCGCGCCTCGATGCGCAGGGGAACGAGAACCTTGCCCGCGGTCGACGACGCCACTCCTGGCGTATAGCTCTTTGAACCTGAGAAACCGCTTAGAGCGGCGAGCGCGAGCCCGCAGCTAGCGGGGTAGCGCGACCCACACGTCGGCGCCCTGACCGTTGCGGTTCGCTGCTCCCGCCTTGCCGCCGTGGGCTTCAGCGATCGCGCGCACGATCGACAGGCCGAGCCCCGCGCCGCCCTGCGAGCGCGCGGGGTCCGCGCGCGAGAAGCGCTCGAACGCGCGCGGCAGGAACTCCGGCTGGAAGCCCTTGCCCTCGTCGAGCACGTGCAGCTCGACATGCCCGTTGCGCTCGCGGGCGGAGAGGACGACCGCCCCGTCGCCGTGGCGCAGCGCGTTGGCGACCATGTTCGTGAGCGCCTGCTCCAGCCGCGCGGGATCGGCCGACACGACGAGCCCGTCCGCGGGCTCGGCAGTCAGGCTCCGTCCGCGCGCCTGCGCGGCCCCGGCGATCCGGTCGGTGACCGCGCCGAGCACCTGCTGAACCTCGATGGGTTGCTTCTCGACGGGCAGCAGGCCCTGGTCGGCACGCGCGATGACGAGGAGGTCCTCCGCGAGGTTTGCGAGGCGGTCGACCTCCTCCGCGGCCGAGCGCAGCCGCGCCTCGAGCTCCTCGCGCGAGCGGTCGCCCGAGAGGGCGAGGTCGAATTCGAGCTTGAGGATCGACAGCGGCGTGCGCAGCTCATGCCCCGCGTCCGCGACGAACGCCCGCTCGCGGCTCATCGCCTCCTCGAGGCGGGCGAGCATCTGGTTGAGCGTGTCGCCCAGGCGGTGCAGCTCGTCGCGCGCCGCCGGCACCGGAAGGCGGTCGTCGCGTCGCGCGCCCGAGATCCGCGCCGCCCGCGCGCGCATGCGCTCGACCGGCGCCAGCGCCCCGGCGGTGAGCACGTACCCGGCCAGGCATGTGAGGACGAGCAGGACCGGGCCGCCGATGAACAGGAACTCGTCAAGGGTGCGCAGCGCGCGGTCGCGCTGTGCGAGCGAGACGCCCACGACGAGGACTCCGGGCGGCGACGTCCCGAGCGGCTGCGCGAGCACGCGCGTGTCGTCGCGGCGCTCGACCACGATCTGGCGCTGGAGCGCCCGTTCGATCTCCGACGACGTCAGCAGCGCACGCGCGCCGTGCCCCGGCGTCGAGTCCTCGATGCGCCCCTGCGGATCGAGGATCTGCGCGAACGTCCCGCCGCTCTCGGGCAGCGGCGGGTGGCGCCCGAGCCCCTTGTCGTCGCCGCCGCCGCGGATCAGCGTCGCGAGGTCGGCCGCGCGCGTGCGCAGGCCGCTCTGGATGCCGTCGTCGAGGCTCGCCGCGAAGCGCGTGTGCAGCAGGAGCGCCAGCCCGCCGAAGAGGACGACCATGACCGCGGCGAAGGCAAGCGTGAGCCTGACCCGGATCGGGAGGCGGCCGAGCAGCTCACCGGTCGTCGTCATCGGTGCGCAGACGGTACCCGGCGCCGCGAACGGTCTCGATCGCGGCACGGTCGAGCTTCTCGCGCAGGTAGGCGACGTAGACCTCGACGACGTTCGAGCGGTTCTCGTAGCTGCCGTCCCAGACGTGCTCGATCAGCTCGAAGCGGCTCAGCACCTGGCCGGGGTGGCGCATGAACACCTCGAGCAGCGCGAACTCGCGCGGCGTCAGCGACAGCTCCTCGTCGCCGTGCCACACGCGGTGGCTGGCCGGGTCGAGCCGCAGATCGCCCGCTTCGAGCACCGTCGGGCGCGGCTGCGCCCCGCGGCGGATCAGGGCGCGGATTCGCGCCATCAGCTCGTCGAACGAGAACGGCTTGACCAGGTAGTCGTCGGCGCCGCTGTCGAGCCCCCGCACGCGATCCTCGACGCCGTCGCGCGCGGTGAGCATGAGCGTGGGCGCCCAGACGTTCTGCGCGCGCAGCGTGCGGCACACGTGGAACCCGTCGATGCCCGGGAGCATGAGGTCGAGCACGATCACGTCGTACTCGGTGGCGGTGGCGCGCACGACCGCCTCGTCGCCGTCGCTGGCGACGTCCACGCCCATGCCTTCGCGCCGCAGTCCGTCGCGCAGCAGGTTGGCCAGCTTGGCCTCGTCTTCGACGACGAGCGCTCGCATGGCGATCAACCAGACAGTGTGGCGACTGCACCCGTCGGGTGCCCCTCCGCCGGGGTTCGCGTCAGGCCCGCGAGGACCTCGCGGGCCGCGGTGTGGCCGCTGCGCACCGCGCCCTCCATCGTCGCCGGCCAGCCGGTCGCGGTGTACGCGCCGGCGAGCACGAGGCCGGGGAGCTGCGTGCGGGCGCCCGGCCGCAGCGCCGCGGCGCCGGGCGCCGCGCGGAAGGTGGCCGCGTGCTCGCGGGTCACGACGAAGCGCTCGACGTGTGCGCCGCGGGCGGCCGGGAACAGGTCCGCAAGCGCGGGCAGATAGCGCTCGCGCAGCTCGTCGGGGCGGCGCTCCATGTCCTCGTCGGCTGCCGAGAGCGACACCGCCAGCAGCTGCCCGCGGTCGAGGCCCGAGCTGTCGGTGCGGTCGAACACGAACTGGACCGGGCTGCGCACCGCGGCGGCAAAGGGCAGGCCCATCACCCGCCGGTCGTAGGCGACGTGCAGGTTGACGATCGGCGACACGCCAAGCCCGCGCAGGCGCTCGGGCGCCGCCAGCGCGCCGGGCGGCAGCAGCGCCTCCACGCGGTCGTGCGGCACCGCGACCACAACGTCATCGGCGTCGAGACGGCCGCTCGGGCCGTTGACGACCCAGCCCTCGCCCTCGCGCGCGACGCGCTGCGCGCGCCACCCGGTGCGCACGTCGACGCCGGCGCTCGTCAGCGCCCGCCGCGCCGGCTCGTCGTGGATGTCGCCCAGCGGCACGCGCGCCCAGCCGACGTCGCCGGCGTCCGCGGCGGTGAGCAGACCGGTGCGGAAGACCTGCGCGGCCTGCGCGAGCGAGGCCTCGTCGCACGTGAGGTTCAGCGTCGGGCGGGCGATGAGCTCCCACAGCGCCTCCACCGCGGCCGGTCCCTGCCCGTGGCGCGCGAGCCAGTCGCCGAACGACCGCGTGTCGAGCCAGGGGTCGTCGGGGTTCAGGCGGCGCAGCGCCATCGCCGCACGCATCGCGCGCACGCGGTCGGCGGGGGAGAGGTGGCGATAGGTCGCGAGCGCGCCGCCGAGGTGCAGCGGCGCGGGCAGCCCGGAGCGCCAGAGGCGGGCGGGCTGCGCTCCCGGCGCGAGGACCGGGATGTCCAGGCGCGGCTGCAGCGTCGTGAGGTCGCGCGAGCCGAGCCGGTCGAGCAGCGCCATGTAGTCGGTGCAGCAGCGAAGGAAGACGTGCTGGCCGTTGTCGAGCCGCAGGCCGTCGCGGTCGAACGAGTACGCCGCGCCGCCCAGCCGCGGGCGGACCTCGACGAGCGTGACCTGCGCGCCGTCGTCGGCGCAGTCCAGGGCGGCGGTGATCCCCGCCAGCCCGCCGCCGACCACCGCGACGCGCTTCACCGTCACCGCGCGGCCACCTCGGCGCGCCCGCCGGCCGCGCGCCCGGCGGCCGTCGCGATCGAGCCCGCCGCGACCCACGCCTTCTCCCACGGCGGGAGCGAGATGCGCCCACGCAGGACGTCGCCGGGCGAGCGCTCGATCCGCTCGAGGATGCGCAGGTAGATGCCGCTCATCGCCGAGACGCAGGCGCCGCTGCGCGCGTCGAGCAGCGGAAGCAGCGTCAGCCCGTGGTCGAACCACTCGCGGGCGCGCGCGGCCTCGAAGCGGATGACCTCGACGAGCCGGCCCGCCGGCGCGGCTGCCGGGTCGGGCTCGCAGTCGAAGCGGGCGAAGTCCTCGCGGGGGAGATAGACGCGGCCGCGCTCGCGGTCCTCGAGGACGTCGCGCAGGATGTTCGTCAGCTGCAGCGCGACGCCGAGGTCGTCGGCCAGCGGCGTCGCCGCGGCGCGGTCGCGCGCGCCGAAGATCGCCAGCGACAGCCGGCCGATCGAACCGGCGACCTGCCGGCAGTAGCCCACGAGCTCGTCGAAGGTCTCGTAGACCGTCTCGCGTACGTCGGCCTCGACGCCGTCGAGGAGGTCGCCGAACGCGTCGAGCGGGACCGTGAAGCGCTCGTGGACGTCGCGCAGCGCGAAGATCACCGGGTCGTTCGGCGGCGGCCCGCCGTTGAGCGCGATGCTCGCGCGGGCCTCGCCGAGGAGGCGCAGCTTCTCGTCGCGCGGCAGGTCGCCGTCGCCGATGTCGTCGACCCGGCGCGCGAAGGCGTAGATCGCGCACATCGCGCGGCGCTTGTCGTTGGGCAGGAGCCGGATGCCGTAGTAGAAGTTCAGCGCCCGCGACCGCGTGATGCGCTCGCAGGCCCGGTAGGCCTCGTCCACCGTCATCCGCGCCCCGCGAGGACGCGGACCAGTGCCGTCAGGCGCGCCAGGTTGCCCGCGCGCGGCGGGCCCGCGCTGACGTCGTGGCCGGCGTCGTCGATGGCGTCGAGCGCCGCCCGCCCGCCCGCGACGAACGCGGCGACCGCGACCCGCGGGCGCCCGCGCAGCGTGGCCACGAGCGGCGCGCCCTCCGCCAGGATCGCGCGCGCCCGCTCGACCTCGAAGCCGATCAGCGCACGCACGCGCTCGGGTGCCGGCACGACCCGCAGGTCGGCCATCGTCACGCCGAAGCGGTCCAGGTCCTCGGCGGGCAGGTAGACGCGCCCGCGCTCGAGGTCCTCGGCGACGTCCTGCCAGTGCTCGGCGAGCTGCAGCGCCGTGCACACGCGATCGGACAGCGCGGCCCGCTGCGGGGTCGCCGTGTCGAAGACGTGCAGGACGAGGCGGCCGACCGGGTTCGCCGACAGCTCGCAGTACCCGAGCAGTTCGTCGAACGTCCCGTAGCGGTGGACGACCTGGTCGCGGCGGTTGGCCTCGATGAGCAGCTGCAGCGGCTCGCGCGGGAGGTCGCAGGCCACGACGGTGTCGGCGAGCCCGCGCATCAGCGCGTGCTGGGGCGCCTGCCCCGCGTAGATGCGGTCGAGCTCGCGCTCGATCTCGTCGAGCAGCGCCGACCGGTCGCCGCGCGCCTCGTCGCCGGCGTCGTCGACGAGCCGCGCGTAGCCGTAGATCGCCATGAGGTGCTCGCGCTGGGCGCGCGGCAGCACCCGGCTCGCGACGGGGAAGTTCTCCGCAGACGCCTGGTCGAGGACGGCTGCGGGCCCGGGCAGGTCGGCCACGGCGCTCACCGCGCGCACCGCCCCAGCGCCATCACCGGGAAGACGAGGCGGTACAGCTCGTAGTTGATGTAGAAGTCGCCTGGGAAGCCGGTGCCGGTGTACTGCGGCTCGTCCCAGCCGCCGTCCTCGCGCTGGTGGTCGACGAGCCACTGCACGCCGCGGGCGACCGCCTGGGAGCGCTCGCCGGCCGCGTCGAGCGCGAGCAGCGCCCACGCGGTCTGCGACGCCGTGCTCGGTCCGCGCCCGATCCACGCGGGGTCCTCGTAGGAGCGCGGGTCCTCGCCCCAGCCGCCGTCCTCGTTCTGGTGCTCCTCGAGCCAGCGCACCGCGCGCCGGATCTGGAGGTCGGCCGGGCTCGCGCCCGCTGCCTCGAGTGCCACCAGCGCCGACCAGGTCCCGTAGACGTGGTTGATGCCCCAGCGGCCGAACCACGAGCCGTCGCTCTCCTGCGCGTCGCGCAGCCAGCGCAGGCCGCGCTCGAACGCCGGGTCGGCGGTCCGCCCCTCGCGCGCGAGCATCTCGACGGCGTGCGCGGTGACGTCGGCGCTGGGCGGATCGGTGACCTCGCCGAAGTCGCAGAACGGCAGGTCGGCCACGAACGCGTTCGTGTTGTCGGCGTCGAAGGCGCCCCAGCCGCCGTCGTGGCTCTGCAGGCCCACCGTCCACGCCACGCCGCGGGCGACCGCGGCGTCGACCCGCTCGCGGTCCGGGTGCGCCACGCGCCGCAGCGCCATGACGACCTCCGTGGTGTCGTCGATGTCGGGGTAGATGTCGTTGGCGAACTCGAAGGCCCAGCCGCCGGTGGGCACCTCGGGGCGGCGGATCGCCCAGTCGCCGCGGACACGGACCTCCTCGTCCAGCAGCCAGTCGGCGGCGCGGACCAGCCCGGGGTCGTCGGCCGCCACGCCGGCGTCGGTCAGCGCGATGATCGCAAGGGCGGTGTCCCACACCGGGCTCTGGCAGGCCTCGAGCCGGCGCTCGTCGCCCTCTTCGATGACGAAGCGGTCAAGGCCCTCGAGGCCGGCGCGCATCACGGGGTGGTCGACCGCGTAGCCGCGCAGGTTCAGCGCCATGAGCGAGTAGACCCACGGCGGCTGGATGCCGCCCCAGGAACCGTCCGCCTCCTGGCGCGCGACGATCCACTGCTCGGCGCGCCGCAGCGCGTGCTCGCGGATCGTGCGCACCGGCCGGCGGCCGTAGAGCGCCGCGACGCGGTCGAGGGCGACCATGACGCCGGCGCGCGAGAGCCCGGGCCGCGGTGGCGGCGGGACGTTGCCCGAGCGCAGCTCGTCGAGCCCGAAGGGCAGCGGCCGCACGGGGCGCTCGGTCATGACGATGGTCAGCGCGCCCACCGTCTGGCGCGCCCAGCAGGCAAACGAGTAGATGCTCAGCGGCGCACGCGCCGGCAGCAGCATGAGCTCGGGCGCGAGCGCGGGCAGCGCGTCCCACGGCCACAGCCCGAACAGCGCCAGCCAGACGCGGGTGAACACGCGCGAGCGCTCGAGGCCGCCGGCGGCGAGGACGAACGCGCACGCGCGGCGCATGTGCTCGGCGTCGGGCTCGTCGCCGGCGAGCCGCAGCGCGGCGTAGGCCTCGACCGTCGTCGAGAGGTCTCCGTCGGCGCCGTGGAACACGCCCCAGGAGCCGTCCTCGTGCTGCTGCGAGCGGATCCAGGTGGCCGCCATGCGGGTCTCGCGCTCGCCGCGGATGCCGAGGAACTGCCGCAGCAGCAGGTCCTCCGCGTCCATCGTCACGTTGGTGTCGAGGGCGCCCTTCCACCACCCGTCCGCGTGCTGTCGCGACCGCAGGTGGTCGCGGGCGCGCGCGAGCGCGGCATCGTTGTTGAGCTGTGGTGCCTGGCTGGTCGCAGACGTCATCCGGAGCGACACGCCACCATAGTTACCGCGTCAACCGACAGCGCTCAGCCCGAGCGGTACAGCCAGAACAGCAGGCCGCAGAGCAGCATCGCCGCGCCCGCGTAGCCGACCTCGGCCCGCGCGAGCTCGTTGCCGACGATCGGCAGCACCATCCACACGACGAACGCCGCCGCGGCGACGAGCCACAGCGCGGCGGCCGCGCGCGCCCGCCCGCGGGCGAGCGCCGCCTGGTTCAGCGTCCCGGCGCAGAGGTGGAAGCCCATGCCGATCGCGATGACCGCGAGGCCGAAGCGGTTGTAGTCGTAGCCTTGACCGAACACCACGTCCATCACCCACGGGCCGATGAGCAGCAGCCCGAGCGCCACCGCTCCGGCGAAGCCCGCGATCGCCGTCGCGGTCACCCGGATGGCGCGGGCGAAGGCCTCGTGGCCCTCGGTCGCCTCCAGGCCGCTCAGGTGCGGCAGCAGTGACGTCTGCACCGACTGGAACAGCTGCAGCGGCGCGCGGGTTATGAGCAGCGCGTTGAACACGACGCCCGCCATCGCCGTGCTCGCCGTGGCGCTCACCGTCAGCACCGACGCGTTCAGCAGCGACTGCTCGGCGAGCTGGATGGCGGCGACCGACAGCGCGAAGTGCGCGCCGGCCCGCAGCGTGAGCGCCCGCTCATCGGCGCGTGTCTCGCCGCCGGAGTGGCGGGCGATCGCCCACGGCACCACGAGCAGCGACGCCACCGGCGCGGCGACGATGCCCAGCGCGACCGCCGACTGCCCGCTGGCGATGCCGACCGCGACCGCGACCGGGAAGCAGAAGCGCGAGATCGACTCGAAGAGCACGAGCCCGCCGTAGAGCCCGAACCACTGATGGCCGGCGAGGTAGCCACGGGCGAAGTAGCTGGCGGCGTAGGCCAGCGTGGCGCCGACGAAGATCCAGTAGAGCGTCGCCGAGTCGAAGGCGTTCTCGATCGGGCCGCGCAGGGCGAGCGCGATCACGAGGAAGGCCAATGCGAACCCGGCCTGCACGAGCAGCGGCACGCGCAGCGGATGGCCGCCGTGCAGACCGCGCGCCCGGCGGTCGGCGATGGTCCGCGACAGCAGCTGCTCGACCGGCCGGTAGATCACCGAGATGACGACGAACAGCACCGCCCACAGCAGCGAGATCGCGCCGTACTGGGAGGCGTCGAGCACGTGGCTCGCGACCGCGAAGTACGCGAACGTGAAGACGCCGGTGGCGGCGATCCCGATCGAGAGGATGCGGGCGCCGCGCGCGTAGGCGTCGGGCTCGGGCGCGCCGAGCGTCTCGTCGGCGGTCGCTACGGAGCTGGTGATTTCAGCCACGCAGGCGGACGAGCAGCATCGTCCAGGGGAACGGCGAGCGCGCCTGCACGACCTCGCCGTGGCGCGACAGGAGGGCCACGAACGAGCGCTTGGACCAGTGGTTGACGTGGCCCGGGGTGTTGCCGAGGTCCTTCCAGTACGCGCCGCGCGCCATGTTGAGCCCCCGCCACAACGGCTCGCGCGGCACCGAGACGAGCAGCCAGCGCTGTGCCACCCGCGCCATCTCCGCCACCGTGTGCTCGGGGTCGGGCACGTGCTCGAGCACCTCGATCGCGGCGGCGAGGTCGAACTCTGAGTCCGCGAACGGCAGGTTCTCGGCCTTCATGACCCGGTACTCGAGGTTCGGCGCGGTGCGGTTGACCCACTCGGCTTGGAGGGTCGTGTCCTCGAGGTCGATCCCGACGACGCGGCGGTCGCCGAGGCGCTGCGCCCACTGCTGGGTCAACACGCCCTCACCGCAGCCCACGTCGAGCAGCGACTGCGGATCGGCCTGCTCGAACAGCTCGCGCAGGGTTCCCTCGAAGCCGCCCATGAGCCGGCGGACGACCGGGTTGGTCGAGCCGTACTTGTCGTAGGTGTTGCCGGTGACCGTGCCCTCACGGTCGACGGTGACGGTGCTGGTCACAGCTGCAGAGCCTCCCGCTCCTCGGTCTTCTGGCCGGCCCGGGCGCCGGTGGTCGCCTGCTGGCCGGTCTCGCGCGCGCCGGGCTCGTAGTGCGACGGCGGCACGTCGAGCTGCAGCTCGACGCGGCGCACGCGCTCGAAGATCCGCTGGATCATGATCCGCTGGCCGTAGAGCAGGTCGCCGATGATCCCCAGCGCGAAGAGCACGACGGCGGCGTTGAACAGCACCGCTCCGAAGATCAGCGACTGCACGTGGCCCGCGCCGTCGCCGCCGATGTAGGCGACGACGAACCGCCCGAATGGGATCAGCGCCGCGACGAACGCGATCGCCGCCAGCAGCATGAACACCTTCAGCGGCTCGTACTGCGCGTAGACGCGGGTGATCGCCACGGCGTTGCGGCGCACGTAGGACCCCATCGACGGGAACAGGCGCGACTCGCGCGTCTTGGGGTTCGTCGCGATCGGGACGTGCTCGGTCGCGACGAGCAGCTTGCCCGCCTGGATGATCGTCTCGAGCGTGTAGGTGTACTTCGAGACGACCGACATCTGGATGGCGGCCTCGCGGTTGTACGCGCGAAAGCCCGAGGTGGTGTCCGGCACGTCGGTGTCCGACGCCTGGCGGACCACCCACGAGCCGAGCCGCTGCAGGCGCTTCTTCAGCGGCGAGAAGTGCTCGATCGTGTCGGTCTCGCGATCGCCGACGACCATGTCGGCCGCGCCCTCGACGATCGGCTTCACGAGCTTGGGGATGTCGTGGCCCGAGTACTGGTTGTCGGCGTCGGTGTTGACGATGACGTCCGCGCCGAGCTTCAGGCACGCGTCGAGGCCGGCTTGGAAGCCGGCGGCCAGCCCCTTGTTGTTGGTCAGCCGGACGATGTGATCGACGCCGTGCTCGCGCGCGACCTCGACGGTCCGATCGGTCGAGCCGTCGTCGATGATCAGCCACTCGACGGTGTCGAAACCTTCGACATTTCGTGGGAGGTCGGCGAGCGTTGCCGGGAGCGACGCCTCCTCATTGAGGCAAGGAATCTGGATGATGAGCTTCATGCGGGCGCGGGCCGGGCGACGGGGCGTTCAGGGAGGTCGACGCCGTACACTCGCTGGCGCCCAGTATCCCACATGGCGAGCGCGACGATCACCCGGCCGGCCCGTCCGGACCCCGTCAGCGGCCGGCGCTCGCGGCGGTGGTCGTGGCCGCTGCTGCTGCTCTTCGCGCTGGCCATTGGCACCCTCATAGGGTTCCTGGTCTACCCGACGTATCCGAACTACGACAGCTACTACTCGCTGTTGTGGGGCCGGGAGCTCCTGCACGGCGTCAAGCCGTCCTTCGACGGCTACCGCACGCCGACCGAGCATCCGCTGGCCGTCGCGTTCGGCGCCCTGCTGTCGATCGTCGGCGATCCGGCCGACCGCATCATGGTCGGCGCGACGCTCGCCTCGTTCGTCGTGCTCGCCGCCGGCCTCTACCGGCTCGCGCGCGCGTCGTTCGGCACGCTCGCCGGGCTGGTCGCCGCCGCGCTCGTGTGCACGCGCTTCGACTTCCCGTTCCTGGCGGCGCGCGCGTACATCGACATCCCGTACCTCGCGTTCGTCGTGTGGGCGGCGGCGCTCGAGTCGGAGCGCCCGCGGCGCGGGACGCCGGTGTTCGTCCTGCTCGCCTGCGCCGGGCTCATGCGGCCCGAGGCCTGGCTGCTCAGCGGCCTGTACTTCCTCTGGTGCTTCCCGCCGGCCGACTGGTCGCATCGCATCAGGTACGCGGTCCTCACCGGCGCGCCGCCGGTCATCTGGACCGCGCTCGACTGGTGGGCGACCGGCAACCCGAAGTTCTCGCTCACCCACACCAGCGGCCTCGCCGAGGAGCTCGGGCGCACCGCCGGCCTCTCGGACATCCCGCACGCGACGGTCCGCTTCCTCAAGAACCTCGACAAGGTCCCGGTCTTCTACGCCGGCATCCTCGGCGTGATCATCGCCCTCGTGCTCGTCCCGCGGCGCACGCGGATGCCGCTGGCGTTGCTCGTCATCGGCCTGGGAACGTTCGTCCTCGTGGGCCTGGCGGGGCTGTCGATCATCGACCGCTACCTGCTCGTGCCGTCGCTCGTGGTGATGATCTTCGCCGCCGTCACGCTCGCCGGCTGGACGATGCTGCGGCGCGGCAAGCTGCGCACGCTGTGGGCGATCGGGTCGGTCGCGCTCGTCGCCTACGGCGTCTCGTACACGCTGACCCACGTCCACTTCAGCGTGTTCACGAACGAGCTCACGTTCCGCGGCGACTCACACGCGTCGCTGAAGACGCTGCTGAACAACCCCAAGGTGCAGGCCGGCATGAAGTGCGGGCCGGTCTCGACGCCCAACCACAAGCTCATCCCCGACTCGCGCTGGATCCTCGACGCCCCGGCCGACAAGGTGATCGCCCGCAGCGACCAGACGCAGCGGGCGCGCATCCACCGCGGCGTCGCGCTGTATGCGGTCAGCCGCATCTCGCTGCTGCGCTCCGGCTTCACCGATGGTGACGAATCCGCTGCGGATACGTTCAACTCGATACCGATGCCTGGGTTTGTGCGAGTGGCGGTCACGCCGTACTACAGCGCCTATGTCCGTTGCTGAGCGGCCGACGGTGATCGCGCCGCGCGCCGCGGAGCCGGGGCGCGGCGAGCCGGGGCACGCGGACGAGCGCCGGTGGCCGTGGTGGGTCGCCCTGGGCGTCGTCCTCGCGGTCGCGTTCGGCCTGCGCGTGTGGGGCGTCAAGCAGGGGCTGCCGTACGCGTACAACGCCGACGAGAACGCGCACTTCGTCACCGGCGCGATCGGGCTGTTCGGCCATGGCTGGAACCCGCACTACTTCGTCAACCCGCCCGCCTACACGTACCTGCTGCACGTCGTGTTCGACGTCTGGTTCGGCGGGCGCGACGGTGTCGCGAAGGCGTACACCACGAACCCGACCGAGGTCTTCGTCGTCGCGCGCGTCACCGCCGCGGTCCTGGGGACGCTCGCCGTGTGGCTCGTGTACCTGGCCGGGGCGAAGCTGTTCAGCCGGGCGGTCGGCCTGCTCGCCGCGGCGCTGCTCGCGGTGGCGTACCTGCCGGTCTTCTACTCGCACCTGGCGCTCAACGACGGCCCGACGCTCGCGCCGATCGCGCTGTCGCTGTGGGGCACGGCGGGCGTGCTGCGCGACGGGCGGCTGCGCTACTACCTGCTGGCCGGCGCCGGGCTCGGGTTGGCCTGCGCGACGAAGTACACCGGCGGTGTCGTGCTCGTCCCGCTGCTGTGCGCCGCGGGCTTCGCGATCGCGACGCGCGCGCAGCGGCGCACGGCGATCGTCGGCCTGCTGCTCGCCGGCGTCGTGGCGATCGCCGCCTTCGTGATCGCCAACCCCTACGCGCTGCTCGACTGGGGCGCGTTCACCGACGGCCTCAACCACCAGGCCGACGCCTCCGAGGACGTCGCCGGCAAGCTCGGCCTGACCCAGACCTCGGGCTACCTGTACTACCTCTGGACCTTCACGTGGGGGCTCGGCTGGGTCCCGATCGTCGCTTCGGTCGCCGGGCTGGTGCTGCTGGGGTTCCGCGACCGCCGGGCGCTGCTCGTGCTCGGCCTCGCGCCGATCCTCTACATCATCTTCATGGGCGGCCAGGGTCGCTTCTTCGGGCGCTGGCTGCTGCCGATCTTCCCGATCGCCTGCCTGCTCGGGGCGTACGCGGTCGTGCAGCTCGCCCAGCTCGCGGGGCGGCGCGTGCCGGCCCTCGCGCCGGCGCTCGCAGCGCTGGGCGCGGTGCTGCTGCTCGGCCAGGGCATCGTCTACTCGCTGCACAGCGCGATGACGCTGTCGAAGACCGACACGCGCAACGCCACCCGCGACTGGCTGGTGGCCAACGTGCCGGCCAACACGAAGATCGTCGTCGAGCCGGTGGTGCCCGACGGATGGGCGACCGACATCGGCCGCCCGAACTCCGGGACCGCGAACGGCGCCCGCTGGTCGAAGTTCCCCACCAGCCGCTCGAACATCGCCGACGACGGCACGATCATCCCTGGCCCCGGGCGCATCGTGAACATCGAGGACTACGAGCGCACGCTCTATCCCGGGCTCATCGACCGTTACGTCGCGCGCGGCTACTGCTGGGTGGTCGTCGGCTCGACCCAGCGCGGCCGCGCCGAGGCCCAGCCCGAGAAGGTTCCTCGCGCGATCGCGTACTACCGCGATCTGGAGCGTCGGTCGAAGCTTGCCTTCGAGGCATCGCCGTACGCAAAGGGCAAAGGCCCGGTGAAGTTCAACTTCGATTGGACTTTCGACTACTACCCGCTTGCGTACGACCAACCTGGGCCCGTGATGCAGGTCTATCGCCTTAGGGGCGGCAGATGCGGCTGAACTAAACTCATTCGTTCAAATGCAACGTACCGAGACCGACCATGAATTCCTCGCGCGGGCGATCGAGCTCGCGCGGCGCGGTGTGGGCGCGGTCAGCCCCAACCCTGTGGTCGGCGCGGTGATCGTCAAGGACGACGTCGTGGTCGGCGAGGGCTGGCACGAGGAGTACGGCGGCCCGCACGCCGAAGTCAACGCGATCAATGCCGCCGGCCAGGCCGACCTGCGCGGCGCGACGCTCTACGTGTCGCTCGAGCCGTGCTGCCACCACGGCCAGCAGCCGCCGTGCACCGACGCCATCCTCGCCGCAGGGATCAGCCGTGTCGTCGTCGCCAGCGACGATCCGACCGAGAAGGCCTCCGGGCGCGGGCTCGGGATCCTGCGCGACGAGGGCGTGCAGGTCGACCTGGCCGGCGGCGAGCTCGCCGCGCGCGCCCGCCAGCAGAACCAGGCGTTCCGCAAGCACGCGCGGACCGGTCGCCCGTGGGTGATGTTCAAGTCCGCGATGAGCCTCGACGGCAAGGTCGCGACGAAGACCGGCGACTCGAAGTGGATCTCCACCGAGCACAGCCGCCTCGTGGCGCACCGCTGGCG
>DATFRW010000124.1:0-19476 GCA_035262945.1 Solirubrobacteraceae bacterium
GCACCCGGCCGGCCAGCTCGGGGTGCGCCAGGACGTGCTGCCCCTTGGCGTCGAGATCAGCCACATCGGCGCGCAGCCGGTGACCGCCGACCGTTTCGACATCAGCACGGTGACGGTCAACGGTGTCGGCGCGGACGCCGACTCGGTGCGCGCCCCGTTCGCGTCCGGCGAGTTCGTGGACCTCTCCTCCGACGAGCGTCTCTCGCGACCGGCCTTCGAGTCGTTCGTCGCCGGTGTGAGCACCGGCGCCGACCGCGTCACCCACGGCGCGCCGACGACCGCCGACCTCTCCTACGAGGAGATCGTCCTCGGGCCCGACGGGCCGCTCGACGACACCCCGCCCGTGCGCCCGGTCCTCGTGGGCGTCCTCTCGCACGCCTTCGGCCTCGGGCCCGCCGCCCTGAGCCCGCTGCGGCGCGACGAGGCGGCGGGAGCGCTACGCGCCGAGCCGCTCGTGACGCTGTCGAGCGCGACGCGGGTGCTCGTCGACGCGGCGACGCTCGCCCCGGTCGGGGGCGCGGCGGCGGGCGCGACCGAGACCGAGCTGCGCCAGGCCGCGAGCGGCGCAGCGATGCTGGTCGTCGACGCCTACGAGGTGCGGGGCTGATGGCGTCGACCTACGAGTTCCTGCCCTGGGTGCGCCGCGGCCTTGCCGCGACGCTGACCGGCGCCGACACCCTGGGGGACGGCACGCCCGGGCGCGCCACCCTCGGCGTGACCGTGAACGTGACGCGCACTGCGGGCGACCCGCTGAGCGTCGACCAGCAGATCGCACTGCTCGGCCCGGGTGACGTCGCCGGCCTCGACCCGCGCCAGGTCATCCGCACCGACCCGCTGCCGGGCTCGACCGACGCCGAGCCCAACTACCTCGTCCAGGCCGAGCTCGACCGGCCCGACCTGCCGTGGCTCTTCACGCCGGCGGCGGCCACGGCGAGCGAGCGCCTGCGGCCATGGCTCGTCCTGGTGGTCGTCGCGCAGGGCCCGGGCGTCGTGCGTTCGCCGCCGTCGACCGCGGGCGGGCTGGAGGTGCTCGACCTGCACGCCGAAGCGCGGCCCGCGCAACAGCTCCCCGACCTCGGCGAGTCGTGGGCCTGGGCGCACGGCCAGGCGATCCTGCTGCCGGGCGACCAGCTCGACGGCGTGCTGGGCGGCGTGCCCCAGCGCGACGCGGCGCGCCTGCTGTGCCCGCGCCGCCTGGACCCGACCACGAGCTATCTGGCCTGCATCGTCCCCGCCTTCGAGGCCGGGCGACGCGCGGGGCTCGGGCTCGCGCCCGACCCCGCCGACGAGGCGGCGCTGCGGCCCGCCTGGACGAGCGCCTCGACCAGCGTGACCCTGCCGCTGTACTTCGCGTGGGAGTTCACGACCGGGTCGGGCGGGGACTTCGAGTCGATGGTCCGCGCCCTGCGCCCGCGCCCGCTGCCGGCGGACGTCGGGCGCCAGAAGGTCTACGTCGGCGCGGGCGGCGCGCCGCTTCCCGCGGTGGCCCCCGATGCCGACGGCGGGATCGTCGAGCTGCCCGGGGCGCTCGTGCTTCCGGGGTCCGAGCTGCCCCCATGGCCTGCCGCTACCAGGGCGTCGATCGAGGCCGGGCTGACCGAGCTGCTCGACACGCCGGCGCGGCGCGTCACGGCCGCGGGCGACGCCGACGACGACCCGGCGGTGACCCCGCCGCTCTACGGCCAGTGGCCCGCGGCGCAGCCGACGGTTCCCGCCGAGGGAGCGCGGCCGCCGTGGCTGCGCACGCTCAACCTCGATGCGCGCCATCGCGCGGTGGCCGGGCTCGGGGCGGTCATCGTCGAGGCCGAGCAGGAGCGCCTCATGGACGAGGCGTGGTCGCAGGTCGGGGCGGTCGAGCAGGCCAACCGCGAGCTGCGCTGGGCGCAGGTCGCGCGCGAGGTCCGCGCCTCGCTACTGCGCCGTCACGTCGAGCCACTGGCACCCGGCCAGGTGCTCGGGCTCACCGCGGCGGTGCACCGGCGGCTCGTCGCGGGCGCGGAGACCGTGGCGGGCGCGATCGGCGCGAGCGCGCTGCCCGACGCGCTGATCACCGCCCGCTTCCGCCGCACCGCCGCACCGAGCGGCGCGCTCGCGCGGCGGCTCCTCCCCTCCTCCGAGCGGGAGCTGCGCCCGATCGCGGAGGGCATCGACGCCAAGCAGCTGCGCATGGGCGTTTCCGGCGCGGCGCCCGACGGGCTGTTCGGCTTCGCGAGCGCGGCCCCGGCGCGCGCGGGCGTCCCGGCGACGGTCCTCACGGCGATCGCCGCGGCGCGGACCGCGACGCCGCAGCCCGCGAAGTCGCGGCTGGATCGGCTCAAGCTCTCGCAGGTCCAGGTGACGCCGCAGATGGCCGGACAGGTGGCGACGGGATTCGGGCTTCCGGCCACCGCGTCGGTCGCGGAAGCCGACACGCTGCGCGATGCGGTGCTCGCGACGGCGGCGCGCGCGGACGCTGTCCTGAGCGTCCCGGCGGACCCGCCGCGGCCGCCGCTGGGCGTGAGCGCCATCGCCGCCGAGATCGTGGACCGCCTCGACCCGCGCGCCACCGTCCTCGCGCGCGTGCGCACGCGCGTACTGGCGCCGCACCGCCCGCCCACGCCGCCCGAGCGCGATCCGCTCGAGGAGATCCAGGCCGCGCCGACGTTCGCCCAGCCCGTCTGGGAGCTCGTGCGCGACCACGCCCCTGGGTTGCTCCTGCCCGGGATCGCCCGCGTCCCGCAGGACTCGGCGACGCTCGCGGAGACCAACCCAGCCTTCGCGGAGGCGGCGCTGGTCGGCCTCAACCACGCGGTCGCGCGCGAACTGCTGTGGCGCGAGTATCCGACCGACCAGCGGGGGACCTGCTTCGCGCGCTTCTGGGCGCCGGGCGGCGCCGACGACATCCCGGCGATCCACACCTGGACCGAGGGCGACCTGGGCGACCACACGAGCGAGCAGACCGACGGGCGGCTCGTGCTCGTGTTACGGGGACGGCTGCTCTTCCGCTATCCGCACACCGTCATCTACGCGGCCCCGGACCTCAACGGGCGGCCCAATCTTGCCGAGGACGCGGTCCTGCTTCCCACCTTCCGCGGGCGGATCGAGCCCGATGTCGCCTTCTGCGGCTTCGCGCTCACCAGCGACGAGGCGCGCACGGCGCCGGGCTGGTGGTTCGTGCTCGAGGAGCAACCGACGGCCCCGCGCTTCGGGCTCGACGTCGCCGTGGGCTTCGGGGCGGCGGCCGGCCCCGTGAACCAGTGGAACGACCTGACCTGGGGACACCTCGCGACGGACGCGGAGGCGCTGCAGGGGATCACCCACCTGCGCGCCGACATGCAGCCGCCGTCGCCGCCGGCCGGTCCGCGCTGGGGCGCGACGTCCTCGGACATGGCGGCGATCCTCGCCCAGCAGCCGGTGCGCGTCGCCCTGCGCGCCGCCGACCTGCTGGCCTCCGACCCGGCCGCACCGGCATGAGCGAGCTCGACGATCTCCAGGCCGCCGTCAGCGCGCGCGAGGCGGACGTCGCCAATGGCGAGGCGGCGGTCGAAGGCCTCACCGAGGAGGTCGCGAACACGCCGCCCCTGCAGCGGCCGCCGCTCATCGTTGCGCTGCGCCGGGCGCAGGCCAAGCTGACGGCCGCTCGCGCGGCGCTCGCCGCGGCCCAGGCTGCGCTCGAGGCGTTCCTCGACGCCCCCTTCATCGCGTTGCCGCAGGACGTCCCGGTCGCGCTGCTGCCGGTGCGCATCGAGACGCGGTTCGTCACGGATGCGGCCGGCTCGGCGCTGCTCGTGCGCGTGTACCCCGACGACGTCGCGATCGACGACCACCGGCCTGGCCTGACCGACGTCGAGCTCGGTGCGGCGGCTGCCTACTGGGAGCGCGTGTGGCGCGCGGGCCGGTCGGATCCGGCGGCCGAGCGGGCGGCGTTCGCCGACCTCGGCGCACAGCTGGGGGTCACGCGCGCGCTGTGGGTGGTGCACGCGACGCAACCCGACGAGACCGCGCGGCCCGACGCGCCGGTGGCGCCGACGGCCCCGCTGCCGTCGCCTCCGGTCCTCGCCGACGCGCCGCGAGCCGACGACGCCGACCTCGCGCCCGCCGTGAGCCGCGTGATGCCCGGGCGCTGGACGGTGCTCGGCTTCCGGGGCGGGGCGCGGGTCGCGCGCGTCGACGGCGAGCCGGTTCCCGACCCGCTCCCGGTCGGCCCGTCGGGCGCGGCGCCGCCACCGGGCGACGAGACCGCGCCGCCGCTCGAGGACGCGGTGCGCTGGCTGGCGGACTTCGACGCCGCGGTCGCCGTCGGCATGGGGATCCGCGTGCCGGTCGCCGACGCGCTCGGCTTCGACCGCCTTGTCGTGATCGGCGTGCGCGGCGACGACCCGGCCGCGGGTGCACAGCGGCTCGAGCAGCTCCTCGACAACCACCGCTACACCGGCGGGCTCGGCTTCCTCGACGCGGGCGCCGCCACGAACAACACGGATGTCGATCGCAGCGCCTGGACGCGCTTTCCCGACGCCGGCGTCGCGTTCGACGCCGACCGCGCGGGCGCCCCGGCCACCAGCGCCAACGGCGGCGCGCTCGCGTCGGCGCTGGGGATCGCGCTGCCGGCGTTCGCGGGGGTCGAGGGAGCCGTCGACGGCGACTCCGGCGACGCCCGCGCGATGCAGCTCGCGCTGTGGCCGGCGACGCTCGCCTACTTCCTGGAGACGATGATCGGGCCGGCGATCGACGACGCGCTGGTCGAGGCCGCGCGCGAGCTGTTCGTCGAGGCGGTGCGCGGTCTGGGCCCGCTGCCCGCGCTGCGGGTGGGGCGCCAGCCGTACGGCGTCCTGCCCGTGATGGCGCTCGGGCCGTGGTGGCGCGCGGCCCCCGCCGACTCGGCGCGCCACGCGACGCTCGTCGATCTGCTCCAGCGGCTCGCGCCCGAGTGGCTGTCGACGACGCGCCCCGGTGGCCCGCGGACGGTGCCGCACGTCGGGCGCCCCGGAGCCGACCCCGATCAGGAGCTGCTCGACATCCTCGCCCGCGACGCCCAGGCGGGCAGCTACCGGCTGCGCCCCGCGCGCGGCGCGCAGACCGCCCAGGCGATGACGCCGATGATCGGGACGCTCGACGCCGGCGGCGGCGCAATCGCCGACGCGGCGCTCGGGCTCGTCGGGGCGGCGGCGGTGGAGCCGCGCCTGGCGCGCTTCCAATGGGAGGCCGTGACCGTGCCGATCCGCCGCGCGCCGGTGCTCGACGACGCGCTCTCGGAGGCCGATCCGCTCCCGCCGGATCCCGCGAGCGCGGTCAACTACCTGCAGTTCCTGGCCAACCGGGCCGAGGCGTCCGGGGCCTTCACCGGCCCCGGGGCACAGACCCTGCTGTACAAGCTCGCACTGCACTCGTGCGCGCTGGCCGACGCCGACGCCGCGGTGCGCCTGCGCCGTCCCGTGAGCGTCGTCGCGGCGAAGGCCGCGCTCGAGCCCGACCTCGTCGATCCCGAGCCGGCGCAGACGACCGACACCGCGCCGCGGCTCCTCGCCCGACCGGCGACCGACGTGCTCTCGGCCCAGCTTCCCGCCGGCCAGACCGTCGGGCAGTTCGTCGCGACCGCCACTCTGGGCAAGCTCGAGCAGTTCGGCTTCGGCGACATCGGGCCGGCGGTGGTCCGCGCGGCCGAGGTGCGCAAGGCGCTCGGCGGCCTCGCGACGCGGCCGACCGCGGTGCTCGACCGGCTCGTCCGCGCCGCCCTCGACGCGTGCTCGTACCGGCTCGACGCGTGGCTCACGGCCTACGCCACCCGGCGCCTGGCCGACGTCCGCGCGCTGCATGCCGAGGGCGTCGCGATCGGCGGCTACGCCTGGGTCGAGGACCTGCGGCCCAAGCCGCCGCCGCAGCCCGTGTCGGCGCTGCCGACCGGCGAGGCCGGTCCGCTGGTCAGCGACCCCACCAACGCGGGCTACGTCGCCGCGCCTTCGCCGACGCAGGCCGCGACGGCCGCGCTGCTGCTCAGCGGCCATCTGAGCCATCGCGGCGCGTCGGGCCCGAGCGCGCAGGCCTTCGCGGTCGACCTCTCGTCGGATCGCGTGCGGTTGGCGACGTGGCTGCTGGACGGGATCCGCCAGGGCCAGCCGCTCGGCGCCCTGCTCGGCTATCGCTTCGAGCGCGGCCTGCACGACCGCAGCGGGACGGGGCTCGAGCTCGATCGCTTCATCCGGCCGTTCCGGGCGCTCGCTCCCCTCGTGGCCGGGCGGACCGAGGAGGTCGCGTCCACCGTCGAGGCGGTCGAGGCCGTCGCGGCCTCCAATGTCGTCGACGGGCTGACGCTACTGACCCGCTTCCAGGCGGACGCGACGCTCGTCGAGCCGGCGCTGGCGGATGCGTCGCCGGGCGAGCGCGCCGCGGTGCTCGATGAGCTCGCCTCGCTCGCCGACGCGGCCGACGCGCTCGCCGACCTCATGACCGCCGAGACGACGTACCAGCTCGCGTCGGGCAACATCCCGCGGGCGGCGGCGTCGCTGGACGGGCTCGGCTCGGGGGTGGGCGCGCCGCCCGAGCCGGAGGTCGTCCGCACGCCGCGCCGTGGCCACGCGACCACCCATCGGCTCCTCGGGCTGGTGCCGACGGCGACGGCCGCCGCAGCCGGCTGGTCGGCGGGCGCGAAGCGGCCGCGCCGGGTCGCCGAGCCGCGGCTGGACGCCTGGGTGGCGGCCCTGCTCGGCCCCTCCGATCAGATCCGCGCCGCGGTTCGCGTCGATGACGCCGTGCACGACGTGACCGTCGCGGACGTCGGCGCGTGCGCGCTGGACCTCGTCTACAGCACGCCTGCCGACTTCGAGCGGCTGGTCGCCGACCACGCCGGCGGTGAGGTCGTGCGCGAGGACGAGCCCGACTGGCCGGGCGCCGCCTGGCCGCCGGGGACGGTGGCGCTCGACGACGCGCTCGAGCAAGGGCGCTGGATCGCCGAGGCCACCGGCGGCGTGCGGCCGCTGACTGCCCCCGACCTCGGACCGCCGGGCGCGGTCACCGACACGGGGATCGACGGCGACGAGCTCGCGGCGCGCGTCGCCGCCGTCGCGAAGCTCTACCGCGACGCCGCGCGGGACCTGCGCTCAGGGGCTGCGGACGACGCCTTGCGCACGCTCGGTGGCTTCGGACTGCACGGGACAGCGGACGCGGTCCTCGCCGAAGCCGACCGCGTCATCGCCCAGCTCGACCAGCTCGACGGGGCCGCCGCGCTGCAGGCGATGCTCGGTCCCGCGTTCCTCGTGCTCCCGGTCGTGGAGGCGCCCGGCGCGGACTTCGCGCAGGCGCTGGCCGCAGGCGCGGACCCCGCGTTCCTCGACGGCGACCTCGCGGCGCCGCTGGCCTGGCTGCAGCGGGTCGCCCACACGCGGGCGCCCATCGACCGCTACCTGCTCGCGGTCGCCGGCGGCGGCGGGCCCTTCGCGGTGGCCCAGCTCCCGAGCGCCGCCCGCTGGGCGGGGCTGCCGCTCGCGGACGGCCAGGCCGAGCCGGCGACCGGGGCGACCTCGATGCTTATGCACGGTGCCCCGGCGGGTTCGAAGCTCGCCGGCTTCGTGGTCGACGAATGGGCCGACGTCGTCCCCGCGCGCGATACCACGGCCGCCGTCGCCTTCCAGTTCGACGAGCCGGGCGCGCGCGCCCCGCAGGCGGTCCTGCTCGCGGTCCCGCCCGAGATCGGGGCTCCGTGGTCGCTGGACAAGCTCGCCGACACGATCACGCAGACCGCGGACCTGGCACGGATCCGGATGGTCGGCCCCGAGGAGGTGCCCTGGTTCGGGCGCTACCTGCCCGCGCTCTACGTCGCCGACAACGCGAGCGGCGAGATCTTCACGGTCGACTTCCACGAGCTCGTCCTGAACGCGCAGGTGAGCCCGTCGTGAGCCTGTCGATCACCGGCTGGTGGCGCATCGAGCCACAGTCCGACGACCTCGTGCCGGGCCCCGATCGGGGGCTCCAGGCGCGCCTGTACGACCCCGCCTGGATGCTCGGCCGCCAGTGGCAGCTCGGCGAGCTCGGCGGCGAGGACGCGGCCAGCCCGGCGTGGGTGCGTCTGCGCGTCGCGGGCGCGCCGCTCACGCGCCTGCAGCTCGGGGCGCCCGACGGGCCCGTCGGCGAGCTGGGCCCGGACGACCTGCTCGAGCCGCTGGTCGAGGGCGAGGCCGGCCAGGAAGCCGACTGGGCGGCGGCGGTGGCAGCGGGCGCGCACTTCCTCGAGGCGCTGGGCCACGCCGGGCTCGGCGACCTCGCGGAGCAGTTCCGGGGCGAGTACCCGCTCCCCGACCCGTCGGGCGGCGACCCGGCGGCCCTGCGCCGCTTCCGCGTCCTGCGCCGCAACGGCCTCGACGGCGCCGCGTTGCGCCGCGCCGCGGTGACCCCCGGCGGCGAGGCGAAGCTGCCGGCGAAGCCCGAGGTCCCGCAGGACCGGCGCAACGCGGTGCTCGGCGTCGTGCGCCGCTGGCTGGCCTGGTACCCCGACCCGCCGGAGGGCGCCGGGACGGGCTGGGTGCCTGAGCGCCTGGAATACCGCTTCGCGGTCGGGGGGCCCGACCCCGCCGGCGACGGCGAGCTCGTCCTCGAGGCGCCCGCGTACGAGGGCGGGACGCTCGACTGGTCAGACCTGCGCGCGGCGCCCGCGGAACGCACGCTCGGCGCCGCCGGCGACGCGGGTCGCGCGCAGTGGGCACACCGCAGCCTCCCGACGCGCGTGGCCTACCCCGGCATGCCCGCGAACCGCTGGTGGGAGCTCGAGGACGCCCAGGTCTCCTTCGGCCACGTGGAGGCGGAAGGCGGGGACCTCGCGCGGCTGCTCCTGATCGAGTTCGCGACCGTCTACGGCAACGACTGGTTCCTCGCCCCGTGCGACGCACCGCTCGGCACCGCGCTCGCCGTCGAGGCGCTCGTGGTCACCGACACCTTCGGGCAGGCGACGCTCGTGAGCCCGGCGGTCGCCCCCGGGTGGAGCATGTTCGCGGTAAGCGGCGCCGACCCCGGCCTGCTCGTGCTCCCGCCGGTCCTCGGCCCCGCGCTGCAAGGGGCGCCGATCGAGGACGTCCAGCTCAGCCGCGACGAGGCGGCGAACATGGGCTGGGCCATCGAGCGCGTGGTAACCGGTCCCGCCGGCAACCGCGTCGACCGGCACGAGGCCTGGCGCGACCGACTCGCCGCCGAGCAGGGGGCGCCGGCGCCCGACCTCGATCCCGACACGCTCGTCTACACGCTCGCCAACGACCCGCCCGACCACTGGATCCCACTCGTCCCGCGGTCCGACGGGCTTCGCTCGATCCGCCTGCACCGCGGCGAGGTCGTCCACGGCGACGGGCGCGCCTTCCCACCGCTCGGGCGGCTGCTCGAACCCGGCCAGCCGCTCGCGCTGTTCGAGGAAGAGCTCCCGCGCAGCGGCCTGCTCGCCACCCGCGCCTGGCAGTTCGCCCGCACGGCGTCCGGCGCGTCGGTGGCGTGGATCGGCCGGCGCACGCGGCCGGGGCGCGGCGAGAGCCGCAGCGGTCTCGGCTACGACCTCCTCGCCCCTCCCGAGTGAACCCGCCTCCGCTATCCGGTGAAGCTCGGGCGCACCTGCCTGAGGATCCGCGCCAAGGCTCGAGCCCTTCGGATCGGCTTGCTCGCTCCCTGCGCGATCCGGCCCGCCACCCTCTTGCCAGGCGCCGCGGGCAGGTTCGCCGGGTCGAAGCCGGTGAGCGCCGCCGCGCCAGGCGGTCTGGCGCCGGGCGTGATGTCGGCGATGTTGCTCAGTGTGCCCGGCGGCGCATTCGCGTTGACGCGCAGATCGAGATGGAAGCTGACGCTTTGGCCGGCCCGCAGTCGCGGAATGAACAGGCAGCGCCGGTTCCCAAGATGCAGGAGCCTGCGGTTGGCGCGCACGAACGTCGTCCCACGTGGGATCCGATCGCACGCCAGGACGTTGCGGTCGCTGCCCTCGCCGCGGTTGCGCACCGTGATCCGGTAGCCCTCGACGCCGCCGGCCGTGACCGTTCGCTGATCGGCCGTCTTGACGATCACGTCATCGCAGCCGGGGGGACCAGGGCCGTTCGCTGTGGTAACGGTGACGTTGTCGAAAAGGTAACCGGCGCTGGTGAGCTCAAATCCCGGCACGCTGCTGCGGAACTGCAGGTTTCTGAGGTCCGCGGGTGTATTCACGTTCGGCGGCGGTGCCTGCTCGGGAGCGGTGCGGTAGTAGTTCTCCCATGTCGTGAAGCACTGACCAAGGTCCTGACCGTCGACAAAGATGCGGACCAGGTCGTTGTTGGGCCCTGGATTGAGCTTGATCCAGAACCTGATCGTGTGAACTGCCCCATGAGTAAGCAACGGGCCCGGGTGGTCAACGAACTCGCCATCGGGTTCGGGCGTATCAGAGACGCTGACCTGAATCCCGTCCTCCGTGTCTTTCAGACCCACCCAAGACATACGCGAGCCCTCGTTGGAATCCGGGCTCACGCTGATGAACAACCCGGGCTGGAACGCCTTTGACATGAACGAGAACTGGGCGATGTACTCCTTGTTGCTCTGGTCTTCGCCGGCTGGTGACGCAACCGGCGTCGAGTAGGTCTGGAAGGTGAATTCACCGGACGCGCAGAGATTCGACATCCGCAACGACCGCGCGCCGAACGCAGCCGGAGTCCCGGAGGGATTGTCCACGACCGCCTGGTCATAGGCCCCTCCGGTCGGGGTTGGATCACACGCCGGAATCGATCCGGGCGGCGCGCTCCTCCAGCCTCCTTGGGGGGTGTTGTTGACCGACCCGAGGTTGAAGGACTCGAAGTTCGTGGTGACGGTATCCGCCGCCGCGACTGCGCTGCAGGCAAGCAGAGCGACGCTCGCCAACGCAGAGACCAACCCCACCATCGCCGCACGCCGCGGGACGGGACGAACAACGATCGACTCGCACACGAAGACCACCCTCTGCCGTGAACGTGACGCGGCTCGCTGGTAAGCCGTGATCTGGAGCGACCGTACTCCTACGCGGCTACAGCGGTCAACCCGTGACGCCGTCGAGTGTGAACGACGGGCCGCGGTGGGTAGCCTCGGCCGGGTGTTCGATCACGTCGGTACCCGTTTCTCGGACCCCGAGGCTGCCGAGCGCTTCTACCGCACCGTCCTGAGCGTCCTCGGCATCGAGCCCAGCTACGCGGGCGCCGACATGGTCGGGTGGGACGACTGGTGGATCGGGCCGACGGACGGCGAGCACCCGCTGACCCGCGGGCTCCACGTCGGCTTCCGCGCCGGCGACCGCGCGCAGGTCGACGCGTTCTGGCAGGCGGGCGTCGACGCGGGGTACCGCGACGACGGCGCGCCGGGAGAGCGCACGCAGTACGGCCCGACGTACTACGGCGCCTTCCTGCTCGACCCCGACGGCAACAGCGTGGAAGCGGTCCACAGCGACCGCGAGGACGCCGTGCCCGACGGCCGCATCGACCACCTGTGGATCCGCGTCGGCGACCTGCAGGCGTCCCGGCGCTTCTACACCACGATCGCCCCGCACGCCGGGCTCCGCCTCACCCGCGACGAGCCCGACCGCGTCCAGCTGTCCGGCCCGGACTACAGCTTCTCGCTCGTCCGGGACGAGCGGCCGCGCACCGAGCACGTCCACCTCGCGTTCACCGCGCGCGAGGATGCCGCCGTACGCGCGTTCCACGCCGCCGCGGTCGCGGCGGGCTACGAGGACCACGGCGCGCCGGGCGAGCGCGCGGTCTACCACCCCGGCTACTACGCCGCGTTCGTGCTCGACCCCGACGGGCACAACATCGAGGTCGTCAACCACAACCAGGGCTGAGCGGCGCTCCGCTGCCGCTACGGGTCGAGCCGCAGACCGCTGTCCGGATCGAAGAGGTGGGCCTCCTCGAAGCGCGGGCGCAGCGCGACCCGTGCGCCGCTCGGCGGCGGGTGGCGCCCGTCGGTGCGCGCCACCAGACGGGTCTCGCCGCCCGGCAGCTCGGCCACGCAGAACGCATACGCGTCGGCACCGAGCTCCTCGACGACCACGACGCGGCCGGGCAGCCCGTCGTCCGCGAGCTCGAGCGACTCGGGCCGCAACCCGACGACGACCTCGCGCGAGCCGTTGCCGCCCGTCGGCACGGCGAGCTCGCTCCCGCCCAGCTCGGCGCGCCCGTCGACGACCGGCAGCGTGCAGAGGTTCATCGCCGGCGAGCCGATGAAGCCCGCCACGAACAGGTTGACCGGGTGGTCGTAGAGCCGGCGCGGCGTGTCGCACTGCTGCAGGCGCCCGTCGCGCAGCACCGCGACGCGGTGACCCATCGTCATAGCCTCGACCTGGTCGTGGGTGACGAAGATCGTGGTCACCGCAAGGCGCGACTGCAGCGCGGCGATCTCGGCGCGCATCTGGACGCGCAGCTGGGCGTCGAGGTTCGACAGCGGCTCGTCCATGAGGAAGACCGCCGGCTCGCGGATGATCGCGCGCCCCATGGCGACGCGCTGGCGCTGGCCGCCTGACAGCTGCGCGGGCTTGCGCTGCATGAACTGCGTCAGGTCGAGGAGCTCGGCGATCTCGCGCACGCGCCGGTCGCGCTCCGCGCGGCCCACGCGTGCCATCTTCAACGGGAAGGCGAGGTTCGCGGCGACGTCGAGGTACGGGTAGAGCGCGTAGTTCTGAAAGACCATCGCGACGTCGCGGTGCTTCGGGGGATCGTCGGTGACGTCGCGGTCACCGATCCACACCGCGCCCGCGTCGACCTCCTCGAGCCCCGCGAGCATCCGCAGCGCCGTCGACTTGCCCGAGCCAGACGGCCCGACGAGGACCATGAGCTCGCCGTCGTTGATCTCGAGGTCGAGCGCGTCGACCGCCGGCGCCTCGGTGCCGCCGTAGAGCTTGCTCGCCTGCTCGAAGCGCACCTCAGCCACGACTCGCCGTCTCCTCCAGCTCGCGCCGCAGTCGTGCTTGCGCCTGCGCGTCGGCACCCAGGTCGTCGAGGCCGAGCAGCGCGGCGCCGACGATCGGCGGTGACAGTACGACGCGCGCGACGACCTCGGGCCCGATCGCGCGCAGGCCTTCGCTGATCGCGCCCTGCAGGCGTCCGTTGGCCGCCTGCATGAGCCCGCCGCCGAGCACGACCTCGAGCGGCCCGCCCGTCAGCCGCAGCCGCGTGGCTGCCACGCGCGCGAAGGCGACGATCTCGGCGGCCAGGCGATCGACGATCTCCCCCGCCGTGGCGTCGTCGTCGGCTTCCGCCAGGACCACCGGGGCGAGCTCGAGTACACGGCGCCCCTCGATGCGGCCGAGGTGGATCGCCTCCGCCAGCTCGCGCGGCGTACTCAGCCCGAAGTGCGCCGGCACGAGGCGCTCGAGCGTCGTCTTCGGGCCGCGGCCGTCCTCGCTGCGCGCCGCTGCAGACAGCGCGGCCATCCCGACATCGTCGCCCCCGCCCCAGTCGCCGGTGATGGCGCCCAGCGACGGGAAGCGCGCGTGGTGCCCGTCGGGCGACACACCGACGCAGTTGATGCCGGCACCGCACACGACAGCGACGCCCCAGCCGCGCTCGGTGCCCGCGCGCAGCACCGCGAAGGTGTCGTTGTTCACGGCCGTGCGCCCCGCCCAACCCTGCTGGGCGATCGCGTCCTGCAGCGCCTCTTCCTCCATCGGCAGGTCGGCGCCCGCGATCATCACGTGCCCGACCTCGGCCACCGGATGGGGCCCGGTCAGGCCCGCGGCGGCCATCGCCTGGGCGAGCAGCCCGTCGAGCAGGTTCACGCACTCGTCGAGGCCGATCTGGTGCGGCGACGTCGTCGGGCCGCGGACGAGGGCGAGGAGGGCTCCGTCGACGTCGACGAGCGCGAGGTCGGTCTTCGACGAGCCGCCGTCGACCGCCAGGGCGACCGCCGCGGTCACGCGAGCACCCCCTCGGCGAGCAGCGCCTCCACCTTTCCCCACTGGCCGACGAGCGGGTGCGCCAGCAGCGCCCGTCGCGCATCGCTTCGGCGACCGCTGACCGCCGCCCGCACGGCCAGCCGCTCGTAGGCGGCGACGTGCGCGACGAGCCCGAGCAGCTCGGGCGCGAGCGGGCGCTGGGGCAGCGGCACCACCCCGCCGGAGCCGACGCGCGCCGGCAGCTCGATGACGTCGTCGGCGGCGAGGCCGGGGATCGTGTCGCCGTTGCGTGTGTCGACGACGTGGACGGCGTCGTCGCCGGCGCGCAGCGAGGCCACGAGGCGCGTTGCCGCCTCGCTGTAGAACGCGCCGCCGCGACGCTCGAGCAGCGCCGGCTTGGTCGTCAGCGCCGGGTCGGCATAGAGCTCGAGCAGTTCGCGCTCGATCTCCGCGACCGTCTCGGCGCGCGGGGTGGCGCCCGCGAGCTGCTCGGCCAGCACCGCGTCGTGCGCGTAGAAGTACCTCAGGTAGTACGACGGCACCGCGCCGAGGTCGTCGAGCAGCGCGCGCGGAAGGTCGCCGGCCATCCCGGCCAGCTCGTCGCCGTGCTCGGCGAGCAGATCGGGGAGCACGTCGCGGTCGCCGAGCCAGACCGCGCGCACCCAGGTGAGGTGGTTGAGGCCGACCTGATCGACGATCAGCCCCTCGGGTGCGACGCCGAGCATGCGCGCCATCGCGCGCTCGAAGCCGATCGCGACGTTGCAGAGGCCGATCGCGCGATGGCCGTCGTCCAGCAGCGCGCGCGTCACGATACCGACGGGGTTGGTGAAGTCGACGATCCACGCCCCGGGGGCGGCCCGCTCGCGCGCGCGGCGCGCGATGTCAAGGACGACGGGCACCGTCCGCAGCGCCTTGGCGAAGCCGCCGGCGCCGGTGGTCTCCTGGCCGATGCAGCCGCACGCGAGCGGGGCCGTCTCGTCGGACAGCCGCGCCGCCTGCCCACCCACGCGGATCTGGATGAGCACGAAGTCGGCGCCGTCCAGCGCGCGGTCGAGATCGCCGGTCAGCAGCAGGCGCCCGCCGAACGCCTGCCGGTCGAGCATGCGCCGCGCCAGGCCGCCGACCACGTCGAGCCGCTCGGCGTCGATGTCGTGCAGGACCAGGTCACCGACGTCGAGCGCGTGCAGCCCGGAGACGAGCTCGGGCGTGTAGGTCGATCCGGCGCCGACGACGGCGATCCTCATCCCTTGACCCCCGTCAGGGTCACGCCCTCGACGAACGCCTTCTGCGCAGCGAAGAAGAGCCCAATGACCGGCGCCATGAAGAGGATCGTGGCCATCATCGTGAGGTTCCACTCCACCTGATACTGGGTGCGGAACTGCGCCAGGCCGAGCGACAGCGTCCAGTGGGCCTGGTTCTCGCTCGTGTACAGCAGCGGCCCGAAGAAGTCGTTCCAGGCGAAGAGGAAGGCGAACAGCGCCACCGCGGCGATCGCCGGCTTGGCCAGGCGCATCACCACCGTCAGCAGGATCCGCAGCTCGCCGCAGCCGTCGACGCGTGCGGCGTCGGAGTACTCCTCCGGGATGGTCAGGAAGAACTGGCGCAGCAGGAAGATCGAGAACGCATCGCCGAACCAGTTGGGCAGGATCAGCGGCGCCAGCGAACCGACGAGGTGCAGCTTGGACCACATGACGTAGAGCGGCACCGCGGTGACCTGCGCGGGCAGCATCATCGTCGCCAGCACGACGAGGAAGACCGCGTCGCGGCCGCGCCAGCGCAGCCGCGACAGCGCGTAGGCGACCGGGATGCTCGACACCAGCACGCCGATCGTCGACAGCCCGGCGTACAGCATCGTGTTCAGCGTGTAGCGCCACAGCGGTGCGCGGTCGAAGACCTCGCTGACGTTGCTCCAGTGGAAGGGGTGCGGCCAGATCTTCGACGACAGCGCCTGGTCGGAGGTCATCAGCGCCGTGAGGACCATGAAGACGAACGGCGCCAGGAAGGCGATCGCCGCGGCGATGAGCAGGCTGTGATCGGCGACGGCGACGAGCAGGCGCTTGCGACGCACCGCGCGCGGCGGCCGGCGGCGCACGAGCGGCTGCGCGGGTGCCGGCGCCTGGGCGATCTCGACAGCGGCGCCCATCAGCGCATCCCGCCCTGATAGTGCACCCAGCGGCGCGAGTTGCGGATGATCAGCAGCGTCACCGCGAACGCGACGACGAGCAGGACGATCGCCATCGCCGACGCGTAGCCCATGTTGAAGAAGCGGAACCCCTGCTGGTAGAGCAGCAGCGGGTAGAACATCGTCGACCCCTCGGGGTAGCCGAGCCGGTTGGCCGGGTCGGCCGCGTTGCCGGCGCCGCCCCCGACGATGCTGCTCGCCACATAGGCCTGCGTGAAGTACTGCAGCGCCTCGATGACCCCGATGACGACGGCGAAGAGGATCACCGGGCTCACCGTCGGGAGCGTCACCCAGCGCAGGCGTTGCAGTGGACCCGCGCCGTCGAGCTGGGCGGACTCGTAGAGGTGGCGCGGCACGTCGAGCAGCGCCGCGAGGAAGATGATCATCGTGTTGCCGATGCCCCACAGCCCGAGCAGGACCAGCGACGGCTTGGACCACGACGGCGACTCGAACCACAGCGGCCCGTCGATTCCCAACCAGCCGAGGACGGTGTTCACCGGGCCCGTCGCCGGGTTGAGGATGTAGGTGAACCCGAGCGTCGCGGCGACCGGCGGCGCCAGCGTCGGCAGGTAGAAGACGGTCCGGAAGAAGCCCACGCCGGACTTCGCGCGCACGACCATGCCGGCGACGCCGAAGGCGAAGAGCACCTGCAGCGGGACGGCGATGGCCATCAGCCACAGCGTGTTCTTGACCGCGTTCCAGATCTGCGGGTCGTGGTGCAGCATGAACGCGTAGTTGGCGGTACCGACCCAGCGCGGCCGCGACAGCAGGTCGTAGTGCGTGAACGAGAGGTAGACGCTGGCCAGCAGCGGATAGATGAAGAAGACCGTGCAACCGACGATCCACGGGCTCATCAGCCCTAGGACGAGCCACCGCCGGCGCCACGCCGCCTTGCGCTTGGCGGCTCGGCGGTCCCGCACCTGGAGTCGTGGCGCGGGACCGCCCTGCGCGAGCGGAGCGGTGCTCACGTCTAAGGCACCTGCGTCCCCGCCGAGTTGGCGAGCTGCGCGTCGATCTGCTTGTCGACCTGCGCCAGCCCGTTCTGCAGGTCGGTGACCTTGCCCGCCTGCCACTTGGCCACGTAGTCCTGGAACAGCTCCTGGTTGGCGCTGCCGGCCGCCGTGATCGGCGTCGTCGCCGTCTTCGGGTTGGCGAAGATGTCGAGGAAGACCTTGAAGCGCGGGTCGGGCGTCAGCTCGCTGGACTTCAGCGACGCGCTCGTCGTCGGCACGTTGCGCAGCCCGTTGGAGAGCAGCGCCAAGGCGTGCTGGTCAGTCGTCAGGTACTTGACGAGCTCCCAGGCGGCGTCCTTGTGCGCCGACGACTTCGGGATGCCGATGATGTTCCCGGTCACGTAGCCGGCACCGTAGAGCTCAGGATGGCTGTCGGCCACCGGCATCGGGGCCGTGCCGTAGTTGAGGTCGGGGTGCTCGGCCTTGATGAAGGCGGTGCGGTACTCGCCGTCGATTGCCATCGCGAGCTTGCCGCGCTCGAAGGCGTTGGAGGCCGAGAACTCGTCGCCGGCGCCGGCCTGCCAGCGCCGCAGCTTGTCGAAGCCGTAGAAGTCGATGAGGCCCTTCTGCCACTGCATGAACTCCGCCCATCCCGGGTTCTTGGCGATCGCCGACTTGTCCTGGCCGTCGACCCAGTTCGCGCCGAACAGCGGGCCATAGTGGGCGGGCGCGTTCTCGTAGAAGCCCTGAGCCGGGTCAAAGCCGACGACCTTGAAGCTGTTGCCGTCGCGGACGGTCAGCTTCTTCGCGTCCGCGGTGAGCTCCGACATCGTCTTCGGCGGCGCGGTGATGCCGGCCTTCTTGAAGAGGTCCTTGTTGTAGTAGAGGCCATAGGTGTCCGCCAGCATCGGCAGCGCGCAGCGCTTGCCCTGGAACTGCGTGTAGGTCTGCACCGCCTGAGGGAACATGCTCGCGTTGATGTGGCTGGCGTCCATGTAGGGCTTCAGATCGATCCAGCCCCCCGAGGAGCAGAACGCGCCGGTGTTGTCGGCGGTGAACGACTGCGCGACGTCGGGCGCGTTGCCGCCGCGGATCGCGGCGATGATCTTGTCGTCGTTGATCCCGCCAACGCTCTTGACCGTGATCCAGGGATGGCTGGCGTGGAACGCGGCGACGGCCTGATTGACGACGCCGAGCTCGCGGTTGGTGAAGCCGTTCCACAGCGTGATGGTCACCGGCTGGTGACTCGCGGCCGCTGTGGAAGTCTGTGCGGTCGTCGACGACTTGCCCCCGCTCCCGCCGCAGGCGGCAAGCCCCAGGGCTGCGAAGAATGCGGCCGCGGCTGCGATGCGTCTCATACCCAGGCTCCTCTCCCAGGGTTGGCGCGTCTGGTTAGACAGCCTTACGAAAACGCACCGTATTGTCCTGTCGACGTTGCGTCAAGTCGGTACTGATGGCGATTCCGTTGCCCTTTGAGTTAGGCTCTCTGACAAGATGGCCGAGGGCTCTGCTCCCCGGCGCGCGACCGCGCCGCTGCTGAAGGACCTCAACGAGCGCACCGTCCTCGAGGCGATCCGCGGCGGCGCGCCCATCTCGCGCGCGGAGATCTCGCGCCGCGCGGGCATCTCCAAGCCGACGGTCTCGCTGGCCCTGCAGTCGCTGGTGGCGACCGGCCTCGTGCGCGAGACCACCCACGATCCGGGCGGGCCGCGCTACGGCGCGCTGTTCTTCGAGCCGATCGACGAGGCGGCGCTCGTCCTCGGCGTCGACATCGGCGCGCGGTTCCTGCGCGGTGCCCTGTGCGACCTCGGCGGCCTCGTCCGTGCGCGGCACGACGTCGAGCTGTCGGTCGCTGACGCGGACGCCGTGCTCGCGGCTGTCGTCGGCCTGCGCGACACGCTCGTGGCCGCGGCCGGCCTGCCCGACGACCTCATCGACGGTGCGATCGTCGGCGTCCCGGGCGTCGTCAACACGTCGACCGGGCGGCTCGAGCTTGCGGCCAACGTTCCCGGCATCGAGGGCAAGGCCTTCGGCGACGAGCTCGAGGACCGGCTCGGCATCCCGGTCCACATCGACAACGACATCAACCTCGCCGCGCTGGGCGAGCAGTGGCGCGGCGTAGCGCACGGCATCAACGACTTCGCGTTCCTGTCGATCGGCACCGGTCTGGGCGCCGGCTTGGTGCTCCACGGCGAACTGCACCGCGGCCGCAACGGCGCGGCAGGCGAGCTCGACTTCGTCACCGCCGGCCTCGGCCTGGACGTCGACCCGTGCGCGACCGCGGTCTCCGAGTTCGCGGCGGGCATGGCTGCCGGCGCGGCGACCGCCCTCGCGGCGCCCTACGACGTCCGCGACATCTTCCGCGCCGCTCGCGCCGCCGACGCGGTCGCCCGCGCCGTCGTCGAGGAGGAGGCGCGGAGGATCGCCCTGCACATCGTGCCGCTCGCCGCGGTGACGGACATCGCGCTGGTCGTGCTCGGCGGCGGCCTCGGCGCGAATGGCGACCTGCTGCTCGC
>DATFRW010000125.1:0-20094 GCA_035262945.1 Solirubrobacteraceae bacterium
TGGGCGAGCTTGGCCCGCGCCGCCGGACTCAACCGCCCGAGGCCTGCGCGGCGGCCTGCTGCTGCTGCGCCTGCTGCTTGAGCTGCTTTTGCAGCTTCTTGTCCGCCGCCGCCGTGTACGGCTCGAGGACGAGGAACCCGCCGTTGTTGAAGCTCGACCCGTTCAGCGTGAAGAGGTACTGCTCGTCGGTGGCCTGATCGACGAGCGCGGCGTCGGGCGAGAGCGTGACGTTGGAGACCGTCGGCGCCTTGGGGACCAGCGACGAGGTCAGCGGGCGCTTCAGCTCGGGGCCCACGTCGTTGCGGCGGAAGTACAGCGCGATGGTCTGCACGTTGCCCTTCACCGGCGGGATGAGGACGACGACCTGCTTGACGTCCTTGAGGTAGCGGAACGAGTAGAGCGCGAGCTCGAGCGCCTCGCGCCGCAGCAGGAACCCGCGCGCGGTCGAGGCCTTGCCGTGATCGATCGCGCAGCTCGGGCCCAGCCCGCACAGCTGGTACAGCACGCCCTTCTCGTCGTGGATCTGGATGTTGCCGCCCTGCTCGGGCGCCGTGCGCAACGCGACGGTGAGCGGCACGCCCTTGAACGAGAGGTCGTTGGCGTCGACGTTGACGAGCTGCTTGCCCTGGTCGCGGTACTCGGGCGCGATGTGGTTCGCGATCTGGGTCGCACCCTGCGAGCCGTCCGACGACGGCTTCCACCCCGACCACGCGGGCGCCGGCGACTCGGTCGACGGCGCGATGACCAGGACGGCGATGGCGGCGACCGCCGCGATCCCGACCGCGACAAGCGCGCCCGTGAGGAAGTGAAAGCGCGAGGAGAACGTGGAGTTGCGGATCGCCGGTACGGCGGGAGCGGGCGGGGCGGCTCCGGCCCGTCGCTCGGGCAGCAGATCGCCGGCGTCGTCCTCGTCGAAGGCGTCGGATTCCACGACCTCCGCTTCGGGCGGGAGCAGCGGCTCCCGGGACGCGGGGAGAAGCGCCTCGGGATCGTGCCTGGGCTGGGTGCCCGCGGGATCCCAGGGCCGAGCGTCCTGTGACTTCTCGTCCTCGCTCATATCTTCGGCCAGATCGTTTCGTCGAGCACGTCGATGGTGGGCGGCCGCGGGTCCGCGGCGTCGAGCAGCTCCACCACCTCGTCTCCGTACAGCTCCTTGCGTTCCACGAGCGCCGCGGCCACGCCGGCCACCGCCTCGCGGTTCTGGCGCACGCAGCAGACCGCGGTCAGGTACGCCTGGCCAAGGATCTGCGCCGCCGCCCTGCGCTTGGCCGGATCGCCGAGCACCGACCCGATCGGATCGGAATCCATCGCGCCGCCCATCCGCGCGCGGTTCATGATCTGCAACCCGATCCGCTCGAAGCGGTCCATGAGCTCCTTCTCGACGTCGTCGAGGCGCTCCTTCGAGACGCGCCCGCGCAGGTCGAGGGGCTCGGGGCCCATGCCGCTCATGCCGACCATCCGCGACGCCCGCCACGTCGCGCTCTGGATGTCGCCGCCGACGCCGACGCCGTTCTCGCCGTAGAAGACGTGCTCGGCGGCCATGGCGCCCAGCGTCCAGACGAGGCGACCGACCTCCTCGTGGCGCCAGCTCGAGAAGCGCTCCTCCTTCTCGATCGCCTGGTGGTGGCCGAGCGAGCCGCCGCGCATGCGGATCGACAGTCGGGTGGAGAGCACGTCCTTCATGTACACGTGGCTGGCCACCGCGTGCCCGGCCTCGTGGATCGCGACCGCGCGGGTCTCCTCCTCGATGTAGTTGACGCCGACCGCGGTGCCCGACTCGATGGTGGTCATCGCCTCGACGATGTCCTTGCGATCGAACTTCTGGCGCCCTTCGGAGTGCGCGTAGGTCAGCGCCATCGAGCAGACCTGCTCGATCATGGCCGGCGAGTACCCGTTCGTCATGCGGGCCAACTCGTCGCGGCGGTCCGGGGTGTCCATGTCCTCGTCGTGGTCGACCCGGTCCAGGTACAGGTCGAAGATGTCCAGGCGGTCGTCCTTCGTCGGCGTGCGGAACCAGATGTGGCGGCCCATGCGGCCCGGGCGGATGAGCGCCGGGTCGAGCGCCTCGAGGGGGACGTTGGTCGCGCCGATGAAGTAGACCTGCTCGGGGCGGGGCTTGGGCGGCTTGATCCGCAGCCGCAGCTTCCCGATCCGCTGGGGGATGATGTAGGTCGCGTCGAGGAACGTGTTTATGCGGTTGGTGACGAACTTGCGCATGAACGGCGGCTCGTCGACGCCGTCCATCTGCACGAGCAGCTGGTTGAGCGCGAGCTGGCCGCCCATGCCGCCCATGCCGGGGAACATCACGCCCTGGATGCGGTCGCGGAACCAGCCGTAGGGGCCGGGCGGCGCCAGCGGGCCCTTCGGCTCGGCGCGCGAGGCGAAGAGGCGGTCGCGCCACATGCGGTTCTCGAGGATGAGGTCGCCGGTCGAGGTCAGCGCGCCCCACGGCCCGTACATCGGCGGCTCCTCGAAGTGCGAGTGCGTCGGCTGGAAGCCGTAGCCGCCCTGCAGCGCCTGGCGGCGCATCCCGACCGCATCGATCTCGTCGATGAAGATCATGCAGGTGTTGCCCCACTTGCGGGCGAGCTTGCGCGCCTTGCGGATGAGGAACATCACGATGACGACGTCCATGCCGATGAACGTCTGCGCGAAGCCGGAGCCCGGCATCGTCACGATCGGCGAGTTGAACGACGTCGCGATGCCCTTGGAGAGCATCGTCTTGCCGGTGCCCGGGGCGCCGATGAAGAGCAGGCCGCGCTCGGGCTTGCCGCCGGCCGCGCGGAACTCCTCGCCCGCCGACCACAGCTCGATGACCTTCGTCACCTCGGCCTTCGGCTCGGACTGGCCGCGGACGTCCTCGAGCTTGACGCCCCAGTCCGCGTCGCCCGGCTCGTAGCCCTTCATCTGCTTGAGGCCGAAGAAGAGCAGCGGCCCGAAGAGGATGAGGATGTTGACGAGGAAGAAGAGCGGGATCTGCAGGCCGAAGCTCAGCAGGTAGACGAACAGCTGCGGCAGGAAGTTGAAGAAGTCCTGGAGGTTCGACCCGAACGCGTAGAGCAGGCCGATGGCGCCGCCGAGGATGAGCACCAGCCAGAACAGCTGGCGGAAGCGCGTGCGCCAGTACCAGACGCGGCGCTGGGCGATGATGTCGGCCTCCATCAGCTCGCGCCCGGCGCCGTAGAGGCTCGCGCGCGGGATGAGCTTGTGCGCGACGACATCGATGAAGCCGCGGAACGCGATGACGAGCAGGAACGTCGCCAGCAGCGCCCAGATCAGTGGCCAGTCGTTGGCCCCGTATAGCCAGGCGAACACCGCCGGCGAGGTCAGCACCGCGACGAACGTCGCGGCGCGCCCCAACCGGCGCCACTCTCCTTGCAACGCCATCTGCTCAGCAGCACGCTGGCTGCCGAACAGCGTCCTCTCCCCGTTGGCCATGGTCACGCCAGAGTATTGCGGAAGTGGCTTATTTCCAGATCAAGAAGCCGTTGAAGCTCGCCCGTTCGTCTAGGTCATTCCCCGCTGGTGGCGACGGCGATGCCCGACCCGGTGTACCGTGGCCGTCCCGTTGCGCCGCTCCTGCTTCGCCGCACTCGTCCTCGCCGCCGTCGTCGCGGTGGCTCCTGCGAGCGCGAACGCGGCGCCCGCGCTGCACACCTGTCCCGGGCAGGACGACTTCGGGTGCGGCACGCTGCCGGTCCCGCTCGATCGCACCGGGGCGACACCGGGGACCATCCCGCTGCACTTCGCGATCCGCAAGCGCGGGCCCAAGCAGGTCCTGATCGCGCTCTCGGGCGGGCCGGGCCAATCGTCGGTGGGGGCGGCCTCGTCGTTCGCGATCACGCTCGACCCAGCGCTGCGCCGCTACCGCCTGGCGGTGCTGGACCAGCGGGGGACGGGCGATTCGGGCGTGCTCGACTGCCCGAACCTGCAGAAGCTGCGCTCGCTCGACGCGTTCCTTCCGGCCGAGGTCGGCGCCTGCGCGGGGCGCCTCGGGCCGAACCGCGCGTACTACACGACCGCGGACACGGTCCTCGACATCGACGCGCTGCGCCAGGCGCTGGGCGCGAACAAGATCGCGCTGATGGGCATCTCGTACGGCACGCACGTCGCCTTGCAGTACGCGCGCGCGTTCCCCGACCACGTCGACCGGCTGATCCTCGACTCGATCGTCGGCCCCGACGGCCCGGACCCGTTCCTCATGGACACGTACCGCAACCTGCCGCGCGTGCTCGCCGAGCAGTGCGAGCGCGGCGCGTGCCGGTTCACCACGCGCGACCCGATCTCGGACGTGCGCACACTGGTGCGGCGGATCAACACGGGCGGGCCACTGCGCGGTCACTCCTTCGACGACCACGGCCGGCAGCGGGCCACCCAGTACTCGACGCCCGACGAGCTCTCGTTCCTGCTCACCGCGGGCGACCTCAACCCCTTCCTGCAGGCGTCGCTGCCCGCGGCGATGAGCGCGGCACGCCGTGGCGACACCGCGCTGCTCATGCGCCTGCGGGCGATCGGCGAGGGCGGCCCGACCCGCCGGGCGGACCTGTCGTTCGGCCTGAACGCCGCGACGGGCTGCGAGGACGTGCGGCTTCCGTACGCGCTGTCGACGCCGGTGGACGCCCGGCCGGCGATCGCGCAGCAGGCGCTCGCCGCGATCCCGGCCAGCGAGTACGACCCGTTCGACGGGCAGACGGTCCTGCGCACGAGCTACGTCGACGACTGCCTCGACTGGCCGGACGGACCCTTCCGCCAGCCGTTCACCACCCCGCTGCCCGACGTGCCCGCGCTGCTGCTCGGCGGCCGGCTCGACACGCGCACGCCCGTCGAGAACGCGTTCGCGACGCGGCAGGAGCTGCCGCACGCGAGCGTGGTGACGCTGCACGGATCGGGCCACGACACGCTCGACAGCGACATCACCGGGTGCATCTCCCAGGCCCTCAGCCGGTTCATCGCGGGCGTCGCCGTCGGGCATCCGTGCGACGGCAAGGACAACGGCGTGGCCGTGCAGCCGCTGCCTCCGCGCTCCCTGCGCGACTTCCGGTCGGCGCCCGGCGTCGGCGGTGACCGCGGGCGCGCGGTGTTCGGGGTGCTCGACACCGCCACCGACGTGCGGCTCACCGCGCTGCAACTGCTGTTCGCCGGGCTGCCGGTGCGCGGCGGCGGCCTGCGCAGCGGCAGCTTCACCGGTCCCGCGGCGCTCGACGGCAAGCTGCGTCTGCGCGGCTACTCGTACGTCCCGGGGCTGCGGCTGAGCGGCACGCTGACCTCCGATCAGGGCCGGTTGTCGGGGACGGTGCGGGTGAGCGGGAGCGCCAACGGCACGCTGACGCTCGACAGCCGCGGCGGCGCGCACGGCAGGCTCGGCGGGCGGGCGGTGCGCTACCGGCCGACGCGCGCGACCGCGGCGAGCACGGGCGGCGCTGGGATGCCGTGGACGCCCGATCTCTCGGCGCGTCGGCGGCCGCTGCTCGCGCACTAGGCGGTTTGCCCACCGCCACGCAGACGCTCACCGCGCGCCCGCGGGCCATGGCGGTCGCCGGCGCGCTGACCATCGCGTTCTCGGCGATCCTGGTGAAGCAGGCCGGCGTCTCGCCGTCGACGGCGGCGATCTTCCGCTGCGCATACGCGCTCCCGGTCCTCGGCGTGCTGGCGTGGTGGGAGGACGGACGGCTGGGCCCGCGCACCGCGCGCGAGCGGTGGATCGTCGCCCTGGCGGGCGTCTTCTTCGCCATCGACCTGATCTGCTGGCATCACGCGATCGAGAACGTCGGAGCGGGGCTCGCGACGGTGCTCGGCAACCTGCAGGTGGCCTTCGTGCCGCTCGTGGCGTGGCTGGCGCTCGGCGAGCGGCCCGCCGCGCGGCTGCTCGCGATCCTTCCGCTCGTGCTCAGCGGCGTCGTGCTCATCTCGGGCGCGCTCGAGCGCGGCGCGTACGGCGACAACCCGACGCAGGGCGTGGTCTACGGCGTCGCGACGGGCCTCGCGTACACCGCGTTCATCCTGCTCCTGCGCGAGGGCAGCGGCGACCGGCTCCGGGTTGCCGGCCCGCTGTTCGACGCGACGCTGGTGGCGGCGATCGTCGCCCTCGGGATCGGCGCGGTCGTCGGCGAGGCCGACCTCGTGCCGGCGTGGCCGTCGCACGCGTGGCTGGTCACGCTCGCGCTGAGCTCGCAGGTGCTCGGCTGGCTGCTGATCTCGGCATCGCTGCCGCGGCTTCCCGCGGCGCTGACGTCGTTGCTCCTGACGATCCAGCCGCTGGCGTCGGTCGCGCTCGGCGTGGTGCTGTTCGGCGAGTCGCCGTCCGGCCTGCAGCTGCTCGGCGTGGGGGCGCTGCTCGTCGGGCTCGTGCTCGTGGCGCGGGTGCGGCCGCCGGAGAGCGAAGGGATCTAACGCTGGTGCGCTGGAACGCCCTCGACCCGGGCGCCCGCCGGCACGTCGTGCGTGACCACCGCGCGCACGCCGACGCGCGCCCCGTCGCCGACCGACACCCCGCGCAGGACTCCCGCGGCGGCATCGACGATCGCCCGCTCGCCGATCACGACCGGCGCGGTCACCAGTCCCTGCAGGCGGACAGGCTTCTCGACGTCGGCCGTGTCGTGGTCGAAGTCGATGAGCACCACCTCGTCGCCGAGGCGGGCGCCGGCGCGGACCTCGACGCGCTCGTGGGCGGCGATCACGCAGCGCTCGCCCAGCTGCGCGCCCGCGCCGATGGTCACGGCGGCGCCGTGCCCGAGGTGAAAGCGGCAGGCGTCGCCGATGCGCGACCCGTCGCACAGCGTCAGCAGCGCGCCGGGGGCGAGGTCGAGGCGCACGCCGCGGCCCAGGCGCGGGCGGCCTCGCACGGCCAGACGGCCGCGGGCGCGCAGGCGGGCGAGTGCGAGCCGGAGCATCACGTGGCAGCGTACGACCGATGCGACGGCGCGCCCGCCTCCTGATCCTCGGGGCCGTGGCCCTGGTGGTGCTCGTCGTCGGTGGCGGCTTTGCCTACTTCGCGCTCAGCGGCGACGACGCGCCGCCGCCGCCCACGCTCGAGGGCAGGCCGGCCACGGGGAGCGACGGCGAGGGCGCGCAGCGCCTGCGGCCGGTGCCGCCCGCCGGCAGCTTCGTGGGCTACCGCGTCAACGAGGAGTACCTCGGCGTCGGCGTGCGCACGGCGGTGGGGCGCACCAGTGCGGTCGACGGGACCGTGACGGTGAGCGGCGATCGCGTACGGTCCGCCGACCTGCAGGCCGACATGACGCAGGTGCGCTCCGACCAGTCGCGCCGCGACGACACCCTGCGCTTCCGCGGCATCGAGACCGACCGCTACCCGAGCGCGCGGTTCGCACTGGGCGCGCCGTTCACCGTCACGTCCACGGCGCGGCACGTGAAGGGCACGCTCACGCTGCACGGCCGCCGCGCCCCGATCGACGTGACGGTCCGCGGCCAGCGCGTCGCCGGCGACCGGCTCGAGCTCGTCGGCAGCGCCCCGATCCGATTCGCCGACTTCGGCATCCAGCCGCCGAGCGTCGCCGGGCTCGTCACGGTCCGCGACCACGGCCTGCTCGAGTTCCGCCTCGTGCTCGCGCCCGGCTGATAGCGTCGGCTCCGGGGCTGCGAGGCGCCGCGCCGAGGAGGACGACGTGACGAGCATGATCGGCCCGCTCGCCAGAGCTGTGCAGGTGGCGCCCGAGCGCGTCGCGGTGCGCTGCGGCGCGAACGAGCTGACCTACGCGCAGACGTGGGAGCGCTGCCGGCGGCTCGCCGGTGCGCTGCGCGGCCTCGGCCTGGCGGAGGGCGATCGCGTCGCCGTCGTCGGCGCGAACTGCCATCGTTACCTGGAGCTCTACCAGGCCATCCCGGGCGCGGGCCTGGCCATCGTCCCGCTCAACCCGCGCCACGCGCCCGCCGAGCTCGGCTACGCGCTGGAGGACTCGGGCGCGCGGGTGCTGTTCGCCGGCGCGGGCATCGACGCGCCGCTCGACGGGCTCGAGCGCGTCATCGATCTCGGCGAGGGCTACGAGGAGCTGTTGGCCGAGGCGAGCCCGGCCGACTTCCCCGACCTTGAGCCCGACACCCTGGCGGGTCTGTTCTACACGGGCGGGACCACGGGCGCCGCGAAGGGCGTGATGCTCACGCACCGCAACCTGCTCGCCAACGCGCTGCACTTCCAGGTCTGCTGGCGCTTCCGGCCGGAGACGTGCTGGCTGATCGTCGCGCCGCTCTTCCACGCCGCGGGCTCGATTGCCGTCCTGGCCACCGTCTGGAACGCGGGCGAGCAGGTCGTGCTGCGCGCGTTCGACCCCGGCGCGGCGCTCGACCTCATCGAGCGCTTTGGCGTGACCGCGACGCTCGTGGTCCCGACGATGCTCGCCGCGCTGACCGAGGAGCAGTTCGTCCGCCCGCGCGACATCTCGACCCTGTGCCGGCTCAGCCATGGCGGCGCGCCGATCGCGACAGAGACGCTGCGTCGCGCGCGTGCCGCGTTCCCCGACACCACGTTCCTGCACATCTACGGTGCCACCGAGACCTCGCCGATCGCGACGCTGCTGCCCGACGAGGAGCTCCTCCTCGACGCGCCGCAGGCTCGGTCCTGCGGCCGGCCCGCCGTCGGCGTCGAGGTGACGATCCGCGACCAGCTCGGCGAGCGCGTGCCGACCGGGGAGGTCGGCGAGCTCGCCATCCGCGGGGACAACGTCATGGTCGGGTACTGGAACAAGCCGAAGGAGACCGCCGCGGCACTGGCCGACGGCTGGTACCGCAGCGGCGACGTCGGCTACCAGGACGAGCACGGCTACATCTACCTCGTCGACCGCGCCAAGGACATGATCGTCACGGGCGGCGAGAACGTGTACTGCAGCGAGGTGGAGGAGGCGCTCTTCAGCCACCCCGCGGTGGACGAGGCCGCGGTGTTCGGCATCCCCGACGAACGCTGGGGCGAGGCCGTGCACGCCGTCGTCGTGCCGCGCGAGGCGGTGAGCGAGGACGACCTGCGCGAGCACTGCCGCAGGCTCATCGCCGGTTACAAGGTGCCCAAAGCGATCGAGCTGCGCTCCGAGCCGCTGCCGAAGTCCGCCGCCGGCAAGGTGCTCAAGCGCGAGCTGCGCGCCCCGTATTGGGCGGGGCACGAGACCGCCGTTGCCGGGGCGTGAGCGGCACCGTGCTGCTTTGTGTGGCCTATGTCCACACAATCCAGCACGGAACGCCGGCGGCGCCGCGACGGCGTCACCGCAGGCGGCCCGACGCGGCCGTGATCCACCGCAGCCGCCGCGCGTGCGCCGCGGTCAGCTGCCCGGGCTCGAGCCGCCAACGCCACTGGCCGCCCGCGGTCCCCGGCGTGTTCATCCGCGCCTCGGAGCCGAGGCCGAGGACGTCCTGGACCTGCAGCATGCACAGCCGTGCAGGCGACGCTGCCGCGACCTCGATGAGCGACCACCACGGCTCGCTGCCGCGGACGCCGAGCGGGCGCAGCGCGGCGACCCGGTCGTCCGGCAGCGACTCGTACCAGCCGCGCAGCGTGTCGTTGTCATGCGTGCCGGTGTAGAGGACCTGGTTCGCGCGGTGCTGCCTGGGGTGGTGGGGGCTCGGCTGCTCCTCGGGGTCGAAGCCGAACTGCAGCACGGCCATGCCGGGGAGGCCAAGCGACTCGCGCAACCGGGTGACCGCGGGCGTGATGACGCCGAGATCCTCGGCGATGAGCGGCAGGCGGCGCAGCTCGGCGCGCGCGGCGTCGAACACCGCGCGGCCGGGACCGCGCGCCCAGCGCCCGCTCGACGCGTCGCGCGCGCCGCGCGGCACCGCCCAGTAGGCGACGAAGGCGCGGAAGTGGTCGATCCGCGCGAGGTCGAAGAGCTCGAACGTGCGTCGCAGGCGCTCGACCCACCAGCGGTACCGGCGCCGGCGCAGCGCGGGCCAGTCGTAAATGGGGTTGCCCCACAGCTGGCCGCGCGCGGTGAACTGGTCGGGCGGAACGCCGGCCACGACGTCGTCGCGGAAGAGCTCGGGCCAGCGGACCACGTCGGCGCTCCCGGGCGCCACGTAGATCGGGACGTCGCCGATGAGCCCCACGCCGCGAGCGCTCGCGTACGCCCGCAGCGCGCTCCACTCGCGCTCGAAGCGGACCTGGTCCCTCAATGCCCGATTACCGCCGGCAAAGCGAGCCCAGTCGTCGGCCCAGAAGGAATGACGCGACCGAAACCCCTCGAGCTCCGCATCGGACACCGCCGCGCTCGGATCGCCGAGCAGCCCGCGCCAGGCCGCAAAGGCCGACGCGGATTTGTACGGCGAGCGCTGCCGGTTCGGCGGCCCCAGCGGCAGCACCTGCCACCACGACTGCCCCGCCGCGGCCAGCCAGTCGACGAACTCATAGGCGGATGAGCCAAGCTTCCCGCCCGGCAAGGAGGTGATGTGCAGTTGGACGCCGCTGGTTCGTGGAAGTCGCATTCGGGAAGAGAGGGGATTCGTGCCCGCCCGCGCGAAGGCCAACCCGCCTAGCCGCATCAGGATCGAGCACCCGGCTCCCACCATCGATTGCGGCCGATGGCCCGTCAAGCGGACGGTGGGCGACACCGTGCACGTTTCGGCGGACATCTTCCGCGACGGGCACGAGGTGCTGCGCGCCGTCGTCCGCTGGCGCGCGCCGGGTGAGACCACCTGGCGCGAGTCGCCGCTGACCGCGGTCGACGCCCACCACGACGGGGTGCGCTGGGAAGGCGCGTTCACCGTCGAGGCGCCGGGTCGCACGCAATGGACGATCCAGGCGTGGGTCGACCTCTTCGAGGGCTGGCGCGACGAGCTCGCCCGCAAGGTCGAGTTCGGCCAGCCGGATCTCAGCGGCGAGCTCAGCGAGGGCGCGGTGCTGCTGCGCGCCGCCGCCGAGCGAGCGGACGGGGAGCCGTCGCGCGCCCTGGCCGCGGCCGCCGACGCCATCGCGACCGATCCGCGGGCCGCGCTCGCGCCCGAGCTGCTCGCGCTCGTCGAGGACGCGCAGGAGCGCACCGAGGCCACCGAGCTCGACACGCCGCTCGAGATCGACGTCGATCGCACGCTCGCGCGCTTCGGCGCGTGGTACGAGCTGTTCCCGCGCTCGTTCGGCGGCTTCCGCGGCGTCAAGGAGCAGCTGCCGCGGCTCGCCGAGCTCGGCTTCGACGTGCTCTACATGCCGCCAATCCACCCGATCGGGCACACGAACCGCAAGGGGCGCAACAACACCCTCACCCCCGAGCCGGGCGACCCCGGCAGCCCGTACGCGATCGGCGACGAGACCGGCGGCCACGACGCGATCCACCCGGAGCTCGGCAGCGACGAGGACTTCCGCGCGCTCGTGGCCGCCGCCAACGAGCGCGGCATCGAGGTCTGCCTCGACCTCGCGATCAACTGCTCGCCCGACCACCCGTGGCTGAAGGAGCACCCGGAGTGGTTCTTCCGCCGCCCCGACGGGACGCTGAAGTACGCCGAGAACCCGCCCAAGAAGTACCAGGACATCTACAACGTCAACTTCGGCTCCGAGGACTGGCGCGGCCTGTGGGACGCGCTGCTCGGCGTCGTGCGCCACTGGGTCGACCGCGGCGTCACTGTCTTCCGCGTCGACAACCCGCATACCAAGCCGTTCGTGTTCTGGGAGTGGCTGATCAAGGAGATCCGCGCGACGAACCCCGAGGTCGTCTTCCTCGCCGAGGCGTTCACCCGCCGCGCGGTCATGCGCGAGCTGGCGAAGATCGGCTTCAGCCAGAGCTACACGTACTTCACGTGGAAGAACGCGCGCTGGGAGCTCGCCGAGTACCTCTCGGAGCTCGCCCGCGGCGAGGAGGCCGAGTACTTCCGGCCCAACTTCTTCGTCAACACGCCCGACATCCTCACCGACTACCTGGCCGACGGCGGGCCGCCGGCGTTCCCGATCCGGCTCATCCTCGCCGCGACGCTCAGCCCGAGCTACGGCATCTACTCGGGCTTCGAGCACTACGAGCACGTCCAGCGCCCGGGCAGCGAGGAGTACATCGACAACGAGAAGTACGAGATCAAGCACCGCGCGCTCGACGGCCCGCTGCTCCCGCTCGCCCAGCGCCTGAACCACATCCGCCGCGAGAACCCCGCGCTGCAGCGCCTGGAGAACCTCGTCTTCCTCGACGCCGCCAACGAGGCGATCCTGGCCTACGCCAAGCGCGAGGGGCCCAACGCGCTCATCACCGTCGTCAACCTCGACCCGCATCACGCACAGGAGGGCCTGGTGCACGTTCCCTACGAGCTGGGGGTCCCGCCCGCGTTCGCCGTCGACGACCTCCTCGACGGCGGCGCGTACACCTGGCGCCTGGGTGGCAACTACGTGCGCCTGGACCCGGCCGAGCGCGCCGGGCACGTCCTGCGGGTGCGCACGGCATGACCCCGCCGCCTCCGACGTCCTCGGGCCACTGGTTCGAGTCCGATCCCCTGTGGTTCAAGCGGGCGGTCTTCTACGAGATCCACCTGCGCGGCTTCTTCGACGCCAACGCCGACGGCTCGGGCGACTTCCGCGGCCTTACCGAGAAGCTCGACTACCTGCAGTGGCTGGGCATCGACGTCATCTGGCTGCTGCCGATGTACGCCAGCCCGTTGCGCGACGGCGGCTACGACATCGCCGACTACTACGAGGTCCACCCCGACTACGGGACGATCGACGACGTCAAGACGTTCATCGAGGCCGCCCACGAGCGCGGGCTGCGCGTCATCGCCGACCTCGTCATGAACCACACGTCGGCCGACCATGCCTGGTTCCAGCGCGCGCGCCAGGCGCCGGCGGGATCACCGGAGCGCGACTGGTACGTGTGGTCGGACACGCCCGACCGCTACCAGGACGCGCGGATCATCTTCGTCGACAGCGAGTCGTCGAACTGGACCTACGACGACGTCGCCGGCGCCTACTACTGGCACCGCTTCTTCTCCCACCAGCCCGACCTCAACTACGACAACCCGGACGTCCGCGACGCGATGCTCGACGTCCTGCGCTTCTGGCTGGACCTCGGCCTCGACGGCTTCCGCCTCGACGCGGTGCCCTATCTCTACGAGCGCGAGGGCACCAACTGCGAGAACCTGCCCGAGACCCACGAGTTCCTCAAGCTCGTCCGCAGCGCGATCGACGAGGAGTACCCCGACCGCGTGCTGCTCGCGGAGGCCAACCAGTGGCCCGAGGACGTCGTGCAGTACTTCGGCGACGGCGACGAGTGCCACATGGCCTTCCACTTCCCGGTCATGCCGCGCATGTTCATGGCCGCGCGCCGCGAGGAGGCGACGCCGATGTACGAGATCCTCGAGCGCACCCCGAGGATCCCGGACAACTGCCAGTGGGGCCTGTTTCTGCGCAACCACGACGAGCTGACCCTCGAGATGGTCACCGACGAGGAGCGCGACTACATGTACGAGGAGTACGCCAAGGATCCGCGGATGAAGCTCAACCTCGGCATCCGCCGGCGGCTGGCCCCGCTCCTGGACAACGGCCGCGACGAGATGGAGCTCATGCACGCGATCCTCTTCTCGCTGCCGGGCTCGCCCGTCCTCTACTACGGCGACGAGATCGCGATGGGCGACAACGTCTACCTCGGCGACCGCGACGGCGTGCGCACGCCGATGCAGTGGACCGGCGACCGCAACGCCGGGTTCTCGCGCGCCGACTTCGCGCAGCTCTACGCGCCGCCGCTCATGGACCCGGTCTACGGCTACCAGGCGGTCAACATCGAGGCGCAGCTGCGCACCCCGACCTCGCTGCTGCGCTGGCTGAAGCGCTTCATCGCGCTGCGCAAGGAGCACCCGGTGTTCGGCCTGGGCGACTACACGCCGCTCGAGCCGTCGAACCCGAAGGTCTTCGCCCACGTGCGCTCGTACGAGGAGGACGTCGTGCTCTGCGTGCACAACGTCGCGCGGACGGCGCAGCCGGTGGAGCTCGATCTGTCAGCCTACGAGGGGCGCTGGCCCGAGGAGATGTTCGGGCGCACGCGCTTTCCGCGCATCGGGGAGCTTCCGTACCTGCTCACGCTCGCGCCGCGCGGCTTCTACTGGTTCCTGCTGAAGGAGGACGAAGACGTCGAGATGGAGCTGATCGATGGCAGCCGTTGACCTCGCCGCGCTCGACGAGACGAGGCTCGCGGACTGGCTGCTCACGCGGCGCTGGTTCGGCTCCAAGGCGCGCGACATCGCGCAGCTCAACATCCTCGACGTCATCGTCATCCACAGCGGGCCGCCCGCGCTGGCGGCGGCGCTCGTCGAGGCGCGCTTCCCCGGCGGGACGCACGACGTCTACCAACTGCTGCTCGGTCTGCGCGCCGAGGGCTTCGAAGGCAGCGCGATCGACGAGGTCGGCGGGATGACCGTCTACGACGCGTTCGCCGACCCGGCGGCGTGCGAGCTGCTGGGCGGGCTGCTGCGCGACGGCGCGGAGGTCCACGGCGAGCAGGCGCGCGTCGAGTTCCACTGGCTCGAGGGCGTCGAGCCGCCGCGCCCCGGCGCGCAGGCGCGGCCGATCGGCGCCGAGCAGTCCAACACCTCGATCGTCTTCGACGACGCGCTCGTGATGAAGGCGTACCGCCGCGTCGAGGCCGGCGACAACCCCGAGCTCGAGCTGCTGCGCTTCCTCAGCGACCGCGGCTTCCCGAACATCGCGCCGCTCGGCGGCTGGTACCAGTACGAGGGCGAGCTCATGGACGCGACGTTCGGCGTCGTCCAGCGCTTCCTGCCCGGCGCCCGCGACGGCTGGGAGCTCGCGCTCGACGAGCTCGGCGCCGACCCCGAGCGGTTCGTCCCCCGCCTGCGCGATCTCGGCGTGGTCATCGGCCGCATGCACACCGTGCTGGCGTCCGATCCCACCGATCCCGCCTTCGCGCCGGAGGAGCCGTCGGACGAGTCGCTGGCGCTGCTGACCGCGACGATCGACGAGGAGATCGAGCGCGTGTGGGTCGAGCTGCCCGACCTCGAGGCGCTCGAGCCGGTCGCCGGCCGCGGCGCCGAGGTCCGCGACCGCCTGCAGCTGCTGTCGCACATCGGCGCGCGGGGCAAGCTCATCCGCCACCACGGCGACCTGCACCTGGGTCAGACGATGCTCGCGCGCGGCGGCGACTGGATCGTCCTGGACTTCGAGGGCGAGCCGGCAAGGCCGCTGCTCGAGCGCCGGCGCAAGCGTTCGCCGCTGCGCGACGTGGCGGGCATGCTGCGCTCGTTTGCCTATGCAGCGTCGGCGAGCGACGTGCAGCGCGGGCACCCGGCACCCGAAGGGTGGGAGGATCGGGCGCGTGACGCCTTCCTCGACGGGTACCTCGAAGCCGTGGACCCCGTTCTGCTCCCACCGGGCGAGTCGCCCACCCGCACGCTCTTGACGATCTTCGAGCTCGAGAAGGCCGTGTACGAACTGCGCTACGAGCTCAACAACCGGCCCGACTGGGTCGGCATCCCCGTGGCGGGCATCGTGCGCCTCCTGGAGGAGCCGCTGTGAGCGTCGAGACCGACATCGAAGCGATCGTCCGCCGCGACCTGGCCGACCCGCACCGCCTGCTCGGCGCCCACCAGCAGAACGGGAGCGTCGTCGTGCGCGCGTTTCGGCCGTCGGCCGCGAAGGTCGCCGTCCGGCCCGACGGCGGCGCGCCGGTCGAGCTCAAGCAGCGCCACCCGGCCGGGCTGTTCGAAGGCGAGCTGAAGGGCGCGACGCTGCCGCTGCGCTACGAGCTCGAGGTGCAGTACGGCCCGGGGGAGACGTACACCCTGCAGGACCCGTACTCGTTCCTGCCGACGCTCGGCGAGATCGACCTCTACCTCGCCGGCGAGGGTCGCCACGAGGAGCTCTACGAGAAGCTCGGCGCCCACCTGCTCGAGCTCGATGGCGTCACCGGCGTGGCCTTCGCGGTGTGGGCGCCGAGCGCGCGCTCGGTCTCGGTCGTCGGCGACTTCAACGCGTGGGACGGGCGCCTGCACCCGATGCGCTCCCTCGGCAGCTCGGGGATCTGGGAGCTCTTCGTCCCCGGCGTCCCCGAGGGCTCGCGCTACAAGTTCGAGCTGCGCAGCCAGGACGGCGACCTGCTGCTGCGCGCCGACCCGTTCGCGTTCGAGGCCGAGCTGCCGCCCAAGACGGCCTCGGTGGTCAACCGCTCGCGCCACGAGTGGGACGACGACGCGTGGATGACCGGCCGCGCGGAGGACGAGGCGCTGCGCGAGCCGATGACGATCTACGAGGTCCATCTCGGATCGTGGCGCCTGAACCCGCTCGAGGACAACCGCTCGCTGACCTACCTCGAGCTCGCCGACGAGCTGGCCGCCTACGTCAAGGACATGGGCTTCACGCACGTCGAGCTGCTGCCTGTCATGGCGCACCCGTTCAGCGGCTCGTGGGGCTACCAGGTCACCTCGTACTTCGCCCCGACGCCGCGCTTCGGCACGCCCGACCAGTTCCGCGAGTTCGTCGACCGCATGCACCAGCACGGCATCGGCGTGATCCTCGACTGGGTCCCGGCGCACTTCCCCCGCGACGAATGGGCGCTCGCCCGCTTCGACGGCACCGCGCTCTTCGAGCACGCCGACCCGCGCCGCGGCTCGCACCCCGACTGGGGGACCCTGATCTTCAACTTCGGCCGCCACGAGGTGCGCAACTTCCTGCTCTCGAGCGCCCTGTACTGGCTGCGCGAGCACCACGCCGACGGCCTGCGCGTCGACGCGGTCGCCTCGATGCTCTACCTCGACTACTCGCGCAAGGAGGGCCAGTGGGTGCCCAACGAGTTCGGCGGGCGCGAGGACCTCGAGGCGGTCTCGTTCCTCAAGGAGCTCAACGAGGTCGCCTACTCGCGCGAGCCGGGGATCGTCACCGCGGCCGAGGAGTCGACGGCGTGGCCGGGGGTGTCGCGGCCAACCTACGTCGGCGGCCTGGGCTTCGGCTTCAAGTGGAACATGGGCTGGATGCACGACACGCTGAGCTACTTCCAGCACGATCCGATCCACCGCCGCTACCACCATCACGAGCTGACCTTCTCGCTCGTCTACGCGTTCAGCGAGAACTTCATCCTCCCGCTCAGCCACGACGAGGTCGTGCACGGCAAGGGGTCGCTGTACTCGAAGATGCCCGGCGACCGCTGGCAGAAGCTCGCCAACCTGCGATCGCTGTACGCCTACATGTGGGCGCACCCCGGCAAGAAGCTGTTGTTCATGGGCGGCGAGCTCGCGCAGGAGGCCGAGTGGAGCCACGAGCGCTCGCTGGACTGGCACCTGCTCGAGAACCCCGAGCACGCGGGCGTCCAGTCGCTCGTGCGCGACCTCAACCGCGTGTACCGGGAGCGCCCGGCGCTGTGGCAGGTCGACGACGACTCGCGCGGCTTCTGGTGGCTGGAGCCCAACGACGCCGCGAACAACGTCGTCGCCTTCTGCCGCGCGGGCGAGGACCCGGTGCGCGACGTCGTCGCGGTCGTGTGCAACCTCTCGCCGGTGCCGCGCGAGGGCTACCGGCTCGGCCTGCCCCAGTCGGGCCGCTGGGCGGAGGCCCTCAACACCGATTCGTCCGCTTACGGCGGCACGAACATCGGGAACCTCGGCGGGGTGGAGGCGCAGGCGCTCGGCTGGCACGGCCAGCCGTTCTCGGCGGAGGTGACGCTGCCGCCGCTCGGCGTGGTGTGGCTGGTGCCCGAGCGTTAGCTTGCGCACATGATCGTCAGCCGCGCCGCTGAGCTCGGCAGGCTCGACGAGGTTCTCGCCAGCCTGCAGGCCGGAGACGGGCGTGCGCTGCTCGTGCACGGGGACCCGGGCATCGGCAAGACGACGCTCCTCGACGCCCTGGTCGAGCGCTGCGGCGACGGTGCCTTGGTGGTCCGGGCGCGCGGTGTGCAGACCGAGGCCGAGCTCGCGTTCGCCGCGCTGTCCGACTTCCTGGCGCCGGTCATCGATCACATGACCGAGCTGCCGGGACCGCAGCGGGCCGCGCTCGCCGCCGCGCTCGCGCTCGGGCCCCCGGCGCCGGGCGATCGCCTCGCCGTGTGCGTCGCGACGCTGGGACTGCTGCGCGCGGCGGACGGCAAGCGCCCGGTGCTGGCGGTCGTCGACGACGTCCACTGGCTCGACGCCGCCTCGCGCGAGTGCATCCTCTACGCCGCGCGCCGGGCCGGCGCGTCGCTGGCCGTCGTCCTGGCGAGCCGCGATCCGCAGGATCCGGCGCTGGAGCGCGCCGGCTTTCCGGACCTGCGCCTGGCTCCGTTGGACGTGGACGGCTCGCTCGCGCTGCTCGAACGGGTCGCCGCCGACCTCGAGCCGTCGGTCGCGGGCGCGATCGTGAAGGCGGCGGCCGGCAACCCGCTGGCGCTCGTGGAGCTGTCCGCAACGCTCACCGCCGACCAGCGCGCCGGGTCGGCCGCTGCTGAGCTCGCGCCGGCTCCCGGCAGCCGCCTGCACGGCGCGTTCGCAGCGAGGATCGACGAGCTCGACGTCCTCGACCGGCGCGCGCTGCTCGTGGCGGCGACACACGTGGGCGACGATCTCACCGCGATCACCGCCGCGTGCGCGGAGGCGGGGACCGACGTCGGCCGGCTCGCGCAGGCCGAGGAGCGTGGACTGGTGCGGCTCGAGGACGGTCGCATCGCGTTCGCCCACCCGCTCGTCCGTGCCGCCGCACACCAGGCCGCCCGCCCGGCCGAGCGCCGTCGGGCACACGCCGCGCTCGGGCGCGTGGTGCACGGAGAGCGCCGTGCGTGGCACCTGGCGGCGGCCGTGGTCGGGACCGACGAGGCCGTCGCTGCGGAGCTCGAACAGGTTGCCGGAGGCGCCGCCGCGCGGCGCGGCTTCGCGTCGGCCTCCCTCGCGCTCGAGCGCGCAGCACGGCTCTCGCCGGAGCCCGAAGCGGCGGCACGGCGCCTGCTCGCCGCCGGGGATGCCGCCAGCGCGGCCGGTGCGCGCGAGCGCGCGCTCGCGCTGCTCGAGGAGGCGTCCGCGATGGCGCGCGATCGGGGCCTGCGTGCACGCGCCGAGCACCTGCGCGGCCGGATGATGGTGTGGAGCGGAAGCCCTGCCGAGGCGATCCGGATCCTCGTCGCCGAAGCGCAGCTCGCGGCCGGTCACGATCGCGCGCTGGCGGCGGCGATGCTGGCCGACGCCGCCAACGGCTGCACCGTCACCAACGCGTACCACCGGGCGGAGGCGCTGGCGCAACGCGCCGTCGCGCTGCTCGGCGACGGCGCCGATCCGCTCGCGCGCGCGCCCGTTCTGGCGCTGCTGGGCTGGGTGCTGGTCCTGCGGGGCAAGGCCCCGCTGGCGGCCCCGGTGCTCGGCGAGGCGGAGCGCCTGGGCGAGGACCTCGATCCGCTCGGTCCCCATTGGCCGTGGCGTCATCTGCTCCTGCTCGCGCGCATCCCACTCGGCGAGCTCGAGCGGGCACGGGCGGCGAGCGGCACGCTGTGCGAACGTGCGCGCGAGGCCGGCGCTCTGGCCACGCTCGGCGGCACGCTGATCGTGGCCGCCGACGTCGCCTTTCGCCTCGGCGACTGGGACGCGGCCGACGATGCCACGCGCGATGCGATTCGCGTCGCCGCCGAGACCGGCCAGCATGCGTGGCACGGCTACGCGCTCTCGATCCGGACCCGGCTCGCGGGCGCGCGCGGGCTCGAGGCGCAGGGCCGCAGCGCCGCGGAGAATGCACTGGCGATTGCCGAGTCCGAGGGCATGCGCAGCGGGCTGCGGTTCGTGCACGGCGCCCACGGCTTCCTCGCGCTCAGCCTCGACCGCACCGACGAGGCCATCGCGAAGCTCGAGACGGTCGATCGGATCGTGGAGGGCTCGGGCCTGGAGGACCCGACGCTCGTGCCATGGGCCCCCGACCTCGTCGAGGCCCATGCCCGCTGCGGCAACGTCAAGGATGCCCGTCGCGTGCTCGCGATGCTCGAGCGGCAGGCCGCCTCGTCGGGCACGGCGGTCGCCGGCGCCGTGGCCGCGCGCTGCCGCGGGATGCTCGACGAGGAGTTCGACGCGGCGTTCGCCGAGGCGCTCGCCCTCGACGATCGCCGCCCGCTGCCGTTCGAGCGTGCCAGGACGCTGCTCGCCTTCGGGCGTCGGCTGCATCGCGCCCGCCGACGCGCCGAGGCGCGTGAACGCCTGCGCGAGGCACTGGCGGGCTTCGAGCGCCTCGGAGCG
>DATFRW010000126.1:0-16506 GCA_035262945.1 Solirubrobacteraceae bacterium
CGACGGCGCCGACGTCCGCGTGGTCATCGAGAAGCCGTTCGGCACGACGCTGGCCGAGGCCGAGCAGCTCAACCGCGAGGTGCTGTCGGTCTTCGACGAGCACCAGGTCTTCCGCATCGACCACTACCTGGGCAAGGAGACCGTCCAGAACATCATGGCGTTCCGGTTCGCCAACGGCCTGTTCGAGCCGGTGTGGAACCGCAACTACATCGACCAGGTGCAGATCACGGCGGCCGAGGACCTCGGCATCGGCTCGCGCGCCGGCTACTACGACTCGGCCGGCGCCCTGCGCGACCTCATCCAGAACCACATGCTCCAGCTGCTGTGCCACGTGGGCATGGAGCCGCCGGTGAACTTCACCGCCGACGAGGTCCGCAACGAGAAGGTCAAGGTGCTGCAGGCGATCCACGCGCCGACGGAGGCCGATGTCGACAACATCGCGGTGCGCGCGCAGTACGCCGAGGGCGAGTCGGGCGGCGAGCATGTCCCGGGCTACCTGCAGGAGGAGGGCGTCGCGCCGGACTCCAACACCGAGACGTACGCGGGGCTGCGGCTGGAGGTCGACAACTGGCGGTGGGCCGGCGTGCCGTTCTACCTGCGGACCGGCAAGCGCCTGGCGCGCAAGGTCACGGAGATCGCCATCACGCTCAAGCCGGTGCCCCACCTCGCGTTCTCGCAGGAGGGCTCGCTCGGCGTCAAGCCCAACCAGCTCATCCTCACCGTGCAGCCGAACGAGGGCGTGTCGCTGTCGCTCGGGGCGAAGATCCCCGGGAACCGGATGCGCATCCGGCCGGTGTACATGGAGTTCCTCTACGGCACGTCGTTCATGTCGCAGTCGCCCGAGGCCTACGAACGGCTCATCACCGACTGCATGCGCGGCGACGCCACGCTCTTCACGCGCAACGACGAGGTGGAGGCGCAGTGGCGCATCTGCGATCCGATCGTGCGCAAGTGGGAGGCGACGCCGGGACCGTTGCCCCAGTACGAGGCCGGGTCGCAGGGCCCGGAGCAGGCAGCGTCGCTCATGCTCCACGGCCAACACTGGCGCGCCATCTGATGCCGGGCGTCTCCGACAGCCGCTGGGCGGCGCAGGGGACGAATCCCGGGGAGATCGAGGCGGCGCTGCGCGGCATGCTCAAGGAGCGCCACGCCGAGAACGAGTCCTACGTGCCGGCGCGGGTGCTGAACATGGTCTGCGTCGTCGACAAGGCGTGGAGCGGCGAGATCGCCAACCGACTACGCCAGGTCGGCCGCTACCACGCGTCGCGCACCGTCGTGCTGTCGGTCGATCCGCCGCGCCGCTCGCTCGACGCGGTCGCGACGATCTCCAGCGACGTGCACCCGAAGGCGGGCGAGTTCGCGCTGCTGCGCGAGACCGTCATCGTCGAGGTCGGCGACAAGCACCTGCCGGCGCTCGACACGATCGTCGACCCGCTCGTCGTCACCGATCTGCCGACGCTGCTGTGGTCGCCGCACGGGCACCCCGAGGCGATCGACCTGCTGCTGCCGCTGGCCCAGGTGGTGCTGCTCGACTCGGTCGACGAGCCCGACCTGCACGAGGCGCTCGACCGCGCGGAGGGGCTGGCCCGCAAGGTCTACGTCGTCGACCTGGCGTGGCTGCGCTCGACGCCCTGGCGCGAGCGCGTGGCGGCGACGTTCGACCCCGACAACCTGCGTCCGGACCTGCGGACGATCAGCGCCGTGACCATTCGCCATCACCCCGAATCCACGGTCGCCGCGCTGCTGCTGATCGGCTGGCTGGCGTCGCGTCTGGACTGGGAGCCCTCGAAGCTGATCGCGCGCAACGGCTCGCTCGCCGGCAAGGCCCACGCCCGCCGGCAGGACGTCGACCTGCTGCTGGAGCCCGAGCCCAGCCAGTCGGTGCGGGGCCTGGCGGGGCTGACGCTCGAGACGGCGTCGGGCCGGCATCTGGAGCTCGACCGCGGGCCCGGCGGACTGCGCGCCCACTACCGCAACCGCAGGGGCGACGAGCGCGAATGGACCGTGCTCGGCGCCTCGCGGGGCGAGCCCGGGATCCTCGGCGAGGGCATTCGCCAGGCGCTGCTGCGCGACCCGACCTATAGCCCCGCGCTCGACGCGGCCCACGCCTTCGCACCCTGAGGCCGCGCGACGGCGGTCAGCGCGACAGGAGGCCGCCCTCGACCGTGAGCGCCTCGCCGGTGACGAACGAGGCGCCGTCGGAGAGCAGCCACGCGATCGCCGCGGCGACCTCGGACGCGGCGCCCATCCGGCCCATCGGGACGAAGCCCGTCAGCATCTCGCGGAAGCCCGGGAAGCGGGCGAAGGTCTCCTCCATCATCGGCGTGTCGATCGCGCCCGGACAGACCGCGTTGACGCGGATGCCGCGCTGGGCGTATTCGATCGCGGCCGTCCGCGTGAGGCCGATGACCCCGTGCTTGCTCGCGCTGTAGGGCGAGGCGTTCGGCGAGCCGCGCAGCGCGAGCGTCGACGCGACGTTGACGATGGCGCCGCCGTCGCCGTGCGCGAGGATGGCGGGGATCTCGGCTCGCATCGCCAGCCAGGTGCCGCGCAGGTTGATGGCGACGATCCGGTCCCAGACGTCGACGGGATAGTCGTGCGTCTCCGCGTGGCCCGCGCCGACGCCGGCGCAGTTCGCGGCGCCGTCGAGGCGGCCGAACCCGTCGATGGCGGCCGCCACCATCGCGCCGGCGGCGTCCTCGTCGGCGACGTCGGCCGCGACGAAGCGCACCTCGGCGCCGCCGTCGCTCAGCGCGGCTGCGGCCGCTTCGCCGGCGTCGGCGTCGATGTCCGCGGCGACGATCCGCGCGCCCATGCCGGCGAGCCTCTCCGCCGTCGCCCGGCCGATTCCCGACGCGGCGCCCGACACGAGCACCACCCTGCCGCCGAGGTCGTAGTCCATGGCCTGTTCCTAGCCGAACGTGAACACGTACGCCTCCACGCCGGAGCCGAGGAACGTGATCTCGAAGGTCCTGTCCTTGATCGCGTCGCGCTCGCGCACCAGCTGATACAGGCGCTGTTGAGCCACCGTTCCGTTGCCCTGCGCGTCGACGTCGAGCCCGTGAGCGTCGCCCGGAGGCTCCCCGTCGACGAGCACGCGGAAGGGCACGGACGCGTCTCGCACGGGCGGTCCCAGCACGAGATGGACGTCACGGGCGTGGAAGCGGAACGCGATCGCGCCTTCGGCGCCGTTCAGCACGCTTGCGCCCCTGCCGATCGTCCACTCCCCGGAGAGCGCCCACTGGTTGAGCCGCAAGGCATCGGGGACGGCGTAGGTGTGCGGCGCGTCGAGCTCCGCGCCGCCGTCGGAGGCGAAGTTCTGGCCCTGCTCGTAGCCGAGGTACGTCTCCGGCGAGCCCAGGTTCGTCCAGTCGGCCTGCACCTCGAAGCCGTCGGGGGCGACCGAGACCAGCTCGTCGCCGACGTCCTCGACTCCGGCCTCGCGCAGCAGGCGCTGGATGACGCGTTCGCACTCCTCGTACTTGCCCTCGCCGAACTGGTGGTGCCGGATCCGCCCCTGCGCGTCCGCGATGTACACGGCGGGCCAGTAGTGGTTGGCGAACGCGCTCCAGACCGCGTAGTCGCTGTCGATCGCGATCGGATACTCGACCCGCATGTCCTTCGCGGCCTCGCGAATGTTGTCGACGTCCTGCTCGAACGGGAACTCGGGCGTGTGGACGCCCACCGTCACCAGCCCCTGGTCGCGGTACTTCTCGTCCCACGCGCGGACGTAGGAGAGCGTGCGCAGCCAGTTGATGCAGGTGTAGGTCCAGAAGTCGACGAGGACGACCTTCCCCTCGACGTCCGCGGCCGTGAGCGGCGGCGAGTTCAGCCAACCGGTCGCGCCGTCGAAGCCCGGCAGATGCCCCTCCACGGACAACGGCGATCGCCCGACGTGGTGGCGTTCAAACCAGCTCATAGCGGCGTATGTTCTCAGCCATGAGAGCAGCGGGGATCGATGAGTTCGGCGGCGCCGTGCATCCGATGACCTTGCCGGAGCCGCGACCGCTGGCTGCCGACGAGGTGCTCATCGATGTCCGCGCCGCGGGCGTCGCCAACTGGGAGGAGTTCGCGAGGACGGGCCAATGGGACGTCGGCGCGCGCCCGCCGATGGCGCTCGGCGTCGAGGCGTCCGGCGTGATCACGGCGGTCGGCGACCGGGTGAGCGAGTGGTCGCCGGGTGACGCGGTCATGACCCACTGCGTGCCGTTCCGCGAGCAGGGGGCCTGGAGCGAGCAGGTGATCGCCGCCGCCGACGTGCTGGCGCCCAAGCCCGCCGAGGTCTCGTGGGAGGAGGCGGCCGCCTTCCCGGTCCCGGCGCTCACCGCCGCGCAAGCGCTCGACGAGGTGATGGCCCCGGAGCCGGCGGGCCCGCTCCTGGTGCACGGCGCGGGCGGCGTGACCGGCGGGGTGATCGTCGCGCTGGCCCGGCTGCGCGGCGCGCGGGTGATCGCGACGGCCGGCCCGCGCAGCGTCGATTTCCTGACGGGACTCGGGGTAGAAGCGGTGCTCGACTACCACGACGCCAGCTGGCAGCAGGATGCGCGCACGCTCACCGGAGGCGTGTCGGCGGCGGTCAACGCCGCGCCCGGCGGCGAGGCCGATGCGCTGTCGACCATGCGCGACGGAGGCCGTTTCGCCACGATCACCGGCGCCCCACCCGCGGCTGAGCGCGGAGTGTCGATCGCCGACGTCTATGTGCTCGCCGACGGCGCGCAGCTCCGAGAGCTGGCGACGGCGCTGGGCGAGCGACGGCTTCAGGTGCCCGTCGCCGAGACCTACGAGCTCGACCGCGCGGCGGACGCGCTCGCCCAAGCCATGCGCGGGGGAGTCGGCGGCGCGATCGTTCTCGGCCAGGTGACGAGTTAAGGGAGGTCAGCAGTGGGCGAGATCCATGTCCATGAGTTCATGAGCCTCGACGGCGTGATCGATGCGCCGACGTGGACGTTCGACTACGGCTTCGATCCGAAGATGGGCGAGGCCATCGGAGCGGTGACCGCGAGGTCGGCGGGCATCCTGCTCGGGCGCACGACCTTCGAGATGTTCGAGCCGGCATGGTCGACGCGCACAGCCGAGGACGACCCGGGCGCGCCCTTCTTCAACGACACCATGAAGTACGTCGTGTCCGGCACGCTCACCGATCCGACGTGGCGGAACTCCACGGTCGTCGGCGGCTACGACCCCGACACGATCCGGGGCCTGAAGGACGAGGTCGACGGCGACCTGTACGTCAGCGGCAGCATCACGCTGGTCCGCGCGATGCTCGCGGACGGGCTCGTCGACGGGCTGCACCTGTTCGTCTACCCGCTCACCCGGGGCGAGGGCCCGCGGCTCTTCCCCGAGGACGCGGACCCGCGCAAGCTCGCGCGCGAGACCTCCGACGCGTACGACAACGGCGTCGTCTACCTGAGCTACCGGCCGCAGGCGTAGCGCGCTACGGCCGGGTCCCAGCGGTGAGGACGCCGGTCACGGCCCCGACGAACTCGCCGCGCGCGGCCGCTGCCCGCTGCTCGTGGAGCCAGGCCCCGACGGCGGGGTCAGGCGGCGGACCGGCGGTGAGCGTGTTGTCGACGATCCGCCGCCACACCGGCTCGTCAAAGGCGAACGAGAAGGGCGTGGCGGCGATGTCGCGCATCCCGCGCGCGGCGAGGAGGCCGGGCAGCAAACGCCCGGCGAGCGGCTGCGGGAGGGAGGCGAACATGGTCTCCTCGGCGCGCTCGACGACCGTCGCATCGGCGCTGCCCGGCGCCAGGATCGTCGCCCCGTAGTCGAGCTCGAAGAGCGCGAGCCGCCCGCCCGGCCGCAGCACGCGGAGCAGGTCGTCGACGACGCGCTCGAGGTCGTCGCCGGCCATGTACATCAGCACGCGTTCCGTGCGGATCGCGTCGAACGACGCGTCCGGGAGGTCGAGCGCGGCGAGATCGCCCTCGAGCCAGCGGAGATTCGCCAGCCGCGAGTCGGCGCGCCGTTGCGCGATGTCCAGCAGATCGGGGTTGCGGTCGAGGCCGGTGACGACCGTCTGGGGGTGGTCGGCCGCCAGCCGCGCCGCCTCCAGGCCGATGCCGCAGCCGGCGTCGAGCAGGCGCATGCCGGGCCGGGGGTGAAGCGCGCGCCGCAGCGCGTCCTGGATCGCGCGCACGCCGGGAAGGCGGTCGGCGTGTTCGAGGAAGCGCTCGAGGTCGCCGGCCGGGACGCGCCGCGGATCGCTGAAGCCTTCATGGAGGTCGCGTGTCACGTGCCGTCGGACGCGCAGGGCCGCGATCTATTCCATGGCTCGTCAGGACGCACGCACTTCGAAATGCGCGGTCCCGCAGCGCAGCAGCTTGTGCGCGAGCGGGACCAGGACGCCCTGGAGGACGGGATGCTTGCGGCGCAGCGCGCGCGCCGCATGCTTGGCCTGGTCGCCCTCGAGGCGCCGCGCGAACGCTGGGACCCGCGGCCCGGTCGGGCGTCCGCGCGCCGTCGAGGGTGCGATCTCGACGCGCGGGTTGTTGCGGATGCGCTTGACCTTCCACGCGGTGCCGGGACTGCGGACGAAGGCGCGGTCGCCGTCCACGGCGAGGCTGACCGGCGTGCCGACCGGCGTGCCGTCGCGGCGATAGGTCGTGAGCAGAACCGCCCACTGGTCGGTGAAGGACTGCAGGTTCGTCATCTCGCCCCTCTGAGACGAGGGTGGGCCGGGCGCTGTGACAGCCGCGTCTACGTGCGCGACTGCGCCGGGCACGCCTCGGGCTCGCCGGCGCGGCCGCGGTCGCGCGCCTCGTCCGGCGCCGGCGAGCGGGCCGGACGAGCCAGGAAGAAGGCGCCGATGCTCACCGCGCCGAAGGCCGCGATCCGCAGGGCGCCGAGCGCGCCGGACGGAACCGGCTCGTTGAGCACGATCGTGCCCGCGGCGATCGGGACCGCGTTGGTGAGGAGCGTCGCGACGCCGGCCACCGTGAGCGCGGTGCCCGCCTGGTAGCCGGCCTGGAGCAGCGCGGTGCCGAGCAGGTAGCCAAGGATCAGCGTGACCGCGAAGGCGACGCGCGCCCCGCCGGTGGTGGCGACCTCCGTCGACACGTCGCCGATCGCGAAGAACAGGCCGCCGCCGATCGCGTACGCCACGGCGACTCCGACCAGCCTGCGCCCGATCGCCAGGATCGCGATCGCGATCGCCGCGCTGATCCCGAGCCAGAGGACGATCGAGCCGATCTGGCCGTGGTCTCCCTCGCCGCTGCCGCCGACGAGCGACACCGCGAGCGCGAGCAGCCCGACGATCGACAGGAGCACGCCGATGGTCTCGTGGCGGTTGAGCCGCTGGCGGCGCATCCGCGCGGAGACGTACGCGAGCACGCCGATGCCGCCCGCGGCGATGCTCTGCACGAGCGCGAGCGGCGCCAGCGCGAGCGCCGCCGCGTAGAGCAGGAAGCCGGTCGTCTCCATCGCGAACCCGGCGAGCCAACGGCGGTTGGAGAGGAGGATCTGCGCCGACTCCAGTGGCCGGCGCATGCGCAGCGCGGGCAGCCCGGTCACCGCCTCGTGCTCGCGCAGGTAGGCGATGTTGAGCAGCGCAGTCGAGACCGCCGCCAGCACGAGCGCGAGCGCGGTCTGAAAGCTCATGACCCAAGCGTAACCTACAAGCTGTCGGAGTCTCGTCCGGACCGAAGTGACGCGAACCTGACGCGCGGACCGCCACTATGTCCGGCCCGCACCACGCGACCGACGACGCGCCATGAACGACCTCGCCATCGAACTGACCCCACGAGCCATCGCCGAGATCCGACGGTGGATCCTGCTGCTCGCCGCCGACGACACCGCTCCTTCCTGGGATCCGGTCGAGCCCTACCTCACGCCCGATGCCTTGCGCGCGGCCGCCGAATGGCTTGCCGAGCATGGCCACAGCCGCGGCCTCGACCGCGACCTCGTGGGCGTCCTGCTCGCCGTGTTCAGCGTCAGCGCCCGGGCGGAGATGGACGCGGTGCTGCAGCCGCGGTTCATCCCGCGGGACGCGGCCTGAGGCGCGGCGGGCCGTCGCTCAGGCGATCGGCTCCGCCGGCGTCTCGACGCGCAAGCGATCGAGCATCCGGTCCAGGCGTCGCTCGACGGCGACCGCCGGGACGCCGAGGACCTTGGCGATCTCCGGCACCGGCGTGTCGTCCATGAGCATGGCGATGATCGGCGCGGCATCGCCGTCGACGAGCTCGGCGGCCGCGGCGAGTTGCTCACGGCCGATCGGGCCGAGCGCGCGCCGCCCGCCGGCGACGAGCCGGATGGTCTCGAACAGCTCGCGGGCGCCCGCGCCCTTGTTGAGCAGGCCGTCGGCGCCGGCCAGCAGCGCCGGGAGGCGCATGCGCGCGTCGGCGTACGCGGAGTAGACGAGCACGCGCGGCGGCGGGATCTGGCGCTTGATGCGCCTGCACAGGCGCAACCCGTCGTCGGGCGGCAGGTGGTAGTCGAGCAGCACGACGTCGGGGCGCGTGCGGTGCAGCAGCGGGAAGAGCTGCTCGACCTTGTCCGCCGCCCCGACCACGACGAAGCCGGGCTCGGCTTCGAGCACGGCGTTGAGGCCGGCTCTCAGGGCGGGATGGTCATCGACGATGAGGATGCGGATCACGGTTGGTCCTCCTGGACGGGGGCGTGCGGGACGGCGAGCGTGACGACGGTCCCGCGCCCGGAGTGGTCGCTCCGGAACACGAGCTCTGCGTCCAGCGCGCGGGCGCGGCTGTGCATCGAGCGCATGCCGTTGCCCGGCTCCATGTCGCGCGGCAGGCCGCGGCCATCGTCGGCGACGCTCAGGACCAGGCCCGCGTCGCCGTGCTCGACGTGGACGGCCACGCGGCGCGCGGCGGCGTGGCGCACGGCGTTGGTCAGCGCCTCGGCGGCGACGCGGTAGGCGTGCACCGACACGAACGGCGCGAGCTGCGGGGCCTGGCCGGTGACCGTCACCTCCGCGCTGCCGGTGCGCGCCAGCTCGGCGGCGCGAACGCGCAGCGCGTGGGCGAGGTCGGCGGCGGGCAGCGGCGAGCGCAGGTCGTGCAGGCTGCGCTCCATGTCGGCCACGGCGGTCTCGAGCTCGTCGAGCGCGTGCCGGACGGGCCCGTTGGCGCCCATGGCGCTGAGGATCAGGTGCGCCGCATGGACGCGCTGCTTGGCCGAGTCGTGCAGCTCCCAGCCGATGCGCCGGCGCTCGGCCTCGAGGGCGAGGCGTTCGGCGCGGGCGCGTTCGGCGCGCAGTCGGCCGAGCAGGTCGGCGGCGTAGGCCAGCGACGCGGTGACGAGCAACGGCACCATGAGATGGGTCGAGAAGCTCTCGAGCCTCGCGGTGGAGTCGAGGGTGCTCCAGTCCACCCCGGTCGCGACGGCGACGGCGAAGTACGCGGCCGTGAACAGCAGCCCGAAGCCGAGCGCGCGCCCGAACGGCAGCGTCGTGGCGGGCAGGATCAGCGCGGTCAGCGCGAGTAGGTAGAACGGGCTGCGCCACTCGTCGCCGACCAGGACGAAGGCCAGCGCGGCCGCGCAGTCCAGCGCCCACCAGGCCGGCTCGCGCTGCAGCCGCGGCCAGCGCACCACCGCGGCGATCGTCCCCACGCCGTACCCGAGCGTGAGCAGCGCGAGCAGCGCGTCGTGCTTGGTGACGAGGTGCACCGCGAGCAGCAGGAGCGCGATCGCCATCGCGGCCAGCCGGGCCGCGACGAACAGGGTCAGCCAGCGATGTCGCGCGAGCCGTTCGAGCACGATCGACATCGTCGATGGGCCGGCGCGCGCGAAACATGGGGAGTGCTCCCCATAGGCATCGGCGCGGGCATCGGGGAGCATCGACCCGTGCCATCTCGGCGGAAGGTCACGATCTGTGCCGCAGCCGCAGGGCAGCGGTCTCCCGCGCGGCGCTGGATCGGCGATACCGAGGAGCGGGCCTTCCCGCACGATGGCACGCGCGACGCCGTAGCGCTGGATGCCGCCCTCCCCGGCGGCACCAGCGGCGGCGTCGCATCAGTACGGCGGCCGCGTTGAACGCAGCACACTGTGCAAGGTGAACGCCGCCGCTGCCTCGCATCCCCAGCCGCTTGCCCGCCGATTGGTGGCGCTGAATGCCGCCGTGCTGCTCGTCGCCGCGGCGGTGCTCGCGCTCTCGCCGGTCACCATCAGCTCACCGGTCGCCGTGCAGGAGGCGCTCCTGCTCGTCTTCGGCCTTGCGGCGATGCTCACCATCGACGTGCTGCTCACGCGGCGCGCCCTGCGCCCACTGAGTCGGCTGACGCAGCTCATGGACCGCGCCGATCCGCTGCGCCCCGGGCAGCGGATCCCGGTGGACGACGACGTCGCCGAGGTCGCCGAGCTGGCCGCCGCGTTCAACGCGATGCTCGCCCGCCTCGAGGACGAGCGGCGCGAGAGCGCCCGCCACGCGCTGACCGCGCAGGAGGCCGAGCGCCGCCACATCGCCCAGGAGCTCCACGACGCGGTCGGGCAGGCGCTGACCGTGGTGCTGCTCGAGATCGAGGACGCCGCCAGGCACGTGCCGCCCGAGCACCGCGCCCGGCTCACGGCCGCGCAGGACACCGTCCGCGCGGGCCTCGAGGACACGCGGCGGATCGTGGCGGAGCTGCGGCCCGAGGCGCTCGACGACCTCGGACTGCGCAGCGCGCTGATCAGCCTGGTCACGCGGCTGTCCGAGCGCACCGGGATCCCGATGCACCGGCACTTCGACGCCGCGCTGCCCGCGCTCGAGCCGGAGGTCGAGCTCGTCGTCTACCGCGTGGCGCAGGAGGCGCTCACCAACGCGGTCCGCCACGCGGGCGCCACGGAGATCAACGTGCATCTCGAGCGCACGCCCACCGGGCTGTGCCTGCGCGTCCTCGACGACGGCGAGGGCCTCTCGACCGAGGGACGCCCGGGCGGCGGCCTGCGCGGCATGCGCGAGCGGGCCGTCATGGTCGGCGCGCAGCTCGACGTGCTCACCGGCCCCGAGGGCGGCGTGGAGATCCGCCTCGACGTCGATGCGCCGGTATGACCGTCCCGCTGAAGACCCGCATCCTGCTCGCCGACGATCACGCGATCGTCCGTCGCGGGCTGCGCCTGATCCTGGACGCCGAGCCCGACCTGGAGGTCGTCGCGGAGGCGGCCGACGGCGCCGAGGCGATCCGCCTCGCCCGCGAGACGACCCCGGACCTCGCCGTCGTCGACGTCTCGATGCCGCTCATCACCGGCCTGCAGGCCACGAGCGAGATCGCCCGCGCCGCTCCGGGCGTGCGCGTGCTGATCCTCTCGATGCACGACAACGAGCAGTACTTCTTCGAGGCGCTGCGCGTCGGCGCCTCCGGCTACGTGCTGAAGTCGGCGGTCGACCGCGACCTCGTCGAGGGCTGCCGCGCGACCATGCGTGGCGAGCCGTTCTTCTACGCCGGCGCGATCAAGGCGCTCATCCGCGACCACCTCGATCGCGCGCGCCAGGGCGAGCCGCTCTCCGACGACCCGCTCACCCCGCGCGAGTCGCAGGTCGTCAAGCTCATCGCCGAAGGCCACACCTCGCGCGAGATCGCCGACCTGCTCGTCATCAGCGAGCGCACGGTCGAACGCCATCGCGAGAACATCCTCCAGAAGCTGCACATGCGCGACCGCGTCGAGCTGACGCGCTACGCGATACGCCGCGGGCTCATCGAGCCTTGATGATGGGGAGCCGCCCCCATGGGCGCGCTCCCGCCGCCGCGCGACCCTCGCCGCAGTCCCCCCTATCCGACCGATGGAGGCACCCATGTGGCGAGAGCCCCTCTACTACCACCCCCCGCCCGAGGAACAGGAGGTTCCCGATGGTCAGGACCGGCGGCGCGCCCGGCGCGCCGCGTTCGTGGCCTGGGCGCTCGTCGCGCTGGCGGCGATCGCGATCGTGATCTTCCTCGTCTAGCCGATGAGCGTGCTCATCTGGGCGATGGTCGGCGTCGCCTTCTGGCACTTCGCCGTCCTCGTCCCCGACCGCTTTGCGGGCGGCATCATCGGCGCCTTCCTCGCCGCGACGGGCGGCGGGCTGCTCTCGGGCTTCCTGCTGCCCGTCCCCGGCGTGCCCGGGGACAACCCGCCGGGCGTCGGCGAAGCGCTGTGGGCGATCCCGGGAGCGATCGCCGCGCTCATCGTCTCCTACGCGTACGGGGTGCGACAGGAGCGGCCCGGCGCGTGACGGCGGTGAGGATGCAGTCGGGATCGGATTGCGCATTCGACCGCCGCGTTCACTAGAGTGCCCGCCTTCCGGCCGCCCGCACCTTCCTCGGCCGGATCCGCTCCGTTGTGAAGCTTCCGGTTGCCCGCACCCGGTTCGTCGTTGCGCTTCTCGCCGCGCTCGTGGTCGTGGTGAGCCTGCTCATGGCCGCGCCGGGGACGTCGTCGGTGGATCACACGGTGGCGCGCACGGCGCAGGCGCCGCAGCCCACCTGCCCGCCGGCGGGCCTCACGGTCCTCGACCACGGGCAGTTGCGCATGCCCGCGGGCGCCAAGCCCGGCGCGACGCGACTGCTGGTGGCGGTCATGTCGGGCGGCGACGGGGATGCCGACGACTACCTCAAGCTCGGAGCGACCGCGAACCGCGAGGGAATCGCGGTGCTCTATCCGACGGGCCGGGCCGGGTCGATCTGGCAGATCACGTCGAAGTTCGGCTCCTCCGACGTGCAGGTGGTCACCGACCTGCTCGATCGCGTGCAGGCGAGCGGCTGCTTTGACCCGAACCGGATCTCGATCACCGGCGTCTCGAACGGGGCGGGCTTCGCGGTGCGCATGGCCTGCGCGCTGCACGACCGGATCGCGGCGGTGGTCGCGGTGGCGGCCGGCTACCGCGCCCTCGATCCGTGCAACGGGGTGCGCGCGTCGTTCCTGGCGATCCACGGCAGCAGCGACCCGATCGTCCCGTTCAACGGCCGCCCGCCCGACTACAAGGGCAACGTGCTGCGGTACGTGACCGATTGGGCGCGGCGCGACGGCTGCTCGACCACGCCCTCGAGCTGGCGGCCGCGCCACGACGTGACCCGCTTTGACTTCGGCAGCTGCGCATCGGGCATGCGCGTCCAGGTGATGCGCCTCGAAGGCACCGATCACGGCTGGCCCGGCGCCACGCCGCCGTTCCCGAGCCGCAATCCCTCAGGGGTGAACGCGAACCTCGAGGTGGTGCGGTTCGTGCGTCACGCCGTGCGGCCGTAGTCAGCCCAGTCCGAAGGCACGGCGCATGCTTGCCGCCCGCGCGGCCGCGCCGAGCTTCGGAAGGCCCAGGAGCTCTTCTGTCGTGCGCAGCAGCGAGTAGTGACCAAACCGCGTCGCGGAGCGCGTGCCCGGGCGCGTGTGGCGGGAGACCACCAGCGTCGGGATGTGCTGGCGCGCCGCGCCGTCGTCCTCGTCCCACGTGATGAACACCGCGGTGCTCCCCGACCGGTACGCGGACGTGCGCAGGAGGCGCGGGAGCCATGCCGACAGCCACCGGTCGCCGTCGGAGACCGGGCACGAGTGCATGTCGTGACACAGGTTCGGGGTGACGAAGGTGAACGCCGCGGTCAGTGGCGAGTGCGCGGTCAGCGGCAGGTCCTGCTTCGCGCATGTCGCGCGGATCGGCGTGTAGTAGGTGGCGGGGTTGTGGCGCACGGCGTACAGCCCGGCATCGTTGACGTCGCACGGGCGGGGCATCGACTCGTTCAGCGCGCGCCAGCGCGTGCCGAGCTGCGCGAACAGGCTGGTGGCGGCGAGCGGGTGCGCCGACGGTGGCGCGTCGTCGGCGATGCCGTGCGTCGATCCCGAGGTCATCGCGATGTAGTTCGGCAGGCTCGGGTGCGCCTCGGCGCTGAACCGCGTCGCCAGGCCGCACGCCGCGGCGAGCCGGTTGATGTATGGCGCGGACCGCGACCCGATCACGTTGCCGTAGGACTGGTTCTCCATGACGATCCACACGACGCGATGGACCGGAGCGAGCTCGCTGCCTCCGCACGCCCCGGTTGGGTCGGGGACCGCCGGCTGGCGACCGCACCCGGTCGCTGCGGCGAGGAGCGCGGCCACGAGCGCGGCGGCTTTCGTCCGTCGTCTCACCCGATGTGCGCCGCGGCCAGCGGCGGCGCCGAGTGGTGGCCGTGGGTCGCCGGCCGCAAGCCGCGGACCCACACCGACACCGTCCAGGGGCCCCAGCCGTCGACGTAGTGCGCGCGGGCGACGAGCCGCGTCAGCGGGGCCGGTTGGCCGAGCCGATCGCGGACGTAGATCGTCGCCTGATAGGGCAGGTTGCCGGCGTCGTAGTACGTGCCGAGGCGCAGGTCCGCGCCCTCGCTCACCGCGCGCACGCCGTGGCGGGCCAGCAGGTACCGCAGCGCCGGCTTGATCGGCATCGGCGACACGTCGAGACGGCCGTCCAGCACCACGGTGCTCCCCGCGGGGAACATCCTGATCAGCGGCGCCGCGAGCTCTGCGATCGGCCGGTAGACGGCGAGATGCTCGTCGGGCTTCTCGGTGCGCGAGACGGCGGCGCCGGCCATCGCAGTGCCACCGAGCGCGAGCATGGTGATGAACGCCGAGCCGGCGACGAGCGCGAGCCGCGCGCGCCGGCCCAACGCGAGCTGCGGGAGCCGGACCGCGAGCGCGCGCACGGCAGCGACGCCGACGAGCCACAGCGACCACGCCACGATCAGCCAGACCCACATCCCCAGTTGCGAGCCCCACCACATCGTGTAGCCGAGGGTCGCCGAGAGCACGCGCGGCACCGGCGTGTGCGCGGCCTCGGCCGCGAGCGCGGCGGACATCACGAGGCCGATGATCGCGGCCGACGCGACGTCGCGCCGGCGGAACACCACCCCGAGCACCGCCGCGAGCGCGAGGGCCTCGAGCAGGATCACGGTGGTGGCCGTCCGCAGCCCGCCCGGCGTCAGGCGCACGTCATCCTTCCGCGTCCAGCGATCGGTGGGCACGTACAGCCACCACGGCTTGTACCCGACGGCGCGTGCAACGGCGTGCCACCCGACGGCGGCCCCGACCGTCGGCTGGTGCGCCGTGGCACTCTGCACGACGAGCGACAGGTTGCCCGGGTGATGCTCGATCTCGTCGATCGCGGGCGCGACCCAGCACGCGGCGGCGGCGACCACCGTGACCAGGCCGAGAGCGATGGTTCGGCGCGGGTCCCCGAGCCGCCGCTTCGTCAGCGCGAGGCCGACGGCCGCGACGGCGAGCAGGCCGACCGTCGGCGGCAGGTACATCAGGTGCGCCTGCACGACGAAGCTCGCGACGACGACGGTCAGCGGCAGCAACCGGTGGTCGCCGCAGGCCACCGACCAGCACAGGAAGATCAGCAGCAGGAACGGGAATAGCCCGGCCGACGGGTTCCAGACGTCGTGGAAGGTCTCGGCCGCGAGCGACTGGCACATGAGCGCGATCGCGACGGCAGCGGCGAACATGAGGACGAGGCCGCCGCGGCGTCGCGCGAGCGCCACCGCGCCGATGATGCACAGCGCGTTGAACACGCCCATCGTGATCGTGATGCTGGCCGGCGTCCCGAACCGCGCGGGCAGCGCGATCAGCCAGTAGAGCATCGGGCCGAGCCCGTGGGTGACGTGCCCGGTCACGTCGCCCGCGAGCGTGTACTGACCGACCAGCGGGGTGTGCGAGGTCAGGACGTCGTACGCCCGCGTGGCGATGATCGCCTGGTCGGCGCCGGGCTCCCAGTGGTCGCGTACGGCGTTGACCGTCGCGACGATCACCGGCACCGCTGCTCCCAGGCCAGCGGCGGGCGTGATCAGGTGCGACCCGAGGCGGGCTGCGCGCGGTGGGAGGTCCGCGCTCACGCTCTCATGATGCTCCTACGCACGAGCGGGCACGCCGGTCGACCGGCGCCGCGCGATCGGGCGCGGCGCTACGCTCGATCGCGCGATGCTCGTCAAGTACTGCGTCGTCGGGGCGAGCGGCTACGTGGTCAACCTTGCGGTCTACTCCGCGCTCGTCCGCGGCGCGGGGGTTCACTACCTCGCGGCGGCTGCGTGCTCGTTCCTCGTCGCGGTGACGAACAACTACACCTGGAACCGCCTGTGGACCTTCCGCGCCCAGCGCGGGCACGTGGGGCTTCAGGGCATGCGCTTCCTCCTGGTGTCGATCGCCGCGCTCGCGGCGAACCTCGCGTGCCTGCAGCTGCTGGCCGATCTCGGCCTGGACAAGGTCGCCAGCCAGGCGCTGGCGATCGTGATCGTCACGCCCATCGGCTTCCTCGGCAACAAGCTGTGGTCGTTCGGCACACCCGTCGTCACTACGGACAGGGGTTAGGGATCGTCCTCGCGAAGTTGTGGATGCGCACGTCGAACCCGTAGTCGGTCGTCTCGAGCGGGCCCCAGCCGGCCTGCTCGCCGCCGAAGTTGTCGAGCGTGCCGGGGACGCCGTCGTCGGTCAGCGCCCACGCGCAGTTGCCTCCGCTCGGCGGGGTCAGCAGGTGGTACCACGGGTAGAACGCGCCGGGCGGTGGGTTGCTGCAGCCGGCGCCTGTGTGGTGGTCGCAGGCGAGCGTCGCGCCGTTGTTCGCCTCTTCGATCC
>DATFRW010000127.1:0-11265 GCA_035262945.1 Solirubrobacteraceae bacterium
TCCGCGCGGCCCGAAGCGCGAGCACGCCGAACGCCGTTCGGTTGACAAGCCCCTCCCACGAGCCGTCACGCCGGTGCGCGCGCAGCAGCCGCGTGACGAGGCCGCCCTGGCGTGGCGAGCTGCGCTGGGCGACGAGGGCGAGGATCGTGCGCTCGATGTCGCCGACGTCGCGCATGCCGCGCGCGCCGGATGCCAGGTAGCGGGCGACGCGCCCGTCGTGCCGGCCGGCGGCGGCAAGGCCCATCGCCGCCCAGGCCGAGTACAGCTGGCTCGACCGCTGGCCCTTGTCGGCGCCGAAGCCGCCGTCGCGATTCTGCGCGGAGACGACGTAGGCGCTCGGCGTCGCCGCCTGGGCCCCGGCGGGAAGCGCCGCGAGCACGAACCCGGCGGCGACCGCGGCCACGACGGGCTCCCAGCGGACCTCGAAGCGCTCGCGGAAACGCATGAGCGCGCGCACGAACGCCGGCCCGAAGGCCAGGCAGAAGACGACGTTGCCGACCGCATGGGCGATGTTGAACGCCAGCGACGAGCCGCTGAACACGAGGTAACCGCCGAGCGTGTGCGTGCCCGAGAACGTCACCCAGGTCGAGAAGTCGAGGATCGCGCCGAAGAGCAGGCCGGCCGCTCCGCAGGCGATGGCGAGCGGCACGCGCCCGAGGCGGCGGCCGGTCGCCGTTCCCAGCGCCGCGCCGAGGACGCCGATGAGCCCCCACGCCCCCATCTGCCACGGCGTCCAGGGGCCCTGGCCGAACACGAGGTTCGACGCGAGGCCGGAGATCGCGCCGACCGCGAAGCCCGGAGCGCCGCCGAGGGCGAAGCCGCTGAGCAGCACGATGTCGGTGATCGGCTTGACGTTCGGGAACGGCGCGAACGCGACCCGCCCGAGCGCGGCGAGCGCCGCCAGCGTCGCCACGAGTGCCAGCACCTTCGACGACGGGTGCGTGCGCTCGTACCAGGCGAAGCCGCCCGCGAGCGCGAGCGCGAGGAGGGTGAACGACGCGAGCTGCCAGGTCACGGTGCTGGCTCCATGGTCAGACGCGAGCGGATGGCCTCAGCGCCGGCCTCCGGCGTCAGCGCGCCGACGATCCGGGCGGTCTCGGTGGCGAAGTACCAGCCGCCGCTGAGCACCTCGTCGACTGGGCCGTCGGCGATCGGGCGGCCGTCGGCGAGCAGGACGACGCGCTGCGCCAAGGCGGCGGCGAACTCGGCGTCGTGGGTGGCGACGAGCACGGCGGCGTTCATTGCTCTCAGGCGCGCGGCGAGGTCGCCCTTCGCGGCACGGTCCATGCCGCGGGTCGGCTCGTCGAGCAGCACCGCGGCGGGCGGCTCGCCGCCGTCGAGGACGACGGCCAGCGCGAGGCGCTGGCGCTCGCCGCCCGACAGGTCGCGGGGATGGCGATCGGCGAGCCCCTGCAGCCCGACCTGCGCGAGCGCCTGCGCCGACGCCTCCTCGGCCACGGTCTCGTGCAGCAGGTAGTCGTTGGGGTTCTGGAGGAGCAGCGCGACGCGGCCGGCGGCGTCGACGCGCCCGCGCGTGGGCGTGCTCAGCCCGGCGAGGTGGCGCAGCAGCGTCGACTTGCCCGCGCCGTTGCGACCCATGAGCGCGACGCGCTCGCCGGGCGCGATGGCGAAGTCGACGTCGCGAAGCACCGCGCGGCCTCCGGCCAGCTCGCACCAGGCGCCGCGCGCGCGGACCGCGAAGGGGTCGCGGCGCCGCCGCGGGGGGGCCGCCGCGCTCGCGCGCGGCTCCTCGAGCAGCCCGTGCGCGCGCAGCGTGGCGCGCGCCTCCTTGACCCCGCTCGGCGGGGGGCGCAGGCCGGCGCGCTGGAACAGCCGTGCCGCCGGGGTCTGCAGCGCGGGCGAGTTGTCGGCGGCCCATTCGAGGAAGGCGCGCGGCTGCGCATCGCAGACGACGGCGCCGCCGTCGAGCGCGACGACGCGGTCGGCGTGGGCGAGGCAGCGCTCCAGGCGGTGCTCGGCGAGCACGACGGCGGTCCCCCACTCCTCGTTGAGGCGGCGCAGCAGCCACACGAGCTCGTCGCCGGCGACGGGGTCGAGCTGCGACGTCGGCTCGTCGAGCAGGACGAGCCGGGGCCGGCCGGCCAGCGCGGCGCCGAGCGCGACGCGCTGCAGCTCACCGCCGCTGAGCTCGGCCGTCGAGCGGTCGAGGAGCCCCTCGATCCCCAGCGCGAGCGCGGCCTCCTCCACCCCGCGCGCCACGGCGGCGGCGCGCTCGCCGCGGTTCTCGAGCGGGAAGGCGAGCTCGTGGCGGACGGTGCCCAGCACGACCTGCGTCTCCGGATCCTGGAACAGCGCGCCGGCGACGGCGGCGATGTCGGCCGGCCCGTGCTCGCGCGTGTCGAGGCCGCCTACAACCGCGCGTCCCGCGAAGGCGCCGCCATGGAAGTGGGGCACGAGGCCGCACGCGGCGCGCAGGAGTGTCGACTTGCCGGTCGCCGAGAGGCCGGCGAGCACGACGAACTCGCCGGGCTCGACGGTCAGCGAGATGTCGCGCAGCGCGGGCTCGCCCGCGCCCGGGTAGCTGTAGGTGACGCGGTCGAAGACGAGCGCGCTCATCGCTCGATCCCCCGCCGGTCGGCGAACGGCGCCAGCGCGACGGCGACGAGCGCGACCGCGAGCGCGACTTCGGCTGCGCCCACCGGCGCCGAGAGCTGCGGGTACGCGGTGAACGATGCGATGCCAGACGCGCGCGCCGCGATGCCGAGCGCGAGGATCGCGACCGCCGCGGCGGCGAAGCCGATGTCGTGGCGCGACCACGGCTCGCGTCGCGGCCGCGCGGCGTGCGCGCCACCGTAGCCGCGCACCTCGAGCGTCGCGGCGACGTCGATCGCGCGGTCCAGCGCGCTGGAGGCGACGGCGCGCAGCACGGCGACTCTCGGCCCGGGGTTTGGGCGACACGCGCGCGCGTCGGCCATGCGGCGCGCGTCGCGGGCGAGCACGGGGACCATCCGCGTGGCCAGCGCCGCGGTGAGGGCCGAGCGGAACGACACGCGGCGGAACAGGCGCAGCACCTCGTCGGGGTCGACCGCCGTCGTGAACAGCGCGCAGCACATGACGATCACGATCACCCGCAGCCCGAGGACGAGGCCGACGACGAGCGCCTCGGCGGTGAGGTCCAGGCGCCCGAACGGCTCGACGTGGCCGAGGCGTGCGAACACGGTGAGGCCGTCGCGCACGACGAGCACGTTGACGAGCGCGACGAGGACCGCGAGCGGGAGCGTGAAGCGCGCGGTGCGGGCGACGTCGCGCGCGACGCCCGCGGCCGCCGCGGCCCCGAGGACCGCGATGCCGACCGCGACCAGGGTGAGCGGATGCTGGAACAGCAGCGCGCAGACCCCGAGCGCGAAGCAGTAGGCGCAACCGGCGGCGGCGCGCGCGGCGTGCAGCGGGCTCGCTCGTCGCCGGTAGATCATCCGGTCGCCGGGAGCGGGACGGGCAGGTCGTTGCTGACGGCGAGCGCGAAGCGCCGGTCGAGCGTTCCCTCCTCGAAGGCGCGGACGGCCGACGCGACCCCGGCGTCGTCAGTGCCGGTGACGACCCAGACGGGCGGCTTGTCCTCGGTGGCGGTCGCGGCGACCAGGCCGGTGCCGGCGCCGAGCGTGCGCACGGTGTCGCCGTTGGCGTCGAGCGTCGTGATGGTGCGCCCGCTCGGGGCCAGGCGGGCGTACACGCCGCTCGCCTTCGGCCCGCGCTCGAGCCCGTCGATGGTGTGGTCGTTGCGCAGCGCGCTCCAGGGGCCGACGAGCACCCGCAGCGTCTTCTCGACGCTGGAGGTCAGCAGGCCGCCGGTCGCGACGGGCACCTCGTAGGAGGCGAGCCGGCTGGCGACCCGCTTGCAGGGGTCGCTGCCGGGCGCGACGCACTCGACGCGCACCGGCAGGCGCTTGCCGTCGATGCCGTGCAGGAACGGCTCCGGGAACGATCCGACGACGGCCGGCACGCGCATCGCGCCGCTCCAGTCGTGGCGATCCCACCAGACGCGATCGCCGGCGCGCAGGGTCGTCGACGCCGCGCCGCGCGGCGCCTCGACCCCGTTGACGTAGTAGAACCAGTCGACCGGGTGCGCGCCGCCGCTGCCGCCGCCAAGCCCGTCGATCGACTGCACGAACCCACCGCCGTAGCGGGTGCTCACCTTGGCGTTGCGCTGCAGCAGCCGCATGACGGTCTCGTCGCCGGCGACCTTCGGCGCCTCGATCTCGCGGACGGGCTTGGCCCCGAAGTCCTGCGTGATCGTGAGCTTCGTCCCCGAGGGCTTGCTGCCAGCGCCCAGGCCGCAGCCGGTGAGCGCGAGCGCAAGTGCGACGACAAGACCGGCGGCGCGCCTCACGAGACCGTGAACACCACCCTCGTGCGCGTGCGCTGCAGCAGCGTGTCGACGTTGCCGGCGCGGTCGCGCGCCTGCACGTCGAGGACGTACCGACCTGGCCCGAGCCGCGACGGCAGCAGGTAGGACCACTGCTCACGGTCGCCGACGCTGAACCACTTGCCGCGCTTGGCGCCGCAGCGCTTCATGGCGGCGAACCGCTCGCGGCGGCCGTCGTAGGTCGAGCAGTGCGTGCGCTCGTTGCGCGTGAGCCGCAGCCTGATGTCGGCGATCCCCGATGGATCGGCCGTCACGATGCCGCTCAGCCCCCGCGGCCCCTTGCCCTTCTTGAACCGCTGCCCCTCGCGGATCGAGAGGATCTTCCCGCGCGGCGCGCGGCGGTCCTTGGTGCCGCAGTTGCCGTCGTCGCCGGTGGTCGCGCAGGCGGCGCTCGGCGCGGGGGTGGTGCTGCCGCACGCGCCGTCCGATCCATCCGTCACGCAGACGAACTCCGTCGCCGAGCGCGCGAGCCCGGACTTCGTTGCCCGCAGTTGCACCGGGCCACGGGCGGTCAGCGTGAGCGTCGCGGTGCCGTCGGCGCCGGTCGTGGCGCTGGCGGCCGCCGCGCTCACCGTCGCGCCGGACGCGGGCGACGGCGTCCCATCGGCCGCGTACTGGACGACGCGCACCGTGAACGGCGCGCCGGGCGCCGTCCGGGCCGGAACCGTCAGGCCCAGCGGGACCACCGGAGCATTCGCACAGGCCGTCCCGTTGAACTCGCAGCGTGCGACGAAGAAAAGGACCTCGTCGCCCTGCTGCAGCGTCGTCTGGCAGACCCCTTGCTGTGCCTCTTTGTTGTTGACCCAGAGCGACCAGAAGTTGTTCGCATCGGCCGCGCTCGGGTCCTCGCCGCCGATCGCGCTGACGAGGTAGTCCGTGAAGCTGTCGCTCCAGGTACCGGCCCAGTTCCCTGCGCTCGCGACCTCGAGGGCCCCCGCCACGGTGTTGCCCGCGCAGCCGTGCGCCGGGTTTCCGTCCTTCGTAGGCGTCGACGCTGGGGTCGAGACGCTCGTGCGTGGCACGAGCGTCTGCGTGGTGCCCTCCACACGCACGCTTACGGTCGCAGCGCCGGCCGGCGCCGCCGACAGGGCAAGGACAACGGCCGCGAGGCCGAGGGTACGTCGTCTCATCCGGGAGCCACCCCTTTCCGCGAGGGCGTTGGGCTTGTCGGTCGGAGGCAGGTCTCCTGGCTTCCGGGCCCTTGCCTACCTCGCGCCTTCCCGGCCGGCCGACGGCCTTCCAGTGGCTCGAGCGCGCAGCTCGTGCGAGTGGCATTCCCCGGTCACAGTGGCGGGTCCGCGCCGGTTTCGCACCGGCTTCCCTTCGCCACCGACCCCATCAAACGGCGCCATCCTACTCCGTCGGCACGAGCGGTACGCTCGGGAGGTGACGGTCAACCTCACCCGGATCTACACGCGCCTCGGCGACGGCGGGGAGACCCATCTCGGCGACATGAGCCGGGTTCCGAAGACCCATCCGCGCATCGAGGCCTACGGCGCGATCGACGAGCTCAACGCGCTCATCGGGCTCACGCTCACGCTCGACGGCATGCCCGAGCGCTACCAGGACTGGCTGCACCGCGTCCAGAACGACCTCTTCGACCTCGGCGCCGACCTCAGCGTCCCCGAGGGCGGCGAGCGCGAGCGGCTGCGCGTCACGCCCGACCAGGTGCAGTGGCTGGAGGCCGCCTGCGACGAGGTCAACGCGACGCTCGAGCCGCTCAGGTCGTTCGTGCTGCCCGGCGGGTCGCCCGCCGCCGCGCACCTGCACGTGTGCCGCACCGTGTGCCGGCGCGCGGAGCGCCGCGCGCTCGCGGTCGAGGACGCCAACCCCGAGATCGTCCGCTACCTCAACCGCCTGTCCGACCTGCTCTTCATCCTCAGCCGCGGCGCGAACGCCGGTGGCGAGGAGCCGCTCTGGGACCCCGCGCGCTACCGCGATTGAGGCAGTGCGCCGCGCGTTGACGCGGCGCTGATCGTCCCCACCAGTGCGAGGGCGAGCGCCGGGATCGCCAGCGCCCCCACGACGAGCGTCGGGCGCTCGAGCGCGTAGAGCGCGGCGGTGTCCGAGCGCTGGCCGATCACCACCGCGGCGACCAGCGCGGCGGCGCCGCCCGCAACCACCAGCGGTTCCCACGCTTGACGTTGCGCCGGTTCCGGCGCCTCGACACGCTGCAGCGCCGCGAGGGCCAGTGACGTCCAGAAGCCGGCAAGCAGGAAGCCGCCCAGGACGTCGGACGGGAAGTGCCAGGCGAGCACGAGCACCGCGTAGCCCACGCCGACGGCAAAGATGCCGCCGAGCAGGGCCGTCACGGCGCGCAGCGCCGGCGGCACCACGAGCACCGCGCAGAGCGCGAGCGTCATCGCCGCGGTCGAATGCCCACTGGGCCAGGACGCCTTGCTGATCTGATCCTGCACGCTGAGCCATGCCTCGATGCGCGGCTGCGCGAGCAGGTGCTTGAGCGCCTGGCACGAGACGCCGGTGATCAACAGCAGCGCCGTCACCGCCAGTGCACGCCACCCTCGACGGCGAACGAGCGCGACGCCGACGCACAGCAATCCGGCCACCGCATACGGCAGCGGGTCGGCGAGGTGCGCGACGACCTTCGTCTCAAAGTTCAGGCTGGGCCGGTCGAGCGCCACGAAACCGTGGAGCATGGCCGCATCGCGGACGTGGCCCGCGGGCACGGCAAGCGCCACCACGGCGACGACCACCATGCCGACGAGGCAGGCGATCGCCGCGAGCAGCGGGAGGTGGCGGCGCGACGTCACGACCCTCCAGGGTACGAGCGGACCTCAGCGCACGATGAAGGATCCTCGACGAAGGTGTGGAACCCCGGCATCCAGAGCATGGACGCTCCCGGCCTGATCCCGCCCCTCATCGGCGCCCCGCTGTCCCCCCGCAGCGGTGGCGTCGCCGGCACGATCGAGGACCTGCTCGTCGATGCGGCGAGCCACCGGCCCGTCTGGCTCCTCGTACGGCTGCGCCATGCGGTGCGGCCGTACACCTTCGTCCCCGCCGAGCGGATGGCGAGCCGGGCGGACGCGGTCGTGGTGCCCTTCGACGAAGACGCGCTGCGGGACGCGCCCGTGCGGCTCGCCTCCCCCGCCCCCTGCCCGCCCGAGCACGCCGCCACGCTGAGCCGCCACTACGGCGTGCCGACGCCCTACGGCGAGCCGCGGCCCTGCCGCGCCTAGGCGGGCTCGCGCACGAGTCGCGCCAGAACCGTCCTCGCGTCGTGTCCCAGCCTGCGCGGCGGTTCGGCAATGTCGAACCACCGCGCCTCCTCGATCTCGCCCGCGTCGACCGTCAGCGCGCGATCCGACGGCCGCGCCTCGAAGCACAGGATCGTGGTGCGCTTGCCATAGCCGCGCACCTGCACCGCTCCGAGCGACCGCCACTCCGGGACGTCGAGGCCGAGCTCCTCGCGCGCCTCCCGCGCCGCGGCGTCGCGGGGCTCCTCGCCGCGCTTGATCCCGCCCCCGGGCAGCTCCCAGCAGCCCCGGTCGCCGTACGAATGGCGCACGAACAGCAGCCCGTCGCCTTCACGCACGACGCACTTGACGCCGCGCGTGTCCGGCCGCGCGACGCGCCAGTACATGCGCAGCAGCAGGTGCGCCGCCCGGTAGCCGGCCCGCCGGACCGGCACTGGGAGGGCGGTCCACATGCAGCCAGGGTACGAAGGCGTCAGCCCGACGGCGTCGCCCGTCGTCAGGCGGCGCGGGCCCGGGCGTCTACGGCCAGCGCCCGAAGCACCTGGGTGAAGGCGTCTGCGATGTCGGCGAGATCGCCGCCGAGCAGCGAGTGCATGTCTCTCAGCACGATCTCGCTGCCACCGCCGCCGGCCCCGATCACCGCCAGGCGCAGCGGGATGTCGACCGCCGCCGCGAGCTCTCGATCGAGCAGCCTCGCGCCCGCGGCCGGGTTGCCGAACACGAGCGTCCATGCGACGACCCCCGGCGCTCCGGCGGCGGCCATGTCATGCCCATGGTCGACGACGGCGTACTCGGTGATGCCACGGGCGCGCAGCGAGTCGCGCAGCGCGGCGACGACGGCCTCCGGCGAGGCGTCGACCGCGACGCGCTCGTAAGCGCTCATCGCGCGAAGGTAGTTCGCCCGCCCGACCGTGTCGAGCGGGAACCCGAGCGAGCGCTACCCGAGCGCGGCGCGGGCGCGCTCCGCCAGCTCGCGCACGCTGACCGGCGAGCGACGGTTGTACAGCGGGCTGCCCGGATCGCAGACGAGGAACGACGCGAGCGCGATGCCGCGGACGCGCGGCTCGCCGATCGTGACGAGGTCGTCCGCGAGGCCCTCGAGGTGCGGCGCGGCGCGGCGCACCTCGGGCGTGACGATCGGCGCCCGCGCGCTGTGCAGCGCGCGGGGACGCCGCGCCTCCTCGACTGCCGCCGTCAGCGTGCCCGAGAGCTGCCGTCGCGCCCGGGCACTGCAGAGCTGCTTGGCTCGCAGCGCGAGCTCAGGCGAGTTCGTCGGCCAGACGCCTTCGGCGAGGCGCCGGTCGAGGTCCGGCGAACGCGCCCACACGCGGAGCCGCAGCGAGCGCATCGGCTCAGGCGGCGTCGCTGTTCTTCTCGCCGTTGTGGCCGGCGCCGACCGCCGCGACGGTGGGACCTTGGTACGCGTCGCGCAGGTCCCAGCCGCACATCGGGCAGACCAGGCCTTCGTCGTCGGAGACGAGCTGGCTGCACCGGGGGCACATGCTGCCGCTTTCCTTCTTGCGCTTGAACAGGCCCATCGAGCTTCCTCCAGGGGGGACTTGAGGCGGTTTCGCACAAGGCTGAGGCACGGTTGCGCGTGTTCCCATGGGGTCACGACCCCCTCTTTCGACAAGCATGTGCGGCGCGGCGTCATGCTCCGGACGTCATGACTGCGCAGATGTCATCGAGCGCACCCCTCCATGCCCCGCGGGCGCCCGCGCGCGAGATGTCGCTGGCGTGGCGCGTCGTGCTGCTGAACTCGGCCGTCATGCTCGCGGCGACGCTGGCGCTCGCGTTCGGGCCGGCGACCGTCAGCGCGCCGATTCACACCCGCGAGCTGATCGTGTTGATCGTCGGCGTGAGCATCACGATGGGCGCCAACATCGTCCTCGTCCGGCATGCGTTCGCGCCGCTGCGGCGGTTGACGCGGCTGATGCACACGGTCGATCCGCTTGCGCCCGGCACGCGGCTCCACGCTGACGGCGCCGCCAAGGACGTCCGCGAGCTCGCCGACGCGTTCAACGAGATGCTCGAGCGGCTCGAGAACGAGCGCCGCGACAGCGCTCGGCGCGCGCTCCGCGCCCAGGAGGGCGAGCGCAGGCGGCTGGCGCGCGAGCTGCATGACGAGCTCGGCCAGTCGCTGACCGGCGTCCTGTTGCAGATCGATGAGGCGATCCGCGCCCCCGACCCGCAGGTCCTCGAGGAGGCGCGCGAGGGCGCGCGGCGCAGCCTCGAGGACGTGCGCCGCATCGCGCGCGACCTGCGGCCCGACCTGCTCGTCGAGCTCGGCCTGGTCAGCGCGCTCAACGCGCTCGCCACGCGCCTGACCCGCCATAGCGGCCTGCCCGTCGACCGCTGGCTCGATCCCCACCTGCCCCCGCTCGACGAGGACGCAGAGACCGCGCTCTACCGGGTCGCGCAGGAGGCGCTGACCAACGTCGCGCGCCATGCGGACGCCACGCGCGTGACCCTCGAGCTCCGGCACGCGGACGACCTGGTTCGGCTCACGATCGACGACGACGGCCGCGGCGTCCCCGCGTACACGGGTAGCGAGGCGCGCGGCATCACCGGCATGCGCGAGCGCGCGCTGCTCGTCCGGGGCCGCCTCACGGTCGGGCGCGGCCCCGTGCACGGCACGCGCGTCCAGCTTGAGGTGCCGCTTTCGTGACGACGCCGGTCAAGACCAGTGTGCTGGTCGCCGACGACCATGCCGTCGTCCGGCACGGCGTGCGCAGCATCCTGAGCGCGCAGCCCGACTTCGAGGTGCTGGCCGAGGCCGCCGACGGGGCCGAGGCGGTGGCGATGGCCCGCGCCCACCAGCCAAACCTCGCGATTCTTGACGTCTCGATGCCCCGGCTCACGGGGCTGCAGGCGGCGCGCGAGCTGTCGCGCCGGCTCCCGCAGATCCGGCTGCTCATGCTCTCGATCCACGACGAGGAGCAGTACTTCTTCGAGGCGCTGAGGGCCGGCGCTGCCGGCTACGTCTTGAAGTCCGCCGTCGACCGCGACCTCGTCGAGGCGTGCCGCGCGACGATGCGCGGCGAGTCGTTCCTCTACCCCGACGCGGCCGCCGCCCTGGTCAAGGATCGTCTGGCGCGCGCCGCGGCGGGCGAGGAGGTCCCGGTCGATCCGCTGACCCCGCGCGAGGCCGAGGTGCTCAAGCTCATCGCCGAGGCGCACACCAACCAGCAGATCGCCGACCTGCTGGTCATCAGCCCCAAGACCGTCGAGAACCACCGCGCGAGCATTCTCGACAAGCTCGGGATGCGCGACCGCGTCGAGCTGACGCGCTACGCCATCCGCCGCGGCCTCGTGCAGCCCTGATCGCGCCGGTCGAATAGGGGCGCGACCCCATGGCGGAGCGGCGACCCGGAGAGGACAATGCCCGCCTCCTCCCGTGCTTGCCATTTCCCTCAAGTCGGCGGGCCGCTTTGGAGGGCAAAGGCCACAGCCGCGGCCGTCACATGAAGGCCACCCCCGGGGCGGCCGCGGCTTTGCGCCTGGCGCCTGGACCCATGCGAACATGCGTTCGTGTCGATCAAGGGTTCCGCGTACGCCAATTTCCGGCGCTCCCTGGAGACACGCAACCTCAAGATCGTCCTGCCGGCCGCCTCCGAGCTGCAGTGGATCGGCCTCGAGGACAGTTTTGAGATCCTCATGCTCATG
>DATFRW010000128.1:0-12805 GCA_035262945.1 Solirubrobacteraceae bacterium
CCCTCGGCGCTCGATGTCATCGACGTCCCGCTCGACTCGCTCCCCGCGCAGCTCGTGTTCACCCTCGGCGTGTCCTCGATCCTCTTCTACGGCGGCCTGAATCTGTCGCTCGACGTGCTGCGCAAGGTGTGGGTGAGCCTCGGCCTGCTCGCGGTGCTCGGCGTCATCCTCACCGCGGTCGTCACCGGCGCGGCCGCCTCGCTGGTGTTCGGCCTGCCGTTCGAGCAGGGCCTGCTCATGGGCGCGGTGCTGTCGCCCACCGATCCGGCGATCCTGATCCCGCTGTTCATCGGCTCCCGGCTGCGGCCGAAGGTCGCCCAGACCGTCGTCGCGGAGTCAGCGTTCAACGATCCGACCGGCGCCGTGCTCGCGCTCGCCGTCGCCGGAGCGCTGCTCTCGGGCCAGAACTCGCTCACCGGTCCGGCGGGCGACTTCGTCGGCCAGCTCGCGCTGAGCACGGCCGGAGGCGTGCTCGCCGGCATCGTGCTGTCGGCGGCCATCTCGAGCCGCCGCACAGGGATCTGGCGCGAGTCGGCGGCGATCGCGTTCCTGGCCGTGGTGGCCATGTCCTACGTGTCGCTCGACTTCGCCGGCGGCAGCGGCTACCTCGGCGCGTTCCTTGCGGGCCTGATCGTCGGCAACATGCGGATGCTCGGCCTCTCGATGCAGGACGAGCACAAGCGCGACCTCATGATCACCTCGCGCAGCCTGGCCGACATCGTGACGATCTTCGTTTTCGTTCTGGTCGGCGCGAACCTTCCGTTCGGCGTGCTCGGCGACGAGATCATGCCGGCCCTCGCAGTGGTCGCGGTGCTGATGCTCGTCGCACGCCCGCTGACCGTCGCGATCTGCACGTTCCCCGACCGGCGCGGGCGCTGGAGCCGCGCCGAGCTGGCCTTCATGTGCTGGACGCGCGAGACCGGCGTCGTACCCGCCGCGCTCGTCGGCGTGCTCGCCGCCCTGGCGGTGCCCAATGGCGACCTGCTGGCGGCCGTCGTGGCGTTGGCGATCCTCGTCACGCTTGCCGCGCAGGCGGTTCCGGCCTCGTGGCTGGCGCGCCGGCTCGGGCTGCTCGAGGTGGACTGACACCACATAGAACCGCCGCGAATTGTGGGTTTTTGCCCCACTGGCGGTGGTGTTGGGCGACACTAGAATCGCCGCCCATGTGTGGGATCGTGGGTCTCTTCGGCAAGTCGCCGCTGATCACCGAGCGGCTCGGCGAGCACCTCGGAGCGATGCTCTCGCAGCTCAGCGACCGCGGGCCCGACAGCGCCGGCGTGGCGGTCTACCGCGATCCCGCGCCGGCCGGCGCGAGCAAGGTGTCGCTGTTCTCGCCGGACCCGCACTACGAGTGGGGTCGCGTGCGCGACGGGCTCGCAACGGCCTTCGGCGGGGACCCCGAGCCCGAGGTCCGCGCCAGCCACGCGGTCTTCGTCGTCGACGCCGACGCGGAGCGCGTGCAGGCCTGGCTTCACGAGCGCCACCCGGAGCTGCGCGTCATGAGCGTCGGCGAGACGATCGAGATCTTCAAGGAGGCCATGCTGCCCTCCGACTTCGTCGGCCGCTTCGCCCTTGAAGACATCCAGGGCAGCCACGGGCTCGGCCACACGCGGATGGCGACGGAAAGCCGCGTGACGACCCAGCACTCGCACCCGTTCTCCACCGGCCTGGACCTGTGCCTCGTGCACAACGGATCGCTGTCGAACCACAACCGCCTGCGGCGCGAGCTGCAGCGCGAGGGCGTCACGTTCCAGACCGACAACGACACCGAGGTCGCCGCCGGCTATCTCACCTGGCGGCTGCGCGAGGGCGCGACGCTGCGCGAAGCGCTCGAAGGCTGCCTGCGCGACCTCGACGGCTTCTTCACCTTCGCGGTCGGCACGGCCGACGGCTTCGCCGTGCTGCGCGATCCCATCGCGTGCAAGCCCGCCGTGCTCGCGGAGACCGACGACTGGGTCGCCATGGCCTCGGAGTACCGCGCGATCGCCGTGCTCCCCGGCGCCGAGGACGCCAACGTGTGGGAGCCGGCGCCCGCGACGCTGTACGTGTGGGAGCGGGCCCTCGTCGGATGACGACCGGCACCGAGCCCGCCGTCCAGGTCATCGACCTCGCGGACACGGCGCTGCGCGAGCTCAACGCGCGCCTGCACGCAACCGACGTGGAGCCGCGGCACTGGCGCGTGGTGAACCCCGGGGGCAGGCACGCGATCGCGGTCGGGCTCGACGCGCCCGTGGAGGTCGAGGTCGAGGGGCACGTCGGCTACTACTGCGCCGGCATGAACCAGCAGGCCGTCGTGCGCGTGCACGGCAACTGCGGCGTCGGCGTGGCCGAGAACATCATGTCCGGGACCGTGATCGTGGAGGGCAACGCCAGCCAGTCGGCGGGCGCGACCGGCCACGGCGGGCTGCTCGTGATCAACGGCGACGCGTCCTCGCGCTGCGGGATCTCGATGAAGGGCGTCGACATCGTCGTGCGCGGGTCGGTCGGCCACATGAGCGCGTTCATGGCCCAGAAGGGGCGGCTGGTCGTGTGCGGCGACGCCGGCGAGGCGCTCGGGGATTCGATCTACGAGGCGCGGCTGTACGTGCGCGGCTCCGTCGCGGGCCTCGGCGCCGACTGCATCGAGAAGGACGTGCGCGACGAGCACCGCGCGGAGGTCGCCGAGCTCCTCGCGCGTGCCCAGCTCGACGACGTCGATCCGGCCGAGTTCCGCCGCTACGGCTCAGCGCGGCGGCTCTACAACTTCACGGTCGACGACGCCGGGGCGTTCTGATGGCGCTGCGCGAGTCCGCGCTGTTCAGCCGCGACGTCATCGCCGAGATTCAGCGCGCCGCGCGCGAGGGCGTCTACGACATCCGCGGCTTCGGCGCCAAGCGGCGCCTCCCCCATTTCGACGACCTCCTGCTCCTCGGCGCGAGCATGTCGCGCTACCCGCTGGAGGGCTACCGCGAGCGCTGCGACACCGACGTCGTGCTCGGCACGCGCCACGCGAAGCGGCCGCTGCACCTCGACATCCCGATCACCATCGCGGGTATGTCGTTCGGCGCGCTCTCGGCGCCCGCAAAGGAGGCGCTCGGCCGCGGCGCCTCGGCGATGGGCACCTCGACGACGACGGGCGACGGCGGCATGACGGCGGAGGAGCGCGCGGCGTCCAAGACGCTCGTGTACCAGTTGCTGCCCTCGCGCTACGGCATGAACCCCGACGACCTGCGCCGTGCCGACGCGATTGAGATCGTCGTCGGACAGGGCGCCAAGCCGGGCGGCGGCGGCATCCTGCTCGGCCAGAAGATCTCCGACCGCGTGGCCGAGATGCGCGACCTGCCGCCCGGTATCGACCAGCGCAGCGCCTGCCGCCACCCCGACTGGACCGGGCCCGACGACCTCGAGATCAAGATCGAGGAGCTGCGCGAGATCACCGACTGGGAGAAGCCGATCTTCATCAAGATCGGCGCATCGCGGACCTACTACGACGTCGCGCTCGCGGTCAAGGCGGGCGCGGACGTCATCGTGCTCGACGGCATGCAGGGCGGCACCGCGGCCACGCAGGAGGTGTTCATCGAGCACGTCGGGATCCCCACCCTCCCAGCCGTGCGCCTCGCGGTCGACGCGCTCCAGGAGCTCGGGATGCACCGGCGCGTCCAGCTCGTCGTCTCGGGCGGCATCCGCACCGGCGCCGACGTCGCCAAGGCGCTCGCGCTCGGCGCCGACGCGGTCTCGATCGGCGTCGCCGCGCTCATCGCCCTGGGCGACAACTCGCCGGCGTTCGCGGAGGAGTACGCGCACATCGGCACCGCGCCCGGCTACTACGACGACTGGCAGGCCGGCGAAGACCCGGTCGGCATTTCCACGCAGGACGACGATCTCGCCGCCCGCTTCGACCCCGAGCTGGGCGGGCGCCGCCTGGCCAACTACCTGCGCACCATGGTCCTCGAGACGCAGACGCTCGCGCGCGCGTGCGGCAAGTCGCACGTCCAGAACCTCGAGCCCGAGGACCTCGTCGCCCTCACGGTCGAGGCCGCGGCGATGGCGCGCGTGCCCCTCGCGGGGACGAACTGGATCCCGGGCCTGTCCGACGGCGCCTGACGCCGCGCGCGCGCCGTGCTCGATACTGCGGGCATGGCCGCGCTCGCCGATCGCACGGTCGGGCAATTGCTCGACGACGTCGCCGAGCGGACGCCGGCGCCCGGAGGCGGCTCGTGCTCGGCCACCGTGTGCGCACTCGGCGCCGGCCTCGTGGAGATGGCGGCCGCGTTCGCGGTCGCGCGCGACCCGGACGACGCGCGCGCGGCGGAGATCCACGCGCGCGCGGCGCAGCTGCGCGCCGACGCCCTCGCGCTGGCCGAGGAGGAGCTCAGCGTCTACGCCGCCGTGCTCGAGGCGATGCGCCTGCCGAGGGACACGCCGGGACGCGCCGAGCGCGTCGACGCGGCGCTGTCCGACGCCACCGACAGCCCGCTCGCCATCGCGCGAGCAGCGGGCGAGATCGCCGCGCTGGCCGCCGAGATCGCGGTCCTCGGCAATCTGCACCTGCGCGGCGACGCGCTCGCCGGGGGCCTGCTCGCCGACGGCGCGTGCCGCGCCGCGCTCCAGCTCGTGGCCCTGAACCTCAGCGAAAGCCCCGACGATCCGCGCCAGAACGAGGCGCGCGAACTGGCGCAGCGCCCCTGGATGGCAGCGCTGTCGGACGCGGGCGACGTGTAGGGTCGCCCGCTCGTGGGGGAAGCTACCGCCATGGCAACGCAGGCAGCCTGCCGCGTGTGCGCCGGTGAGCTGAGCCTGCGCGTCAGCGGGAACGGCCACGCTCACGACGCGGCATCCTTCGCGCCGTCGCTGCACGAGATCGGCCGCCACGGCGACCTGCTCGAGTGCATCGAGTGCGGCACGGTCCAGCAACCGCTGCTGCCCGGCGGCGACGAGCTGCACGAGCTGTACCGCGGCGTCGAGGACGAGGCCTACCTCGCCGAGGAGAGCGGCCGGCGCGCGACCGCCGCGCACCTGCTCGACCTCATCGGCGCCGACGTCCCCGGCGGCCGGCTGCTCGACGTCGGCTGCGGCCATGGCCTGCTCCTGGACGAGGCGCGCCAGCGCGGCTTCGAGGTCGTCGGGCTCGAGCTGTCGCGGGCCGCCGCGCGCCACGCCCGCGATGCCCTCGGCCTCGATGTGCGCGAGGTCGCGCTCGAGGACTTCGAGGACGCCGATGGCTTCGACGTCGTCGTGCTCGCCGACGTGCTCGAGCACCTCGACGACCCGGTCGCCGCGGTCGAGCGCTGCGCGCGGCTCCTGCGGCCCGACGGCGCGCTGTGCGTCGTCACGCCCGACCCGTCCTCGTTCACCGCACGGATCGCGGGCAAGCGCTGGTGGGGCTACGTGCCCGCCCACGCGTGCCTGCTGCCGCGCGCCACGCTGCGCGAGCTGCTCAGCGCGAGCGGCCTCGTGATCTCCGCCGACGTGCCGCTCGTTCGCTCGTTCTCGGCGCGCCGGTGGACCGAGGGCCTCGCCGAGCGGCTCGGGCCGTTGCATGCGCCGCTCGACGCGGCCGCGCGACGGCTCCCCGAGGACGCCTCGCTGAGCCTCGCGCTGCACGACGAGCGCGTCGTCATCGCCCAGCGCGTCGAGGTGCACCGCGCGCCGCGGCCGCTCGTGCAGGACCGCGGCGGCCCGGCCAAGGTCATGCTGGTGCTGCCCGCCTACGAGGCCGAGCGCACCATCCCGACCGTAGCCGCGGAGATCCCGGTCGACGCCGCCGACCGCGCGCTGCTCGTCGACGACGCCAGCCACGACGCCAGCGCCCGGGTCGCCCTCGAGCACGGCATCGACGTCGTGCGCCACCCGCGCAACCGCGGCTACGGCGCCGGCCAGAAGACCGGCTACACCCGCGCCCTGCTCGACGGCGCCGACGTCATCGTCATGGTCCACGCCGACGACCAGTACGACCCCGCACTCGTGCCCGACATGGTGCAACCGATCGTCGAAGGGCAAGCGGACATGGTCATCGGCTCACGGCTGCTGCGCGACCGGGCGATCGCCGGCGGGATGCCGCGGTGGAAGTGGGTCGGCAACCGCCTGCTCACCGGCATCGAGAACCGCGTGTTCGGCGAGCACCTGTCCGAGTACCACACCGGCTACCGCGCCTTCTCGGCAGACCTCCTGCGCTCGATCCCGTTCCTGCGCAACTCCGACGACTTCGTCTTCGACCAGCAGATCTTCGCCCAGGTGCTGGCGCGTGGCGCGCGCATCGTCGAGGTGCCGATCCCGACGCGCTACTTCGGCGAGGCGTCGAGCGTCGACTTCGTCACCAGCGTGCGCTACGGGGTGCAGACGCTTGCGGTGCTCGCGCGCTTCGCGGCCGACCGCCGCCGCGGCCGCTGGCCGCTGCTGCGCCAGTCGGCCGGCGACCTGCACCCGTGAGCGTCCGCTGGTTCTGGATCGCGGCCGTCGCGATCGTCATCGGCGCGCTCGCGATCCGCATCGCCTACGTCCAGTCGACGCCGGGCTACACGCTGCGCCACGACGCCGTCGACTACGACGTGCACGCCCGCTCGATCGCCGACGGCCAGGGCTTCTCGAAGACGCTGGCGCACGGCCGGCCGACGGCGTTCCGCCCGCCGGGCTATCCGTACTTCCTCGGCGGCGTCTACAAGTTGTTCGGCGTCGAGCACGCCGGAGACAAGCGGCGACTGCACGTCGCGCGCATCGCGCAGGCGTTCGTGGGGACGGCGATCGTGGTGCTCGTCGGCGTGCTCGCGGCGCAGTTGTGGGGCGCGGTTGCGGCGCTGGTCGCGCTTGCGCTGACGGCTGTCTACGTCCCGCTCATCACCGTCGGCGGATCGGTCATGTCCGAGCCGCTGTTCGACGCGTTCATGGTGGCCGCGCTCGTCGCCGCACTGCAGCACCGGCGCTCGTCGCACCGCTACCGATGGGCGCTGCTCGGCGGCATCCTCGCGGGGCTCGCGATCCTCACGCGCGCCAACGCGATGATCCTGCTCATCCCGTACGCCGCGGCGGTGTGGGACGTGCGGCCGTGGCGCTCGCGCGCGGCGCTCGGACCGCCGGCCGTGCTCGTCGTCGCCGCGCTGCTCACCGTCACGCCATGGACGATCCGCAACGCGGTCGAGCTGCACGCGTTCGTGCCGGTCTCGACGCAGCTGGGGTCGGCGATGGCCGGCACGTACAACGACGTCGTCCGCGCCGACAAGCAGAACCCCGCGGCGTGGCAGGCGCTCAAGCACATCCCCGACTACGCCTACCTCTATGACCGCGTGCGCGAGATCCCCGAGCCGACGCTCGAGAAGGAGCTGCGCGCCGCGTCGCTGCGCTACATCCGCGCGCACCCGACGTACGTGGCGAAGGTGGCGTGGTGGAACAGCCGCCGGATGCTCGACCTCGCCGGCGAGCGCCGCTCGCGGGCGACCGCCGCCACGCTCACGATCTCGCACAAGTGGGCCGATCGCGGCGTGGTCTGCTTCTGGATCGTCGCGACGCTCGCCCTCGCCGGCGCGTTCACGGGCATGGCGCGCCGCGCGCCGTGGTTCGTGTGGGCGGTCCCGGTGCTCATGTTCCTGAGCGTGGTCTTCCTCGTCGTCGAGACGCCCCGCTACCGCACGCCCATCGACCCGTTCCTCGTCCTGCTGGCGACCGCGGCGCTCGTGACCGCGGGCGAGCGCATCGCCGGGCGCGCCCGTTCCCGGCGATTGCGCGAGGCGCCGGCCGCGGCGTAAGGTCGAGGACATGACCGACCGCTCGTTTCAGACCGTCCGCCTCACGCGCGGACGGCACGCGTCGCGGCATGCCGGAGTGTGCGTGATGGAGCTCGCGTCGATGCTCGCCGACGAGCCGTTCAGCGACCGCGCGCGCTGCATCTCGCCGGCGATCGGCGCGTTCCTGCGCACCTACAACGACGGGATCGACGACGGGCGCCGGCAGGACCTCTATCCGGTCGCTTCCGCGATCGTGCACACGGCGGGGCGGCGTTCGGTCGAGCGCGAGCGGGTCAGCCAGTGCCTGGAGTTCGCTCGCCGCCACGGCGGTGCGCTGCCCGGGCGGCGGGCCGCGCTGGGGCTCGCGTCGCCGGGAGCCGCGGGCGCCTGGGCGGCGCGGGTGGCGCTCCAGGCCGGCGTCCACGAGGAGGCGCTGGCGCTGGTCGACGAGCTCGTCGCGCTCGGCAACCGCCCATCGCGCTGGCCGCGCGCGGCCGACCCGTCGCGCGTCCTCGCGGAGCTCACACGGGTCTGACTTAGCGCGCGAGGTCGATCCGCACGATCGCCTCGCGGGCGGCGGCCTCGCGCAGCCGCGCGTCGTCATCGGTCGTCAGGCCGCGCCGCTTCGCGGAGTCGGGATGGTGCGCGAGGTAGGCGCGGAACGCGTCGGCGGTGCGCTCCGGGTCGCGCTCGCCGACGAACGCCTGCCCGGTCCCGGCGTACTCGTCAGCGCCGATGCGCACCTGGACGGGCGCGGGCTCAAGGAGGTTGCGCCACCAGGTCTTGGTCCGGTAGCCGCCGGGCACGACGTAGACGGTGTCGCCGTCGCGCGCGTACTGCACCGGGAACGTGTACTCGCGCCCGGTGCGCCGCCCGCGGACGGTCAGGAGCATCAGGTTGCCACTCAGCAGGCGATGGGCGGGCGAGCGCAGGACGGCGCCGACGAGCGCGTTCGGCACCGCGTGGCTCGCCACGGCCGCGCGCTACAGCTCGAGCGCCGGATACCCGCGGCGCACGCCCTCGAAGTACACGAGGCCGATCCCGAGCAGAGCTCCTGGGATCGCCTCGAGCGCCTGCAGGACGTGCGTCTCGTTCTGGCCCGGGATCGTGAAGCCGTTGACGATGAGGCCGAAGATGATCGCCCCGATCAGGGCGCCGAGGAAGGCGCCGACAATGCCGCCCCAGAAGCGGTCGGGCAGGAAGATCGTGAAGTGCCAGAGGGCGAGACCCATCATGGCCCACGCGAGCAGTGCCATGGCTAGCGGCTCCTCCCGTGGCGGCGGTTGCGCGGGCGCTTGGGCTTCGGCGCGCGCTTGGCCTTGTCGTCCTTGAGCACGAGGTCCTCGGGGTCGAGGTCCGCAGCCGGATCGCGCTCGCGCTCGGCGGTCGCGGTCGGCGGCGCATCGACGTGCAGGTCGCGCACCATCTCCTGGAACTCGGCCTGCGAGACGCCGCGCTGCGGGTCCTCGGGCTCGGTGATCCGGCGCGACCGGCCGACCTTCTCGGGCGGCGCCACGTCGACCGGCGCGCCCGCGGTCGCCACCGCATAGGGCGGCACGACGCCGCCGTTCTCCTCGGCGATGCGACGGCGACGGCGCATGTACACGGGCTCGCGCTCCTTCCAGTGCGTGAGCACCGGCGAGGCGATGAAGATCGACGAGTAGGCACCCGAGATGACGCCGACGAGCAGCGCGAACGCGAAGTCCTTGAGGGTGTCGCCGCCGAACAGCAGCAGCGCGAGGATCGGCAGCGCCGTGCAGAACGAGGTGGCCAGCGATCGCGTCAGCACCTCGCTCATCGAGCGGTTGACGATCTGGGAGAACGCGGCTCGAGGCATGCGCGGCACGTTCTCGCGCACACGGTCGAACACGATGATCGTGTCGTAGAGCGAGTAACCCAAGATGGTGAGCAGCGCCGCGACCGTCGACGTCGTCACCTCCCGGCCGGTGAGCGAGTACACGCCGCTGGTGATCAGCAGGTCGTGCATCAACGCGATGAGCACTGGTACCGCGTATTTCCACTCGAAGCGCAGCGAGATGTAGACCGAGATCACCAGCAGCGAAGCGATGATCGCGATCACGGCGCCCTTCGCCACCGTTCGGCCGAACGTCGGCCCGATCGTGTCGTAGTCGAAGGACTTGACGCCGAACTGCCGCTGCAGGTCCGTCTGGATGGAGGTGCGCTGGCGCTCGTTGAGCGTCGAGGTCGAGATCTGGAACGCGTTGTTGCCGGCGCCCGAGCCGCTCAGGCGCTGGATCTCGGCATCGGCGAAGCCGCTGGGCGCGATCGCGTCGCGCACGGCGTTCTCGTCGGCGTTGCGCGCGAGCTCGGTCTTGATGCGGGTGCCGGACTCGAAGTCGATGCCGAAGTTCAGACCCTTGCCGCCGATCGCCAGCGCGCCGATGAGCAGGATCACGCCGGACATCGAGAAGAACCACTTCGACGCGCCCATGAAGTCGAAGTGGCGCCGCTCGCGCTTCTGGCTCACGCCTAGCGCGGAGGGGCTGTGGATGAGCTTCGAGCGGCCCATGACGCCCAGGACGGCCTGGGTGAGCAGCACCGCGGTGAAGAACGAGACCAGGGTGCCGACGCCCAACACGAACGCGAAGCCCTTCACGCCCGCCGTCGCGAGCAGGAAGAGGATGAACGCGACCATGAAGGTCACGACGTTCGCGTCGACGATCGCCGAGAGGCCACGCTTGTAGCCCGCGGAGATGGCAGCCGGGATGGATCTCCCGTTGCGCAACTCCTCCTTGACGCGTTCGAATATGACGATGTTCGCGTCTGCCGCGACGCCGATCGTGAGGATCAGGCCCGCTATGCCGGGCAGCGTCATCGTGATCGGTATCAGCTTGATCAGCGCGAACAGGAAGATCGCGTAGACGACGAGGGCGCCGACCGCAATGAGCCCGAGGACGCGGTAGAAGATCAGCAGGAAGAGGGCGACGATGATGAAGCCCGCGGCGCCCGCGATGAGGCCCTGGTGCAGCGCCTGCTTGCCGAGGGTCGCCGAGACCTGCGACGAGGAGATCAGCTGCAGCTTGATCGGCAGCGCGCCGGTCTTCAGCAGGTTGGCGAGACGCTGGGCGGAGTCGATGGTGAAGCCGCCCGAGATGCGCGAGCCGCCGCTGGCGTCGATGCCGTTCGGGTACTGGTGCCAATCGATCTGCGGGACCGAGATCAGCTCGTTGTCCAGCACGATCGCGAAGTGCTGGTTGGAGGCGTCGCCGGCGGCGCCGAGCGAGGACTCCTGGCCGCGCTGGGCCAGCTTCTTCGTGAACGTCTCCCAGACGCTCTTCCCGTGGCCGGTGAAGTCGAAGGTGACGTTCGGGGCGCCGCTCTCCCCCGGCCCGTTATCGAAGCCCTGCTCGGGGTTCTTGATGTCCTTGCCGCCGAGGACCGTCTGGTCCTTGAGCACGTACCAGCTGTTCGGCGGCTTGGCGTTGGCATCGGCCTGCTCGGCGCGGACGATCGTCACGCCCTGCGGGACGGTGATGACGTCGGAGTCGTTGACCGTGAGCCGCTTGGCCGCGGCGTCGCGCTCGAGGTCGGCGCGGCTCTCGTCGGGGCCGACGAGCACGCGCTTGCTCTTCTTGTCGACCAGGTAGAGCTTGTCGCCCGAGGACTCCTTGCCGGTGTCCGTGCGCGGGCACTTGGCGCCGCGCGTGACGGCGTCGTACTGCGAGAGCGCCGGCGGGATCGAGTCGGTTCCCGCGGCCTGGCCGCCGGTGACGTTCTGGTCCTGCGGGTGGAGCTTGCAATCCGGCCCGTAGACGCTGCCCTCCCAGTCGTAGAACCACAGCTGGGCGGTGGTGCCGACCTGCGACGCGGCCTCGTCGGCGTTCTTGACGTCCGGCAGCGAGACGTCGATCTGGTCGGGCCCCGAGCGCTGGATCTGCGGTTCGGCGACGCCGAGCTGGTCGACGCGCTTGCGCATGACGTCGATCGAGCGGTTGATCGCGTCGCTGGTGACCTTCGACTGCTTGGTCGGCTTGGCCTGGTAGATCAGCGAGACGCCGCCCTTGAGGTCCAGGCCGAGACGCGTCGGCTTGGCCAGGATGACGGCGAAGGAGGCGAGGAGCAGTGCCGCGACCAGCAGCAGGACGAACAGATTGCGACGACGGTCGGTCATGGGGACGCGGGCGGAGTGCTACTTCGTCGGGGTCAGGACGAGCAGCATGCCGCCGTCCTCATCGTACGCCGGAAACAGGTCAGCGGTTGCCCGAGCGGGCAGATCTCCCTCCGCATTCACCTCGACCGGCTGGTTGAGCGAGCGGACGCCCCACTCAAGGACGGTCCCCACCGGGTCGTTGGAGTTCTCGAAGCGCAGGCCGAGGACGTCGCGGACCGGGCGGCCGATCACGCGCTCGTCGTCGAGCCCGGTCAGCTCGAACGAGCCCCGCCCGCAGCCGATCACGCGCCCCTCCGCATCGCAGACGAAGAACGCGGCGTCGGGCGCCGGGTAGTAGTCGTCGAGCAGCTCGAACAGGAAGCCGAATCCGCACCGCGCGCAGCCCTTTGCCTGGCGGCGAAAGCCGGCGGTGCGATCGGACTCGGTCGTGCGGTGGCCGCAGTTCGGGCAGATGAACAGGTGGGGCATGCGCTCCCCTAGGGTACGCGGTCGCCGACCGGGTGCGCTGGTAGTACATGCGCCGTGTCAGGCGGCGCTCCCGAACCCGTCCCGCTTGGCGACCTCGAGGTCGCCGATCGGATCGCTCGCGCGGTTCGGCGGGGGCGCGCCGCCGATCGGCGGCCGACGGTCGAGCAGCTCGTCGCGGCGTTCGGCGAGACGGAGCCGACACCGGCCGCGCGGCGGCGCGCGGCGCGGGCGCTGGCGCTGGCGGGCGTCGCGGCCGTCCCGGACCTGCTCGAGGCCGCGCCTGGGGAGCGCGTTTCGCTCGAGGTCCGCCGTCCGCGCAAGCGCCGGGCGCTGCTGGTGGGACTGCTGGCGCTGGCCGCTCTGTTCGCCGCGGCGGCGGCGCTGGCCAGCCAGGTCGGGGATGGCGACAACAGCGCGAGCGACCTCCCGGCGGGGACGACCATGGCGGCCCCTCCCCCGCCCCCCGCGACCACCACTACCGCCGAGCCGAAGCCGACCGCGGCCGAGC
>DATFRW010000129.1:0-5087 GCA_035262945.1 Solirubrobacteraceae bacterium
GTCGCCCTTGCGGTAGGGCAGGTACTCGAGGATCGCCGGCACCGGGCCCGCGTCCTCGGGGAGCCAGAGCCGCGCGGCCAGGCGCGTGCCGTCGGACAGCGGGATCCACGCGTGGTCGATCCGGCGGACGCGGTGCGGGAAGTCGGTGCGGACGCCCACGGCGGGCGGCACCGTATACGGTCGCCCGCATGAGCACGCGGCTGACCTACACGAGCGGCGGCCTCGGCGCCGAGACCGACGAGGAGTTCGAGACGCGGCTGGCGCAGGCGCGCGCCGCGGGCGGCGGAGACCCGCGGCCGCACGTCCTCGGCGGCGCGGAGGTCTTCGAAGGCGAGCCGCTGGACCGCATCGATCCCTGCACCGACGGCGCCCTGGCCAGCCGCGCGCTGCAGGCGCCGCCCGCGGTTGTCGCGCGTGCCGTCGACGCCGCCCGCGCCGCCGCCGGCGGCTGGCGCCGCACGCCGTGGGACGAGCGCTGCGCGCTGCTGCGCGCGGTCGCCGACGGGATCGGCGAGCGCCACCTCGAGCTTGCCGCCGTCGTCAGCCTCGAGACCGGCAAGTCGCGGACCGAGTCGATCATCGAGGTCCAGGAGGCCATCGACCTCATCGCCGCGTACGCCGGGCACATGGAGGCCAACCAGGGCTACGTGCTGCCGCTCGCGAGCTTCGTCGACGGCGAGCGCAACACCGACGTGCTGCGCCCCTACGGCGTCTTTGCCGTGATCGCGCCGTTCAACTTCCCCGCCGCGCTGTCCATCGGGATGGCGAGCTCGGCGCTCATCGCCGGCAACACGGTCGTCTTCAAGCCGTCGGAGGAGACGCCGTGGACGGGCGCGATCCTCGCCGAGATGATGCGCGCGCTGCCGCCCGGCGTCTTCAACCTCGTCCACGGCGGCGAGGCCACGGGCCGGTCGCTCGTCGAGGCCCCGGTCGACGGGGTCGCGTTCACCGGGTCGGCGGCGGTGGGCCGCGCGATCGCCCGCGCGATGCAGGACGGCCCGTACGGGCGCCCGGCACTGACCGAGATGGGCGGCAAGAACGCGGCGATCGTGAGCGCCGCGGCCGACCTCGACACGGCGGCCGAGGGCGTAGCGCGCGCCGCGTTCGGCCTCGCCGGGCAGAAGTGCAGCGCCTGCTCGCGGGCGATCGTCCACGCCGACGTCCACGACGCGTTCGTCGAGCGCCTGGCCGAATGGACCACGCGCCTGCCCATCGGGGACCCCTCCGACCGCGAGGCGTTCGTCGGCCCGGTGGTCAACGCCGCCGCCGTCGCCCGCTTCGAATCCGCCGTCGCGTCCGCGCGGGCCGAGGGCCGGATCGCGGCGGGCGGCGGGCGCCCCGGTCGCGCGGGGAACTTCGTCGAGCCCACCGTCGTCACCGACCTCCCCGCGGGCCACCGGCTCGAACGCGACGAGCTGTTCCTGCCCTTCGTGGCAGTGACGCGGGTCGGCTCGCTCGACGAGGCGCTTGCCGAGGCCAACGCGCCCGAGTACGGCCTGACCGCGGGGATCTTCAGCGAGGACCGATCCGAGGTCGACCGCTTCCTCGACGAGATCGAGTCCGGCGTCGTCTACGTCAACCGCCGCGCGGGCGCGACCACCGGCGCGTGGCCGGGAACCCAGACGTTCTGCGGCTGGAAGTCGAGCGGGTCCACGGGGAAGGGCGGCCTGGGCCCGTACTACCTCGCGCAGTTCATGCGCGAGCAGAGCCGTACCGTCGTGGCCTAGCCGGTCTCCTCGTGGGCGATGAGCCGCGCGCCGCGCCCGTGGCTCAAGAAGCTGAACGCCCAGCGGATGAGGACGAGCACCCGGTTCTGGAAGCCGATCAGGTAGAAGAGGTGGACGCCGAGCCACGTCCACCACGCGATGAAGCCGCTCAGCCGCAGCCCCTTGATGTCGGCCACCGCCCGCGCGCGCCCGATCGTCGCGAGGTTGCCCTTGTCGACGTAGTGGAAGGGCTTGGCCTCGCGGCCTTGGAGCCGATCGCCGACGACCCGCGCCGCGTGGCGGCCCTGCTGCATCGCGACCGGCGCGACGCCCGGGAAGACGACGACCTCGCCGTCCTTCTGACGGACGCTGACCATGTCGCCGATCGCGATGACCTCCGGGTGGCCGGGCAGCGTCATGTCGGGCTCGACGGTCACCCGCTGGGCCTTGTCGGTCTCGGCGCCGGAGCGGTCGGCGAGCAGCGGCGCCAGCGACGACGCGACGACGCCGGCCGCCCAGATCACGGTGCGCGTCGGGATGCGCTCGCGTTCCCCGCCCGCGCGCTCGACGGTCACGCTGCGTTCCTCGACGTCGACGACCGACTCGTTGAGCCGCACGGTCACGCCGAGGCTCTCCAGCGACCGCTTCGCCTTCGCCGACAGGCTGGGGGGAAAGCCGGTGAGCACCCGGTCGAGCGCCTCGACGAGCACGATCCGCGTCTCGGCGGGATCGAACGAGCGGAAGTCGCCCTGCATGTCGTGGGCGATCTCGGCGATCTGGCCGGCCATCTCGACGCCGGTCGGGCCCGCGCCGACGACGACGAACGTGAGCTGCTCGCGCCGGTGCTCGGGATGCACGTCGAGCTCGGCGGCCTCGAACGCGGTGAGGATGCGGCGGCGCAGGGTCAGCGCGCCCTCGAGCGACTTGAGCTCGGCGGCGTGCTCCTGCCACTCGTCGTGGCCGAAGTACGAGTAGTGCGAGCCGCCTGAGACGATCAGCGTGTCGTAGTCGAGGTGATCGGGCGTGTCGGCCTCGGACACGGGCTGCAGCCCGATCCGCTTCGCCGCCAGGTCGATGTCGTCGACGTCGCCGAGCACGACGCGGACGTTGCGCTTGCGGCGGAAGATGCGCCGCAGCGGGTAACAGATCTCCGCCGGGGACAGGGCGCCTGTCGCGACCTGGTAGGCCAGCGGCTGGAAGAGGTGGAAGTTGCGCCGGTCGACGAGCGTGACCTCGACGGGCAGCTTGGCGAGCTTGAGCGTCGCCTGCAGGCCGCCGAAGCCGCCGCCCACGACCACGACGCGGTGTGGTGCATCGGCCATCGACGCGAAAGGCTGTCACACAGGGCACTCACGGCCTGACGTGACCACGCGCTCGCGTACACTCGGCGGGCTGCCGTGACTGGCGCCTGGAGGTGGAGCACCACCGGGGAGCGGCAGCCCAGCCGAGCCGCGCGCCTGGGCACCCCACGAGCCCTTGGAGGTGACCCAGTCATGAGCGTGCAGGTCCAGAACGACTCGGCACTGGCCGCGGCCGACCCGGAGGTGGCCGCGCTCGTCGAGCGGGAGGCGGGTCGGCAGGCGCGGACGCTCTGCCTGATCCCGTCGGAGAACCACGTCTCGGGCGCGGTGCTCGAGGCGATGGGCACGGTGTTCACGAACAAGTACTCCGAGGGGTACGCCGGGCGGCGCTACTACGAGGGTCAGCAGGTCGTCGACCGGCTCGAGCCGCTCGCGATCGAGCGCGCCAAGCGCGTGTTCGGCGTCGAGCACGCCAACGTCCAGCCCTACTCGGGCTCGCCCGCGAACCTCGCCGCCTATCTGGCGTTCTGCGAGCCGGGCGACACCGTGATGGGGATGGCGCTGCCGATGGGCGGACACCTCACGCACGGCTGGCGCGTGTCGGCCACCGGCACCTGGTTCCGCGCGGTCCAGTACGGCGTGCGCCGCGATACCGGCCGCGTCGACCTCGACGAGGTCCGCGCGCTCGCGCTCGCCGAGCGCCCGAAGCTCATCTTCTGCGGCGGCACCGCGATCCCGCGCACGATCGACTTCGCAGGCTTCGCGGAGGTCGCGCGCGAGGCCGGAGCGGTCCTCGTCGCGGACATCGCGCACATCGCGGGCCTCGTCGCCGGCGGCGCCCACCCGTCGCCCGTCGGGCACGCCGACGTGATCTCGACGACGACGCACAAGACGCTGCGCGGCCCGCGCGGGGCGATGCTCCTGTCGGGCGCCGAGCACGCGAGCGCGCTCGACCGCGCGGTGTTCCCCGGCCTGCAGGGCGGCCCCCACAACCACACGACGGCGGCGATCGCCGTCGCGCTCGAGGAGGCGCTGCGCCCCGAGTTCGCCGACTACGCGCGCCAGACCGTGGCGAACGCGGCGGCCCTCGCGGACGCGCTGCTCGCCCGCGGCTTCGACCTCGTCTCCGGCGGCACCGACAACCACCTCATCCTCATCGACCTCACCTCGAAGGAGGTGCCAGGCAAGGTCGCCGCGCAGGCGCTCGACCGGGCCGGCATCACCACGAACTACAACACCGTCCCCTACGACCCGCGCAAGCCGTTCGACCCGTCCGGGATCCGGCTCGGCACGCCGGCGGTGACGACCCGCGGGATGGGCGCGGCCGAGATGGAGCTCATCGCCGGATGGATCGACGCGGGCGTCGACGCCGCGCGGCGGGATGACGAGGGCGCGCTCGAGCGGATCGGCGGCGAGGTCGTCGCGCTGGCCGAGGCGTTCCCCGTGCCCTGAGGTCGCCTGCCACGATTGCCTGGTGCTGCTGGCCGAGCTGACGACGACCTCCGAGGCGGTGCGCGAGACGTCCTCGCGCACGGCGAAGATCGAGCGCCTCGCCGAGGCGCTGCGCCGGCTCGGCCCGGAGGAGGTCGCCGCCGGCGTCGCCTACCTGGCGGGCGATCTGCGCCAGCGCCAGATCGGCGTCGGCTGGCGGTCGCTGAGCGACCTCCCCCCGCCGGCGAGCGTGGCGACGCTGACCGTCGGCGACGTCGACGCGGCCTGCGAGCGCATCGGCGCCTTCGCGGGTCCCGGCTCGCAGGCCGCGCGCCGCGAGGCGCTCGCCGCGCTGTTCGCCGCCGCCACCGAGCCCGAGCAGCAGTTCCTGCGCAGGCTGATCACCGGCGAGCTGCGCCAGGGCGCGCAGGAGGGCGTCATGGTCGACGCCGTCGCGCGGGCGGCGGAGGTCCCGCGCGACGCGGTGCGCCGGGCGCACATGCTGCGCGGCGACCTCGGCGCGGTCGCGGAGGTGGCGCTCGCCGAGGGCGCCGCCGGCCTCGCGGCGATCTCGCTGCAGGTCGGCCGCCCGATCCAGCCGATGCTCGCCGCGCCGGGCGATGACCTCGACGCGGCCATGGCGAAGGCG
>DATFRW010000130.1:0-9984 GCA_035262945.1 Solirubrobacteraceae bacterium
CACCGCCGCCCGCAGCCGCGGCGGGGCGCCGGGCATCCGCCTGCATCGGACCCGCTTCCTCAATGCCCACAACACCACCACGCACCGCGGCATCCCGATCACCACCGTCGCCAGAACCCTCCTCGACATCGCGGCGAAGGAGACGGCGGCGCGATTGGAGCGCGCAGTCGCGAACGCAATCCGCCTCGACGTCTACGACCACCAAGCGATCACCGAGGTGCTGGCGACGTCAAACGGGCACCGCGGAGGAAAAGCCTTGGCGGCCGCGACCGCGCGAGAGCCCAAGCTCACCCGCAGCGACTGGGAGGCCCGAGTGCTCGCCATCATCCGCGCCGCCCACCTCCCCGAGCCCCTCGTCAACCACACCCTCGATGTCCCGGATCACGGCCCCTGCGAGGCCGACTTCTTCTGGCCCGCCCACAGCCTGATCATCGAAACCGACAGCTGGCAGCACCACGGCAGCCGCGCCTCCTTCGAAGCCGACCGCGCGAAGGACGCCGCACTCACCGCCGCTGGCTACCGCGTCGTGCGACTCACGTGGCGCACTCCCGACTCGACCGTCCAGAAGCGACTCCGCGCCCTACTTGACAACTAAAGAACCGATTGGTTATCTAACCAGTTGGTTCCGTTGGCATCCGACACCCTCAGCACCACCTTCGCCGCCCTCGCCGACCCCACGCGCCGTGCGATCCTCGCGCGCCTGATCGAGGGCGCCGCGACGGTCAAGGAGCTGTCCGAGCCGTTCGCCATGAGCGGGCCGGCGGTCTCCAAGCACCTGCGCGTGCTCGAGCGCGCCGGCCTCATCAGCCGCGGCCGCCAGGCGCAGTGGCGCCCGTGCCGCCTCGAGGCGCGGCCGCTCAAGGAGGTCGCCGATTGGGCCGAGGACTACCGCTCCTTCTGGGACGCCAGCTACGACCGGCTCGACGACTACCTGCAACAGCTGAAGGAGAAGGAGCGGTGACCATCGCCGGCGCGACGACCTACACCACGCCCTCCGAGCTCGAGTTCACCATGGCGCGCGTCTTCGACGCGCCGCGCGAGCTCGTCTTCGAGGCGTTCACCAGCCCGGAGCACCTCCCCCACTGGATGCTCGGCCCGGACGGCTGGACGATGACCGTGTGCGAGATCGACCTGCGGCCCGGCGGGACATGGCGCTTTGCCTGGCGCCGCGACGACGGCAGCGAGATGGAGCTCAGCGGCGAGTACCGGGAGGTCGTCCCACCGGAGCGCGTCGTCCAGACGGAGTCGTGGGGCGGCGGCTGGCCCCAGACGCTCAACACGCTCACGCTCATCGAGGAGGATGGGCGGACGACGATGACCCAGACCATCCTCTTCCCGTCCGAGCAAGCGCGCGACGCGGCGCTCAAGACCGGCATGAAGGACGGTGCCTCGATGAGCTTCGATCGCCTCGCGTCCTACCTGGAGAGCCTGTCATGAGCCTCGTCACCGGCGTCGACTTCGTCTCGGTACCGACCACCGATCTCGCGCGCGCGATGGAGTTCTACGGCGAGGTGCTCGGCCTCCCGCGCTCGTCGCTGTGGCAGCGCCCGGGCCACGAGCCGGTCGGTGCCGAGTTCGAGACCGGCACCGTCACGCTCGCGCTCATGGCCTGCGAGCCGCTGGGCATCGAGTTCCAGCCCACCAAGGTCCCGATCGCCCTGCGTGTCGACGACGTCGCGGCCGCGCGCGCCGAGCTCGAGGCGCGCGGCGTGAAGTTCAACGGCGACATCATCGACAGCGGCGTCTGCCACCAGGCGATCTTCGAGGATCCGGACGGCAACTCGCTCGACCTCCACCACCGCTACGCGCCGCGGCGGTGACCCCGCCCTTCACCGAAGAGCACGACGCGCTGCGCGACTCGATCCGCCGGTTCGTCGCGGCCGAGCTGCGCCCGCACGCCGCCGCCTGGGAGGAGGCGCGCTGGTTCCCCGACGAGGTGTTCGCCAAGCTCGCCGCCGTCGGCTTCCTCGGCCTCAAGTACCCCGAGGAGTACGGCGGCCAAGGCGGCGACTACCTCCACGACGCCGTCTTCGCCGAGGAGATGGCCCGCTGCGGATCGGGCGGCCTGGCCGCGGGCGTCGGCGCGCACGTCGGCATCGCCACCCCGCCGGTGTGGAAGTTCGGCACCGATGACCAGAAGCGCCGCTACCTGGCTCCCGCGATCGCGGGCGAGAAGGTCGCCGCGCTGGCGATCACCGAGCCCGGCGCGGGCTCCGACGTCGCCGCGATCGCCACCCGCGCGCAGCGCGTCGACGGCGGCTTCGTCGTCAACGGCGAGAAGACCTACATCACCAACGGCGTCCGCGCGGGCTTCTACGTCACCGCGGTGAAGACCAGTGCCGAGGGCGGCCACCACGGCCTGAGCTTCCTGATCGTCGACGCCGGCGAGGGCATCGCGACCGCGAAGCTCGACAAGCTCGGATGGCACGCCTCGGACACGGCGACCGTCGCGTTCCAGGACGTCTTCGTCCCCGCGGACAACCTCCTCGGCGGGCTCGACGGCGGCTTCAAGCTGATCATGGCCAACTTCCAGTGGGAGCGGCTGCTCATGGCGCTCGGCGCCGTCGGCGCGATGGACGTGGCCCTCGAACGCACCGTCGCCTACACGCGCGAGCGCCGCGCGTTCGGCAGGCCGCTGACCGGGCACCAGGCGGTGCGCCACCGCCTCGCCGAACTCGCGACGACTGCGCACGCCTCGCGCTGCGTCACCTACGACGCGCTGCGCCGCTTCGCGGCCGGCGAGGACGCCGTGCGCGAGGTGACGATGGCCAAGCTCGCCACCCAGCGCGCCGCCTTCGACGTCATCGACGGCTGCCTGCAGCTCCACGGCGGCGCGGGCTACATGCGCGAGTACGAGATCGAACGCATGGCGCGCGACGCCCGGCTCGGGCCGATCGGCGGCGGCACCGACGAGATCATGAAGGAGATCCTCGCCAAGACCATGGGCCTGTAGCGCGGGAACCGCGCCGCCCTCGCGCGTGTAACCGGGGCACCATGCGCACCGCGGTCGTCGCCGCACTCGCCGTCCTCGCGCTGCCGGCTTCCGCCGCCGCCAAGGAGGTGGGCTCGCTCTCGGTCTGTGGCACCACCGGCTGCCACGCGATCACGGCGAAGGCGCCCCTGCGCGGCTTCATTGACGGCGGCTACGAGACGCTGGCGCCGGCGCGCGGCGGCCCGTACTTCGCGGTCAACGTGCGCATGCGCCACGACGGCGAGGAGGCCGGCGGCTTCACCGTCCATTACCTGCGCGCGGCGAACCTCATCCGCGCCCAGGGCGAGTACGGCAAGGACATCTGGACGCGCCCGGCGGGCGTGACCGCGCAAGCCCTGCGCCGCGCCGCGCGCGGCCTGCGCCCGTACCCGGCCGAAGTGAGATCGGAAGCGGGACCCGCCTCGCGTCGGCCACGTGGCCGCGCTCGGCACCCGCTCGGTCTCGGCCCGGTGCGCGAGCCGCCGCCCGCGCCGGCCGGGAGCCCACCGGCCCGGGCCCGCAGCGCGGCCGCGGGCGGCGGCTCTTCCCTGCTCGGCTTCGCCGGCGGCGCGGCCGTCCTGGTGCTCGCGGCCGGCGCATTCGTCGCACGGCGCCGTCGCGGCGCCGAGCGCTGACGCGCCAACTCCCTTCGATACCGTGGCTTGGATGGCCACGGTCGACAGGGTGCTGCAGCGCAGCGAGCTGCGCGTGCTGGCGATCCTCGGCGTGCCCACGTTCGCGCTCGCGCTGGCCATCACCACGGTCTCCACCTACCTGCCGGTGCTGGCCGAGGAGTTCTCGAACTCGTCGATCGTCATCGGCCTGCTCATCGGCGGCGAGGGACTCATGGCCATGTGGCTGCCGCTTGTCGTCGGCGCGTGGTCGGACACCCTGCGGACCCCGATCGGCAGGCGCCTGCCGTTCATCATCGCCGCCACCCCGCCGCTCGTGGCCGCGCTGGCGATCCTCGGCTTCGTCAACTCGATCGCGGCGGCGGCGATCGTCGTCGCGGTGTTCTTCTTCGGCTACTTCGTCGCCTACGAGCCCTACCGCGCGCTCTATCCCGACCTCGTCGAGGACGAGATCGCCGGCCGTGCGCAGGCGAGTCAGGCGCTGTTTCGCGGCCTCGGCACGTTCCTCGCGCTGGTCGGCGGCGGCCTGCTGTTCTCGATCGGCGACCCGCTGCCGTTCCTCGCCGCGGCCGTCATCGTGGCGGCGAGCCTCGGCGCGTTCGGCTGGGCCGGCGTGCGCTATCGCCGCCAGGAGCGGCCGTCCGACGACGACGGCGACATCGTGGGCGTCTGCCGGAAGATCGGCCACCTGGTGCGCGGCCAGCGGCAGCTGCAGGCGTTCCTCGTGGCCAACAGCCTCTGGGAGCTCGCGCTCTCGGCTCTGAAGACGTTCATCGTCCTCTACGTCACGAGGACGATGGGCCTTTCGCTGGCCGAGTCGTCGCTGGTCATCGGTGCCGCCGCCGTCGTCGTGCTCGGCGGCGCGCTCGTCAGCGGCAGCCTCGGCGACCGGCTTGGCCGCGCGCGCGTGATGCGAGCCTCGCTCGTCGTTTACGGGCTCGGGCTCATGGTCCCGTTCCTCAGCACCGTGCCGTGGGTCGTCGCGCTCAGCGTCCCGCTCGTCGCCTTCGGCGGCGGGGTCACGATGTCGCTTCCCTACGCGCTGCTGATGCCGATGATGCCCCGCGGTGCGCACGGGGCCGTCACCGGCCTGTACTCGCTCAGCCGCGGGCTCGGCGTCGCGCTCGGGCCGCTGCTGGCGGGCATCGCGATCGAGGCGGCCGGCGAGGACTACCGCTGGATGTGGCTCATCTGCGGCGCGGCGATCCTGCTCTCGATCATCGCGATGCGTCCGCTGCGCGACGACTGAAATCGTCCGGATTCAACTGCACTGCATCCGTGCAAAATCGTCCGGATTCAACTCCACTGCATCCGTGCGAAAAACCCGGTCAATAGGATTCGGACGCCTTACATTCGAAACAGGAGACGTGATGGGAGTCCTCGACGACAAGGTGGCGATCGTCACCGGGAGCGCGCGCGGCATCGGCAAGGCGACCGCCGAGTTGCTGTCCGAGCACGGCGCCAAGGTCGTGATCAACGACCTCGACGGCGACGCGGCCCAGGAGACGGCCGACGGCATCGCGGGCGAGACCGCGGTCTACGCCGGCGATCTCACCGCCGAGGGCGCGCCCGAGGCGCTCGTGCAGACCGCGATGGACGCCTGGGGCAAGATCGACATCGTCGTCAACAACGCGGGCTACACGCTGGACGCGCCGATCCACAAGATGAGCGACGACTGGTTCCAGAAGATGCTCGACATCCACCTCGTCGTGCCGTTCCGGGTCATCCGCGCCGCCGCGCCGCACCTGCGCGAGCCGGCGAAGGTCGAGCGCGAGGAGGGCCGCGAGGTCTTTCGCAAGATCGTCAACGTCTCGTCGATCAGTGGCACTATGGGCAACGCCGGCCAGGCCAACTACGCGGCCGGCAAGGCCGGCATCGTCGGACTGACCAAGACGCTGGCCAAGGAGTGGGGGCAGTTCAAGGTCAACGTCAACGCGGTCGCCTTCGGCTACATCGAGACGCGCCTGACCGCCTCCAAGGACGACTCGAACGTCGTCGAGATCCGCGGCGAGAAGGTCCAGCTCGGGATCCCCGATCAGATGCGCGGCATGGCCGCGATGCTCATCCCGATCGGCCGCGCGGGCACGCCCCAGGAGGCCGCCGGCGGCGTCTTCTTCCTGTGCTCGCCGTGGAGCAACTTCGTGCACGGCCAGGTCCTCAACATCACGGGCGGCCAGTTCACCGGGATGACCACCTGAGCGCTAGCGTGGCGGGCGTGACCGCGATCGACGTCGTCCGCGAATCCGACCTCGCCGAGCTGCTGCCGCTCATGCGCGGCTACTGCGACTTCTACGAGGTCGCGCCGTCAGACGAGGCCCTGCTCGCGCTGTGCCGCGCGCTGATCGCCGATTCCGCGCGCGAGGGCGTGCAGCTGATGGCGCGCGACGGCGGCGGGCAGGCGATCGGCTTCGCGACGATCTTCTGGACGTGGTCGACGACGCGCGGCGCTCGCATCGGCGTGATGAACGACCTCTTCGTCGCGCCCGCCGGTCGCGGCAGCGGTGCCGCCGACGCGCTCATCGCCGCCTGCGTCGAGCGCTGCCGCGGGCACGGCGCCGCGTGGCTCGCCTGGCGGACGGCGCCCGACAACCTCCGCGCCCAGGCGGTCTACGAACGCGTCGGTGCCCGGCGGTCCCAATGGGTGGATTACGATCTCCCCGTCGACCAGGGAGGTGCGCAGTGAAGGTCGTCAAGCCCGGCCCGGAGCACGAGATCCCGCGCGGGATCCTGGGTGGCGCGGAGCTCTCGCAGGCGACGACGGGCGCCACCAACATCTACATGGCCAAGTTCCGCGTGCCCGCGGGCGCGCGTTCGCGGCCGCACTACCACGCCAACTGCGAGAGCGCGCTCTACATGCTCTCGGGGCGCATCGCGATCCACTGGGGCGAGCACCTCGAGCAGACGGTCGAGGTCGAGCCGGGCGACCTGCTCTACGTCCCACCGCGCGAGACGCACGTCGTCGAGAACCTCTCGGACGACCAGCCCGCCGACTACGTCGTCGCCCGCGACTCCCCGACCGAAGACTCGGTCGAGGTGCCGTGGGCCGACGAAGGTCCGCTCTAGGCGACGTCCGAGGCGACGGGGCGCTCGAAGCGCGGCGGCGCCTCCCCCAGCCCGGCCGCGTTGCGCACGCGCGCCGGGACCCCGTCGCCGAGGCGCTCGACGAGCCAGCGCAGGGAGCCCCACTCGCCGACGACGTCGCGCCAGCCGTCGAGGCGCTCCTCGACCTCGTCGAGCGTCGTGAAGCTCGCGACGACGTCGACGCGGCCGCCGCCCGGCGTGCCCTCGTGCTGCATGACGTAGAGCTCGCCGGTCTCGGCCACCCAGGCGGCGCGGAAACGCGGCGCGTGCCAGTCGTCGCCGAGCCACCAGAGCCCGACGTCGTGCTCGCGCGAGATGTCGCGGCGCTTGTCGGCCGAGTAATAGGCGCCGAGCGAGAGATACGTGGTCTTGTCGGCCATGGGTGCTCCCGTCTTCGTAACCGGAAAGGTCGTTCCGGGTAGTATACGGAAAGAGGATTCCGGTTCCCTAAGAATGCAAGCCAGCACGACATCACGCCCTCGCAGGGCAGACGCCGAACGCAACCGCACCCGCATCCTGGCCGCCGCGAGCGAGTTGTTCGCCGAGCGCGGCCTCGATGCGTCGATGCCCGAGCTGGCCGAGCGCGCCGGCGTGGGCGTCGGCACGCTCTACCGCGCCTTCCCCGACAAGGACCACCTCCTCGGCGCGGTCATGGCCGAACGCCTGCGGTGGCTCGCCGCGCAGATCGAGGCCGCCGCGGAATCGGCCGACCCCTGGACGGCGTTCACCGAGGTGATCTGGAAGGGCGCCGCCCTGCACGTCAAGGACCGCGCCTTCCACCAGTGCATGCGCGCCGCGCTCGAGCTGCCCGACGTGCGCGAGGCCCGCAGCCGCACGCTCGACGCCTTCCAGCGCCTCATCGAGCGCGCGCAGGCGGCGGGCGACATGCGCGGCGACGTCGTCGCCGAGGACATCCCGATGCTGCTCTCGGGCGTCGGCCTGTCGAGGGCCGCCGGGACCGGCGCCGCCTGGGAGCGCCACCTCGCCGTCGTCATCGACGGCCTGCGCGCCGACGGCGCGCACCCGCTGCCCAGCCGGCCGCTCACGCGGGCCCAGCTCGACGCGATCGTGCGCGAGCTGCCCTGCCCGCGCTAGGGCGCTTCGACCCCGGCCGCCGCCCCCAGCGTGAAGGCGCAGCCGGTGAAGTAGTCGCCCGCCGGCGACGCGACGTAGGCGACGAGCGCGGCGACGTCGTCGTCGCTCGTCGCGTCGCCCGGCAGCACCGCGGTGATGCGGATCCCGTAGCGCGACCACTCGATCGACAGCGTGCGCGCGGCGTTCTCCAGCGCGGCGCCGAGCGCGCCCGCGTGGGCGCCGTCGCGCGGGCGCGGGCCGAGCAGGACGAGCTTGCCGCCGTCGCCCGGCCGCCACACCGCGTTCGTCACCGCCCGGCCGGCGTTCCACGCGCGGTCGAGCCCCGCGCGCAGCCCCGGGATCCCGCCACCCGCGGCGGCGAACGGCGACGCCGCGTCGCACACGAGCGTGCCCACCGGACCGAGCGCCGCCGCGGCGGCCGCCAGCGCGTCCTCGTCGTCGGGGTCGGCGTCAAGGGTCACGGTCGTCGCGCCGAGCGCCGCGCACGCGGCCGCGACGTGCTCCGCACCGCCCGCGGTCGCGACGACGGTTCCCTCGAGCAGACCGGGAAGCAACATGCGCCGCCGGACCCTATAGATACGCTGCGGCGCACCGGTGGCGCTGCACACGCATCCCAAGCGAGCGACCCTGCCGCTGCCCGGCGGCAGCGACGGCGCGGGCGTCGTCGTCACGCCGATGCGCACCGGCGAGATGCAGGCGATGCCGCACTTCTACCAGCGGCCCTCGGGTCCGCTGTGGCGGCTGCGCGGTCTCGACCTCCTCACCCCTCGGTCCCGGTGGACCTGGGTCCCGATCCAATGCTTCCTCGTCGAGCACCCCACCGCCGGGCAGTTCCTCATCGACACCGGCCTGCCTCCGGCCGCGGCCCGGAGCGTGTCCGAAGCGCTCGGCCGGCGCGCCGCGATCGCGTACAGCGTGCGGATGGAGGACGACGACGCGGTCACGAACCGGCTCGTCGCGCGCGGGATCGACCCGCTGAGCATCGGCCTCGTCGTCATCACCCACATGCACTACGACCACGTCGGCGCCGTCGCGCAGTTCCCGCGCTCGACGTTCCTCGTCGACCGCATCGAGTGGGACGCGGCCACGCACGGCGGCTTCACGCAGGGCTACCACCGCGCGCTCTTCGACCAGGGCTACGACTGGCGCACGCTCGACTTCGGCGCGCCGCAGGTCGAGTCGTTCGCGTCGTTCGGACGAGCCGTCGACCTCTTCGACGACGGCTCGGTGCGCCTGCTCTCCACGCCGGGACACACGAAAGGCCACATGAGCGTCCTGCTGCGGCTGCGGTCCGGACGCGAACTTCTGCTCACCGCCGACGCGGCGTTCTCGCGGCGCACCATCGACGAGGAGCTCGTGCCCGTCTTCCACGCCGACACGCACCGCTACCTGCGGTCGCTACGGGAGATCCGCCGCTACCTCGAGCTCACCCCCAACGCGCTGGTGGTGTGCGGGCACGACCCCGAGTCGTGGCCGCAGGTGCGCGAGACGTACGACTGAGCGCAACCTCTGCGCCCTACAGCGGGTTGGTGACTCCGATGCGCCAACTCGCCCCGATCGCCGTCCTCCTCGCCGCACTGGTCCTCGCGCCCGCCGCGGGTGCCCGCGTGGTGGTCGTGGCGTCAGGCGACGGCGCCGCGACACTCACCGACGTCAACACGAACCAGGTCGTCGCGCGCGTACCTGTGGGCGGGCGCTCCCGCGCCGTCGCCGCCGCGCCCGACGGCACGCGCGCGTACGTCGCGGCGGGCACGCGCGTCGTCGCCGTCGACCTCGGCGCGCGGACGGTCGCCGGCGCCACGCCGGTCCCCGGCACGCCGACGGCGGTGGCGGCGTCCTCGGACGGCCAGCGGGTCTACGCGGCCCGGCCGGGAGGGCTCGACGTCATCGACGCGCCCACGATGACGCTGAAGGCGTCGATCACGCTCGGCCGGCGGGCGCGGCCGACGTCGCTGGCCGTCGCCCACGACGGCACCATCGCGGCGGTCACGCTCGACAGCAAGCACGTCGCGATCGTCGACCTCGAGCGCTTCCACCTGCGCAAGCGCATGGCGGTCGCCCGCCCGGCCGCGGTCGCGTTCGCGCCGCACAGCGATGCGGTCTGGGTGTCCGCGAGCGGCCGGCTCGTCCGCTTCGGACCAACCGGGCGCCTGCTCGGACGCTGGAACGTGGGCAAGTCCGTCGGCGGCGGCGGGCTGGCGTGGA
>DATFRW010000131.1:0-11200 GCA_035262945.1 Solirubrobacteraceae bacterium
GCGTGCCCATCACGATCTCGCACGCGGCGACGCCGTCGTGGCCGCGCAGCGTCTGCGCGATCGACATGAGCCGCACGCTGTCGGCGTAGCGATCGGCCAGCGTGTGCACCTGCCAGGTCATGCCGCGACGGGCGTCGGCGCGAGCAGCGATGGCCCGTCAGCGTCGGGGACGATCCACGTGCCGTGCTGGCCGCGCACCGCGCCGGCGAGGTGCCCGGCGTCGGTGATCACCGCGGACCCGCCGCCGGCGACGAAGCGCGCCGCGCCCTCGATCTTGGGGCCCATGCTCCCGGCGGGGAACTCGCCAGACGCGAGGTGGCGCAGCGCATCGGAGACCGTGAGCCGAAGCACCTCGCGCGCGGTCGGCGTACCGAAGCCGATCTCCACGCGGGGAACGCCGGTGACGAGCACGAGCAGGTCGGCGCCGAGCGCGACCGCCAGCTCGGCCGCGCAGCGGTCCTTGTCGATGACCGCGTCGAGGCCGACGAGGTGCCCGTCCTGGCGCACGACCGGGATCCCGCCGCCGCCGGCGGCGATCACGAGCGCGCCGCCGTCGAGCAGGAGGCGCACGTGGTCGACCTCGAGCACCTCCACCGGCCGCGGGCTGGGGACCATCCGCCGCCACCCGCGCCCGGCGTCCTCGGCGACGTGCCAGCCGCGCTCGCGCGCCAGGCGCCGCGCCTCGTCCTCGCCGAAGAAGCGCCCGATCGGCTTCGTCGGCGCCTCGCGCAGCACCGGGTCGTCCGGGTCGACGAGCACGCGGGTGAGCACCGTCGCCGTGCGCAGAGACGGGTCGACGTGGGCGAGCGCCTGCTGGAGCAGGTAGCCGATCTCGCCCTGGGTCATGGCGTCCAGGACGTCGAGCGGAAGCGCCGGCGCGTGTGGCTCGCCGATCGCCTGCTGGACGGCCAGCGCTCCGACCTGCGGGCCGTTGCCGTGGGTCAGCACGACCTGGTCGGCGCGCCCGAGGCGCGCGATCGCCCGCGCCGCCTCCAGGGCGTGCGCCGTCTGCTCGGGCCACGTCCCGCGCTCGTCCTCGCGGATCAGGGCATTGCCCCCGAACGCGATCACGAGGCGCGCCACGCCATCCCCTTACGCGCTGCGAATCGCCAGCCAGATCGCCCGCGCCGGGCGGTCGGTCGGATTGCGCCAGGAGTGCGGATGGGCGGTGCGGAAGTGGATCGAATCGCCCTCGTCCAGCTCGTACTCCTCGCCGTCGACGGTGAAGCACATCTCGCCCTCGAGCAGCACGACGAGCTCCTCGCCCGGGTGGATCATCGGCTCCGGGCCGCTGTCGGCCCGCGGCTCGACGAACGCCTCCGCGCCCGCCGCGAAGAACGGGCCGTAGCGGCCCGACACGTTCTGCAGCACGAGGCCCTGCTTGGACGTGTAGAGGTGCTGGCGCTCGCCGCGGCGCACGACGGTGACGGGCCGCAGCGGGTCGGCCTCCTCGATGAAGTAGCCGACGCTGCGCCCGAGCGCGGTCGCCACCTTCATGAGGCTCGTGATCGTCGGCGTCATGCCGCTCTTCTCGATCTTGTGGATCGCGGCCGGTGACAGGCCGGCGCGGCGCGCGAGTTGCTGCAGCGACCAGCCGCGTTCGGCGCGCGCCTTGGCGACTTTGGCGCCGATCGCCGACACGGTCTCCTCGATGTCGGCGGCGAAGTGCGGTTCGGCAGTCATCAACTTTCCAAGACGAAATGTGCACTATCGGAAAGGCCGATGCAAGCGGGCGGATCGTTTCCTATCGTAGATGGACGGTTGGTCGCAACCGCTTCGACAGACGGTCTCCGAAGCCCGTTTCCCGCCAGTTATCGCTTGACGAGACCCTCTCAACGTCGATAGAACAGCATTCGCGATCCGACACGATCGGTCGGGCGCGCGATGCGTCCGGCATCTGGCGTTCCCGATAAGGGGGTGCGAAGTGGCCAAGACCGACCTCGCCGAGCAGCCGGCGGGTACCGAGCTCTTCGACGTCCAGGAGAAGGTGTTTCCCGACGTCCAGGCCAATCCGGGCGAGACCGCCTACACGTTCATGCACACCGTGCCGTACGAGGGCTCGGTGGGCCTGGTCAACCTGCTGACGACGACGCGCGTGCTGCGCAAGGGCTTCGACACGAAGCTGGTGCTCTATGGCCCCGGCGTGCTGATGGCCTCGGGCACCCGCGGCTTCCCGAAGGTTGGCGACGAGGCGTTCCCCGGCCACATGGCCATCAACAACCAGATCCGCACGTTCCTCGACGAGGGCGGGACCGTCTACGCCTGTCGCTTCGCCTGCGGCGCGCTCTACGGCTTCCCCGAGGACTTCCTGATGAACGGCGTGACGCCGTTCCACCCCCTCGACGTGCTCGACGCCGCCCTGACCTCGTGGCGCGAGGGCGGGTTCCAGCTCAACACCTGGACGGTGTAACCGCGCTGATGCCTGTCGTCCGCGAGGACGCGATCGCGGCGTGGCGGCGCGCGGAGGCGCGCGTCTACCCGACCGTGATGGTCGACGCGGCCATGTACGAGCAGTACCTCACGATGGTGCGCGCGGTGGCGGACGAGCTGGCGGACGTGCGCACCGAGGAGGACCTCGTGGTCGCCTGGGATGAGCGACGCGAGGTCGCGTCCGCGGTCGTCGCCCGCCACGCGCCGCCGATGCGGGCGTTCATGGATCTTGGCGCGGTGCGCGACGCCGCCTTCTGCCATCGCCATCGCGAGATCACCCGCGCCCGCGGGAAGGAGATCGCGCGCGAGCGGCTGGAGGAGGCGCGGCGCACCGGCGCCGAGTGGGTGGTGCTGTTCGACGACGTCACGCCGATCGGCTCCCACAACCTCGAGATGCACGTGCGCAGCGGGCGCGCGCTGCACGCCTCGTGCCGCAGGGACGTCGATCGCCCGCCGACCTACACGCTCGAGGTCGTCCAACTCGACCCGGCGACCGGCACGTGGCTGCTCGACAAGCCGCCGCTCATGCCCGCGCAGACCTACCGCTCGCCCGACGAGTGGGAGGCGCGCATCGCGCAGGCGCGGACGACGTTCGGAAAGGACTGACGATGGCAACCCACCCGCAGCGGGTCATCGACGCCCACTGCCACATCGGCGAGATCCCGCCGTGGAAGTTCTACGACCTCGAGCACCCGGTCAAGCCGACCGTCTACGACTACCGGACGACCGGCGAGTTCGTGAAGAACCACATGGACGAGTTCAAGATCGAGCGGGCGCTGACCATGTCGAACTACGGCGTCCCGGTCCACGAGATCTCGTTCGACCTCAACGACGTGGTGATGGACGCCGCGACGACCAACGACCGGATCCTCGCGGCGATCTGGGTGTCGTTCCTGCCGCGCAACGCGGAGATGACCCGCAAGGCGCTCAAGCTCGCGACCGAGTCGCGGGTCGTCGCGCTCAAGACGACGTTCCTGCTCGGCGGCAACCCGGACCCGGGGACGTGGGACGACGAGACGCGTGCGATCGCCGACGAGTGCTTCGACGCCTGCGAGAAGCACGACCTCATCTTCCATTTCCACACGAGCCCCGGCGGCAACTCGGACATCACGAACTTCATCCCGCTCGTGGAGGAGTACGGCAAGCGCTGCAAGATCTACCTCGTCCACTTCGGCGGCGGCGTGTCGGGCCACATCCGGCTCGTGCCGAAGTTCCTGCAGTGGGTGCAGGACGGCTACAAGGTCTACACCGACACCTCGTGGTCGATCGGCTTCGGTGCGCGCTGGCTGCTGACCGAGATCGAGAACACCGGAGTGGGCGGCGACCGCGTGTTCTTCGGCTCGGACGAGCCGTGGTCGGACTTCGACAGCGAGTACTGGAAGATCAACGGGATCCGCGGGATCTCGCAGGAGCTCAAGGAGCGGGTCTTCTGGCGCAACTACGAGGAGCTGTTCGAGGGCCGTGGCTGAGCACGGCACGCTCGCGCTGGACGACCGCCGGCTCGTGGTCGAGCTGCAGTCGCTCGGCGTGCGCGTCGAGGACGAGACCGGCGGGGGCGTCCAGGGGCGCCGCGGCGGCGCCGGGCCGTCCGACGCGGGCTTCCTGTGGGTCCGCGGGCTGCCGCTGACCGTGCCGATGCACGCCGAGTACGCGCAGCGCTCGCCCTACACGCTGCGCATCGGCGAGCGCGGCGCACGCCTGGAGCTCGCGGGCGAGTACGTGGCGCCCGTCGTCGTGCCGCCGCGCCCGCGCATCTACGACATGCACACCGCCGACGGCGTGCCGTACTGGAAGATCGCGCTCCTGCACCTCGACTCGATCGCCTCGACCGTGGTGCAGAAGTGCATCTACTGGGGCACGCACGAGCAGTGCGCGTTCTGCGGGATCGAGCTCACGCGCGGCGAGCAGACCGTGCCGGTGAAGACGCCGGCGATGCTCGCCGAGGTGTGCACGGCGGCGCGCGACCTCGACGGCGCGGTCGACGTCACGCTGACCACCGGCTCGCTGAACCGCCGCGACCGCGGCGCGCTCTACATCAGCCGCTGCGCGACGGCGATCAAGGAGGCGTCCGGCCTGCCCGTGCAGGTGCAGTTCGAGCCCCCCGACGACCTTTCGGTGCTCGACGAGGTTCGCGCCGCCGGCGTCGACGCGGTCGGCATGCACCTCGAGACGTTCGACCCCGACGTCCTCGCGCGCGTCGCGCCGGGCAAGGCGCAATGCGGCGTCGAGGGCTACTTCCGCGCCTGGGAGCGCGCGGTCGAGGTCTTCGGCCGCGGCCGCGTGAGCACCTACGTGATCCTCGGCATGGGCGAGGACCGGGCGCTCACCGAGGAAGGCTGCCGGCGCGCGATCGAGATGGGCGTCTACCCGTTCGTCGTGCCGCTGCGGCCCGTGCCGGGGACGCTCATGGCCGACGAGTCGCCGCCGGAGCCCGACTACGTCGCCTCGATCTACCGCTCGGTGTCGGCGATGCTGGCCGACGCGGGCCTCGATCATGCCGAAGCGGGCGCGGGCTGCGCCCGTTGCCAGGCGTGCTCGGGCCTGTCGGCGTGGGAGCGCGTCTTCGAGAAGGAGCGCTGGCGTGAGCTCGCCGGCCGTCGCCTCTCCTGAGCTCGCCGTCGACCTCTGCCGGGGCGCGCGCGAGCGCGCCGCCCACTTCGCGGTCCGCCGGGCGGTGTTCGTCGAAGAGCAGGCGATGTTCGACGGCGACGACCGCGACGAGCGCGACCGCGACGTCGCGACGCTGCACGCGCTCGGCCGCGCCGGCGGCCGGGCGGCCGGTGCGGTGCGCCTGTACCCGATCGGCGGCGACGAGTGGAAGGGCGACCGGCTCGCGGTGCTGCGCGAGGCCCGCCACGGCTCGCTCGGCGCCTGCCTCGTGCGTTTCGCGGTGGCGACGGCCGGCGCGCGCGGCGGCGCGCGGATGGTGGCGATGATCCAGCTCCCGAACGTCGCGTTCTTCGAGACGCTTGGCTGGCGCGCCGACGGTGCGGTGGCCGCCTTCCACGGGCGCCCGCACCAGCCCATGGCGATCGGACTCAGATGACCGAGTCCACGACCTCCGTGCCCGCCTGCACGCGTTCCGCGGCGCCGGATCGCCACGGTCCGAAGGGGCCCGTGCCGCCGGCACTGTTCCCCTTCGGCCCGCGTCGCCCGGCATCCACGGCCCGCGCACATGCGGCCACGGCGGCCGCGGACTCGGTCATCTCTCTCCGCGCGTGAGCGGCTCGGTGGCCAGGTCCCAGACCACCGCCGACTCGCCGCCCAAGGACAGCCGCAGCGCACGGGTGTCGTCGAAGCGCCCGCAGGGCGTGCAGGCCAGCCCGCGGCGGGCGAAGGCGGCGCACGCCGCGTCGGCGTGCTCCGGCGCGGCGGCGAGGACGAAGCCGAAGCTCGGGAAGGTGACGAGCCAGCGCTCGAGCGCGACGCCGTCGGGGCGCGGGAGGCGATCGAGGTCGAGCGTCGCGCCGCAATCGGCGAGCTCGAGCAGCTGCAGCAGCGAGCCGGCGACGCCCGGCATCGAGATGTCGCGCGCGGCGTGGCACAGCCCCTGCTCGGCGACCTCGACGAGCGCTTCGCCGTCGTCGCGCAGGCTGACCGGGTCGCGATCGCGCAGCGAGGTGAAGATCGGCGGCTCCGTGTCGCGCTGCATGCCCTCGAGGCAGAACGCGGCGAGCAGGACGTCGCCCGGCCGGGCGTTCCGCGCGCGCAGCGGCGTGGTGACCGTGCCGGCGCAGAAGGCCGACAGCGCGGGCGCCGCGCCGAGGGTGAGGTGGCCACCGACGACCGGGACGCCGAGGCGCTCGGCCGCCCACGCAAGCCCGTCGAGGACGCGGTCCGCGTGCGCCTGGTCGGGGCTGATGAGCGTGTCGACGAGCGCGAGCGGGCGGCCGCCCATCGCGCGGACGTCGGCCACGTTGGTGGCGACCGCGGCCGCGCCGGCGGCGAACGGATCGGCGGTCAGCAGCCCCGGGGCGATCGCCTCGCCGCAGAGGACGAGCTGTGCGTCGCCGTGCGGGACGAGCGCGGCGTCGTCGCCATCGAGCGCGAACGGCAGGCGGCCGAGCAGGCGCAGCTCGCGCTTGGCGCGCAGGCCGGGCGCGTCCCGGACGGTGGCGGCGAGATGAGCGAGGTCGGTCACGGCGAGAGCGGGAGCGTGCTCGAGCGCGTGGCCGCCGTCAACGTCGGGCTGTCGTCGTTCGCCGACGCGCTGCACGCGCAGGGCGCCGAAGCGATCGACGTCGACTGGCGCCCGCCCGGCGGCGGCGACCCCGAGACCGTGGCGCTGCTCGAGCGCGCGTGGGGCGCGCATGGCGAGCGCATCGACGCGGCCAACGCGGCCGCGCTCGCCGCGCTCGACGGCGCGCGCCCTGAGGTGGTGGCGGTGACGCCTGCGGGCGAGGCGATCCCCGGGTTCGCGGGCGAGATGCTCCTGCACTCGGGGCCGCCGATCGCGTGGGACCGCGTGTGCGAGCCGCAGCGCCGCGCGCTCGCCGCTGCCTGCCTGCTGGAGGGCTGGGCCGCGGACCGCGACGCGGCGGCACGGCGGCTCGCGGCGGGCGAGATCGCGTTGCGCAGCGGCAACGAGCTTGGCCACGTCGGGCCGATGTGCGGCGCGTGCTCGCCGTCGATGCCGGTGTGGGTCGTCGAGGACGCCGCGGCCGGCGTGCGCGCGTACTCGACGATCAACGAGGGCCCGGGGCGGACCATGTGGTTCGGCGTCGGCGACGACGAGGCGCTCGCTCGGGCGCGGTTCCTGCGCGACCGCGCCGGCCCGCTCCTGGCGAGGCTGGTCGAACGCACCGGTCCTATCGACGTCTTCGACCTCGCCGCGCAGGGGCTGCACATGGGCGACGAGCTGCACATGCGCAGCCAGGCGACGACGAACCTCCTGTGGCGGCGGCTGCTGCCCGCGTTCGCCGCCGAGGGCGGCGAGGACGTGGCGGCGGCGCTGACCGCGAACCACCTGTTCTTCCTCAACATCGTCATGGCGGCGGCGAAGTGCGCGTCGCTTGCCGCGCGCGCCCCCGGGTCGAGCCTCGTGACGCTCATAGCGCGCAACGGGACCGACGCGGGGATCCAGCTCGCCGGTCTCCCGGGCCGCTGGTTCACCGCGCCCGCGGCGCCGGTGCAGGACGCGCTGCTGCGCGAGGGCTTCACACCGGCCGACGCGGCGCTCGACATCGGCGACTCGGCCGTGCTCGAGTGCATCGGCCTGGGCGGCATGGCCGTGGCCGCGGCCCCGGCGGTCGCGGCGTTCTTCGCCGGCGGCCCGGCCGACGCCGTCGCGCGCTCGCAGCTCATGGGCGAGATCTGCGCCGCGCGGTCGCAGCGGTTCACCGTGCCCGCGCTCGGACCCGGGGGCAGCCCGGTCGGCATCGACGCGCGGCTCGTCGTCGAGCTCGGCGTCGCGCCTCAGATCACCACCGGCGTGCTGCACGAGGCGCGCGACGCCGGCCAGATCGGCGCGGGGATCGCGCATCAGCCACTCGCGCCGTTCCGCGCGGCGCTGGCCGAGCTGGTCGACACGCCGTGACCGTCGTCGCGGCACCCGTGTTTGCGCGCCTCGGTCCCGGGTGTGAGCGGCGTGCGCAAGGACAACGCCGCTTCGAGGTGGACGGGTTCGTCGTCGTCGTCACGCCGCCCGGGACCTCGTGGCTGCCGAATGGGATCGCGCTCGGCCCCGGTCCCACGGTCGTGTGGGATCCCGTCCTGCCCGCGCTGCACCCCGGCGCGGCGCTCGCGCGGCGCGGCCGCGAGGTGCTTGCGGCCCTCGGGCCCTTCGCGCTCGTGGACGGCGGTGCCGCTGCACCGCCGGCGGCGGCGGTCGACGAGCTGCTCGACGCGCTGCGCACCGGCCACGAAGCCGCTTGGCTTACGGCGGCGGCCGGCCTGCTCGGGCGCGGCGCCGGCCTGACGCCCGAAGGCGACGACCTCCTGGCCGGCGCGTGCGCCGTCGCCGCGGCGGCGGGCGCTTCGCCGGCGCTCCCACCGGACCTGCGCGAGCGCACGACCGCCCTCTCGGCGACGCTGCTCGAGCTCGCCGCGGCCGGGGCGGCTCCGCGGCCGCTGCACACCGTCCTCGACCTGTCGTCCGGCGACTGGCGGGGCGCCCTGACCGATCTCGTGGGGCTCGGCGCCTCCAGCGGCCGCGCGATCGCGCTCGGAGCGGGCGCTGCCGCGGCCCTCATCGGAGCTCGCGGGCGCGTCCGCCCGCGCACTGCGCGACACTACGTGGCATGAGCGACCTCACTCCCAGGCGCGGCGGCGGCCTCTCGCGGCGCCAGCGCGAGCAGCGCGCCTATTACCTCGTGCTCGCCACCGGCGGCCTGGCGGTCGCCGCGGTCGTCGTGCTCGTGCTGTCGATCTTCACCAGCGTGAGCTTCGGCCTGTTCATCCTGCTCGCGGTGCTCGCCGCGATCGCCGGCTACCTGCTCAAGCGGACGCTGAATCGGTAGTCGCCAGCGCCCGCTCGACCTCCTCGTAGGTGAGCGGCGGCACCGGAAGCGGCGTGGCCGCCTCGGGCCGCAGCCCGTCGAGCATGAGCGCCAGCGAGCGGCGCCAGCCGTCGGCCCGCAGGTCGGGCGACGGCGGGATGCACGCGACGGCCGCCTTGGTGAGGCCGATGACGTCGAGCGTCGTGACGTCGTCGCGCAGCGCGCCCGCCTCCTGTGCGCGCGCGATGATCGGGTCGATCGCGTCGAGGATCCGCCGGTGCTGGGCCAGCAGCTCGGGGTGCTTGAGCAGCTGCTGCTCGGTCGCCTGGAAGAACCCGCGGTCGCGCGCCTGGAGCTGCGCGCTCTTCTCGAGGCAGGTGACGAGCGCCTCCCACGGGTCGGCCAGCGTCGCCGCGTGCTCGGCCGCGAGGATCGTCTCGTCGATGCGGTCCTCGAAGATCGCCTGCACGAGCGCGTCCTTGCTCGGGAACCGGCGGAACACCGTCGCGTTGCCGACCCCGGCGCGGCGGGCGATCTCCGCCATGCCGACGTCGACGCCCTCCTCGGCGAACGCCTGCGCCGCCGCCTCGAGGATGAGGCGGCGGTTGCGCTCGGCGTCCGAGCGCAGCGGGCGCTGCCAGACGTCGGTCACGCCCCCACCATGACAGGCTCCGTCGTGTCGATGCGCGCGAGATCGCGGCGTCGCAACAGGACCGTCGTCAGGATCACGCCGGCCACCATCACCGCGGCGCTGATCGTGAACGCGAGCTGGAAGCCCTCGACCAGGGCGGCGTTCTGGTCGGCCGCCGACGGCGCGTGGCCGAGGCCGGTCAGGTACGAGGTGGTGCGGTCGGCAGCCAGCGTCGAGAGGATCGCGAGGCCGAGTGCCCCACCGACCTGCTGAGAGGTGTTGAACAGGCCGGAGGCCAGGCCCGCGTCCTCGGCGTCGATGCCCGTCGTCGCGACGAGGGTCAGCGGCACGAACGTGCAGCCCATGCCGACCGCCATCGGCGCCAGGCCGACCAGGATCCCGAGATAGGAGCCGTCGACCTTCGTCGTCGCGGCCAGCACGGCGAGGCCGATCGCCGCCACCGTCATGCCGCCGAGCATGGTGGGCTTGACGCCGACACGCCGGATCAGCTGCTGCGACAGCCCGGCGCCGACGATGATCCCGGCGGTCACCGGCAGGAACGCCAACCCGGCTTCGAGCGGCGAGTAGCCCAGGATCCTCTGCACGTACAGCGAGGCGAAGAAGAACATCCCGAACAGGCCGCCGATGACGATGAACATGATCGCGTTCGCCGACGCCAGCGTGCGGATGCGCAGGATGCTCAGGCGCACCAGCGGCGCCACGGAGCGGCGCTCGATGAAGACGAAGGCGACGAGCAGCGCGACCGCGACCGCCGTCAGGCCGAGCGTGTGGAGCGAGCCCCAGCCCTTGACCTGCGCGCGCACGATCGCGTAGACGAGGACGATCATGCCGGCGGTCACGCTCACCGCGCCCGCCACGTCGAAGCGCCGGTGGACGCTCTCGTCGCGCGACTCCGGCACGTAGCGCAGCGACGCGAAGGCGGTCGCGACGCCGATCGGCAGGTTGATGAGGAAGATCCACGGCCAGCTGAGGAGGTCGGTCAGGATGCCTCCGAGCAGCAGGCCGAACGAGCCGCCCGCGCCGGCGATCGCGCCCCACACGCCCATCGCCTTCGCGCGCTCGGCGCCCTCGGCGAAGGTCGTCGTGATGATCGACAATGCGGCGGGGGAGACGAGCGCCGCGCCGAGGCCCTGCGCGCCGCGGGCGATGATGAGGACCTCGCCCGAGTTCGCGAGGGCGTTGACCAGCGAGGCGACGCTGAACAGCGCGATGCCCGCGAGGAAGAGCCTGCGCCGGCCGAGCAGGTCGGCCGCGCGGCCGCCGAGGAGCAAAAAGCCGCCGAACATCAGCGTGTACGAGTTGACGATCCACTGCAACTGCTCGGTCGAGAGGTGCAGGTCGTTCTGGATCGACGGCAGCGCGACGTTCACGACGGTCGCGTCGAGCACCACCATGAACTGGGCGAAGCAGACGACGACCAGTGCGGCCCAGCGGGCGCGCGAGGAGAGAGTCTCGGGCATCGGGTCCCTTCGAAAGCGGATCAGCGAGTCCGCTTGACCGTAGCAAACCGGACTGGATAGTCCAGTTCACGTGTCGGGGCACATGCTGCAACGGCCGCGTAACACCGCGCCGCGGATCCGGGCGTACGGTACTCCGCTAGGGCCGCCCGCCTGCGCGCCGCGGGCATCTCTCGACCCGCGTGACGGCCCGCTCGGCTTCCTCGTCCGGGTTGGGTCGTTCG
>DATFRW010000132.1:0-5402 GCA_035262945.1 Solirubrobacteraceae bacterium
GGCGCGGCGCGAACTTCGGCTGGCGCCCGTGGGAGGGCCGCCGGCGCAACTTCAACGAGCCTGCGCCCGGCGCGATCTTCCCCGTCATCACGCACAGCCACTCCGAGGGCTGGTGCTCGATCACCGGCGGCTACGTCGTGCGCGACCGCGGCGTGCCGGGGCTCTACGGCCGCTATGTGTACGGCGACTTCTGCAACAACCGCCTGCGCGTCGCCACCCTGCGTGCGGGGCGCCACGCGGCGAGCCGCACGCTGAACGTGCCGCCGATCTCGGGTGTGTCGTCGTTCGGCGAGGACGCGTCCGGGCGCGTCTACGTGACGTCGCTGAACGGGCCGGTCTACCGGCTCGCGGCGCGCTGACGGCGCGAACGCGCGCGGGCCCGCCAGGGCGTGTCGGCGTGGCGCGGGAGCACCCGCAGCGCGTCGAACGCGGTCTCCAGGTCGCGGGCGACCTCGGTCACGTCGGGGACGACCTCGGCGTCGGCGTAGACGCCGCAGTGCAGCCGCCCGCGGTAGGACAGCGCGCCGATCGACAACGCGTGGCCGTGCAGGAACGGGACCGCCGGGAACATCGAGGTGACGCGGCGGCCGAGGATGTCGAGCTCGATCGGCGGGCCCGGCACGTTCGAGACCACGGCGTTGAACGACGCCGTCTGGGCGGCGGCGCGGGCGACGATGCGGCGCGCGCCGCCGGGCAGGAGGTCAGCGACCTCGGAGACCATCTGCAGCGGCGCGGCGGCGCCGCCGGACTTGCGGGCGCGCGTCTGCGCGCGGACGTTGTGCAGCACCGCGATCGGATCGCCCAGCGCGACCGGCAGTGCCACCGTGACGAACGAGATGCGGTTGCCCATGCCGGCGTCGCCGCCGTCGCGCACGTTGACCGGGACAAGGACCTTGGCGACGGTCGGGTGCTCTCCCCGCCGCCGCAGCGCGCGGCCGAGCGAGAGCGTCGCCGCCGCGAGCAGCATGTCGTTGATCGTCGCGCCGTGCCGGTGGCCGGCCGCGCGCGTGGGCTCGAGCCCGACGACCCCGAACCCCACGACGCGCCGTGCCGTCGCCGAGCGGTTCAGCGCGGTCGCCGGGGCGGGCGTGGCGAGCTGGCGCACCGCGGCGGGGACGTCGCCGCCGCGGCTCATCGTCGCCGCGGCGGTCCGCGCCGCCTTCGCCGCGCCCGTGAGCCGGCTGCGCGCGAACGACGCTGCGGCGGCGGGCGCCGACGGCGGGCGCTGCGGCTGCCAGCGGGGCGGCGACGACGGCGCCGGCGGATGACCCGCGGCATCGAAGAGCAGCATCGCGACCTCGACCGCGGCGATCCCGTCGACCAGCGCGTGGTGCGCCTGGCCCACGACCGCCCACCCGCCGCCCACGCCCGTGACGAGGTACATGCGCCAGAGCGGATGGCACGGATCGAGCGGTCGCGACAGCAGCGCGCCGGCGAGTTGGCGCAGCTCGCCGGGCCCGCCCGGCGCCGGGAGCGCGACCGCGTGGACGTGGTTGGCGATGTCGAAGCTCCGGTCGTCGGCCCAATGCGCGTCGCCGAGGCCGAGCCGCGGGCGCACGACGCGCCTGCGGAACCGGGGCACGTGCTCGAGACGGCATTCGACGTGGCGCCGCAGGGCCGCCAGCGACGGTGCACGCCCTTCCACGCCGATCGTCCATCCGACGTGGAGCGGTGCCGTCGCGCTGTCGAGGTCGAGGAAGGCGGCGTCGAGGCCGCTCAGCCGGTCGATCGTCGGCACGCTGGCATGATCCCACGGGTGAGCGGCCCGCCGAGTGTCGACCCTGTAAGTCTGGCCCGCCGGTCGGACCCGGGGCGTGTCGAGCGTCTGTTCGACCCCGTCGATGAGGCCAGCCGGTCCTGATGGACGACATCGAGCAGGTCACCGCCGACAACCCAGGGCCCTTCACGTTGCAGGGCACGAACACCTGGCTCGTCGGGCGGGACCCGTGCTGGGTCGTCGATCCGGGGCCGCTCATGGAGGCGCACCTCGAACGCGTCGTTGCCGATGCGCGCGACCGCGGCGGCATCGGCGGGATCGCGCTGACCCACGATCACTTCGACCACACCGAGGCCGTGCCCGAGCTGCGCCGGCGCGCGGGCGGGGACGTGCCGGTCGCCGCGGCGCGGTACGAGCACGCCGACGTCCAACTGGGCGACGGCGACACGTTCGGGCCGCTGCGCGCGGTCGCGACCCCGGGCCACGCGGCGGACCATCTCGCCTACGTCGCCGGCGGCGCGTGCTTCACCGGTGACGCCGTCCTCGGCGAGGGCTCGGTGTTCATCTACCCGGACCCGGGCGCGCTGCGCGGCTACCTCGCCGCGCTGGAGCGCCTGCGCGCGCTCGACCTGGGGGTGATCTGCCCCGGCCACGGGCCGCTCGTGCTCGACCCCGCCGCCAAGCTCGACGAGTACATCGCCCACCGCCTGGACCGCGAGCGGCGGCTCGTCGCCGCGCTCGGCGACGGCCTGCGCACCGCCGACGAGCTGCTCGACCGCGTCTGGAGCGACGCGCCCGCAGCGCTGCGGCCCGCGGCGACCGTCACCCTCGCCGCCCACCTCGACAAGCTCGACGAGGAGGGCCGGCTGCCCGACGGGGTGGAGCGCCCGCAGCTCTCCCTGCTTGGCGAGCCTTAGATGGTTGATTCCGCGACCCCCGCACCCGCCTGCACGCGCTCCGCGGCGCCGGATCGCCACGGTCCGAAGGGGCCCGTGCCCCGGCACTGTGCCCCTTCGCCCCGCGTCGCCCGGCATCCACGGCTCGCGCACATGCGGGGCACGGCGGCCGCGGAATCAATCATCTCCCCGCCGCGCGAGGACGACGTGCGTCTCCTGCGGGAAGACGACGCCGTCGTCGCCGGTCTGCTCGCGCAGAGCCGCGGCGACGTCGGCGATCAGCGCCTCGCGGCGCTCGGGCTCGAGCGCGCCGAGCGGGCCGGCAAGCGGCGACGACGCCGCCTCCCAGCGCACGAGTTCCGCAGGTGACGGATAGCGGGCGCTCGCGACCACGGTGCTGACCCGGACGTCCTCGAAGCCCGCGCCGGAGGCGAGCTCGTGTAGCACCGTCGACTCCCAGTCCGGAAACGGCGAGCGCATCATGGCGCCTGCCTCCGCGCCCGCATGGCGCTCGAGCGCGTCGGCCAGCGCGCCCCAGCCGGCGTTGTGCTCGATGCTGCGCATCACGCTGAGCGCGAGGCGGCCACCGGGTACGAGCACGCGATGCATCTCGCGCAGCGCAGCGCTGCGGTCGGGGAAGAACTGCAGCGCCTGCTGGCAGAAGACAACGTCGAACGCGCCGTCGTCGAGCGGCATCGCGGCCGCGTCCCCCCGGCGCCAGGCGATCGGCGCGTTGCCGTCCGCCGCGGCGGCGACCGCGAGCATGTCCTCGTTGAGGTCGAGCCCGACGACGGAGCCCGAGTCGCCGACGCGCTCGGCCGCCAGCCGCGCCACGATGCCCGTGCCGCAGGCGACGTCGAGCACCCGCTCCCCAGGCTGCAGCGCCGCAAGCGCGACGAGCTGCTCGGCGAGCGCGCGCGACCAGCTCGCCACGGCGTAGCGCTCGTAGGCCTCCGCGCTCGAGCTCTCGAGCTGCCATCCGGACATGACACGAAGTGTCGGCCCCCGCGCGCCTCCGCGCATCGCCCGGACGCACCAACTTGGCGCGGCCCGCGCGTGGCTCTTTCAGGCCATGGTCAGAGCAGGCCCAGCCGTCCGGCGCTCGCCACCGCGGCGGCACGCGAGCGGCACCCCAGCCGGGCGAACGCGTTCTGCAGGTGGCGGTGCACCGTGTGTTCGCTCAGGCACAGGCGCTCCGCGATGGCGCGGTCGCCGAGCCCGTCGGCGACGAGCCGCAGGACCTCGAGCTGGCGGGGGGTCAGCGGCGCGCCGCGCGCTCCCCGCACGCGGGCGAGCGCCGCCCGCGCCCGCGCCTCCTCGAACAGCCCGCCCCCCGCGGCGAACAGCTCCGCGGCGTCCTCGAGGCAGCGGCAGGCGTCGTCGCGGTCGCCGCGGGCGGCGGCGATGACCCCGGTGGCGAAGCGCGCGCCGGCGCGGACCGGGAGCGTCGCCACCGTCGCCGCGATCGTGTCGAGCTCCCCAAGAAGCGCCGTCGCGGCGTCCGTGTCGCCGAGCGCCGCGAGCGCCCGCGCCATCAGCTCGACAGGCGCCGCGCGCTTCGTGGCGTTGGCGGCCGGCACCTCGCGCAGGACGCGCTCGAGTCGATCGCGCGCCGCCGCCGCCTCGCCGCGGTCGAGCGCGAGCTCCGCCAGCCCGAGCTGCGCGAGCGAATGGCGCGGCACCTGCTCGAACAGCTCCTGCGCCTCGGCAAGCCGCCCCTGCCGGCGGCGCACCTCGGCGAGCCGCACGATCGCTTCCGAGCGCCAGAACGGCCGGGTCGCCGTGAGGTCGTCGAGCGCGCGCAGCAGCTCCCGCTCGGCCGCCGCGTCGTCGCCGTGCCAGCTCAGGACGACCGCGTAGTGCGACCGACAGGTGCCGTTGACGAACCGGATCCGCATGCGCGCGCTGAACTCGTCGACCTTGCGACACCACTGCGCGGCGCGGTCGTAGTCGCGCACGTTCTCGCAGGCGTAGAGCAGGTAGCAGCACGTCCAGCCGGCAGGGACGAGGTGCTCGAACTCGCCCCCGAGCGCGGCGGCCGCCGCCTCGTCGAGGCGCCGCATGCCATCCTCGACGGCGCCCTCGTTGACCAGCGCGAGCCCCTCGGTGGCGAGGGCGAACATCTCGAGGTCGACGTCGCCCAGGCGGGCACCGACCTCGCGCCCCAGGCCGCCGAGCCGCTTCGCCTCCCGCAGGTCGTTGGCGCCGAGCGCCAGATGGGCGCGGAAGACGTGGAGCCAGCCATGCTCGGGCGAGGCGTCCAGGCCCTCGAGCAGGCGGGCGGCGCGGCCGAACCAGCCGTTCGCCACCGCGCTCTCGCCGCGGAACTCGAGGTGGTCGTCGCCGAGCCAGAGCGCCATCCGCGCGGCGCCGCGGCGGTCGTGGCCGGCTCGATACAGGCGATACGCGCGTTCGCGAGCATCGAGGCACGCGGGGACGTCGTCGAGCCACCACGCCGCCCACGACCGACCCTCCCAGGCGGCCGCGGAAGCATCGCGGGCGAGCGCCGCGTCGTACGCGGCGCGCGCCTGCTCCCACGCGCCGCGCGCCAGCGCGTCGCGCCCCGCTGCGAGGTGGTCGGTCGTCGAGGTCGCTCCCAGAAGCCTCAACCATGCCGTCGGAGTCGCGCGGCGTCAAAGGCGCGGCGGCTTTCAGGGGATTCTCGCCGGATCCTTCGCCGCCTCTTAGGTCGGCGGCGGAGGATCCGAGCCATGACCCGGCCGGCCCTCCGCCCCCTCACCGCGGCCACCGTGGCCCTGGTGGCGGGCGCGGCCGGGGTCGTCCCCGCC
>DATFRW010000133.1:0-12390 GCA_035262945.1 Solirubrobacteraceae bacterium
CGCCGGCGCCGCGCGAGAGCGGCCCCGGGTGGGTGCTCCCCGCGGTCGGAGCGAGTGCCGCGATCGGCGCGTTCCTCGCGGGCATGTGGCTCCTCGGCCTCAGCTCGGCGCGGCGGCGCCGGCGGCCCACGCCGCCACCGGTCACGCCGGTCGCGCTGCGCGCCGCCGACGCCGCGTCGTGGCTGGCGCCGGGCGATCCGGTCATCGGGTACGTGACGGTGTCGCCCGACGCTGACCGCAGCGACGCCGTGGCACCCGCCGCCGCGGTCGAGGAGGCGTGCGCCCGATCCGGCTGGGAGCTCTCCGAGGTCGTCAGCGACCGCGAGACCGGCCGCGGGCTCCAGCGGCCCGGCCTGACCTACGCGCTCGAGCAGATCGCTGAGGGCAGGGCACACGGGCTGGTCGTCGGCGAGGTCAGGCGCCTCACTCGCTCGATCGGGGACCTCGGGGCGCTCGTCGAGTGGTTCCGCGACGCCGGCGCCGCGCTGGTGGCCGTCGACCTCGACCTCGACACCTCGACCGCCGAGGGCCGCGCAGCGGCGGCGCGGATCATCACGCTCGGCGGCTGGGACCAGGACTGGATCGCGCGGCGCACGCGCGAAGGCCTCGCGACGCGATCTTCCGGCCGCCCCGCGGTCAGCGATCAGCCCGAGCTCGTGGAGCGCATCACCGCGATGCGCGCGGCCGACATGACCATGCAGGGCATCGCGGACCGCCTCAACGCCGAGGGCGTGCCCACCTTGCGCGGCGGCGCTGTCTGGCGCCCGTCGAGTGTCCAAGCAGCGCTCGGCTACCGGCGGCCGCGCTCGCGCGGGGCACGCGACCAGTTGCCCACCCTCGACCAGCGCCGCCGCGCATGAGCTGTACGCACACGGGTCAGCGCGTATCCGTGCTCTCGGGGGCGAACCGCCTTGACAGGGCTCAGGCACCACGGACCATGGGCCCGCGCACTTCACCGAACGACGACCTGGGGGGGCCCACGTGAGTCGCGTGAACGGAGCCAGAGCTCCGAAGAGCCGGCGCAGGCTGAAAGCCGCGGGCTGGCGAAGGACGATCTTTCTACTGGTTGCTCTGGCGGGGCTTGCGGCGGCGGTGCCCGCCGTCCTGGCAGCGACGCCGAACCGGATCCCGCCCGGTCAGCGGGTCGACGCCAGGGTGCTGCTCATCTCCGCGGACGGGACCGAGCCGGGCTTCGGCGCGTGGAAGGCCGAGCTCGCACGCGAAGGCGTGCCGTACGACGCGTTCGTCGCCTACAACGGCCAGACGCGCGTTGGGACCCTGACGGACGGCATGCTCGCCGACTACGGCGGCAACCATGCCAAGTACAGCGCGGTCATCCTCGCCACCGGGGACCTCGGCCACAACATCACCAACCCCGACGGCTCGATCAGCTACTTCTCGGCGCTGACGGACGCCGAGTGGGCGTCGCTCGTCAAGTTCGAGCGGACCTTCGGGATTCGCCAGCTCAGCGACTACACCGCCCCGACTCCGGCGCATGGCCTGAACACCGTCGGCGGCGCCACCCAGGACGGCAACGTCGGGACGCTCACCGCGGCGGGCAAGGCCGCGTTCCCGTACCTGAAGGGCTCGATCCCGATCGCCAACGACGACCCGAACGTCGCCGAGGCATTCGGGTACCAGGGCACGCCGACGAACGCCCAGGACTGGCAGACCCTCGTCGCCGGCCCGAACAACACCGCGTACGTGGGCATCTACACCCACCCGGACGACGGCCGCGAGGAGATGGTCGTCACCGTCGCGAGCAACGAGTACCAGATCCAGGCACAGCTGCTGCGCCACGGCGAGCTCAACTGGGTGACCCGCGGCGTCTTCCTCGGCTACCAGCGCAACTACCTGGAGCTGCAGATCGACGACCTCTTCCTCGGCGACGACGCGTGGGATCCGGCGACGCACACGACGAGCTACGACCCTGCCGCAGCAAGCCGGATGACGCCGGGCGACGTCGCGCAGGCGATCGCGTGGTCGAAGTCGCGCGGGCTGCGCCTCGACTTCGCGTTCAACGGAGGCGGCAGCGAGCTCTACAAGGCCGACAACGGCGTCGCCAACGATCCGCTCGCCGACGCGTTCGCCGACCCGGCGACGCGCAACGCCTTCGGGTGGGTGAACCACACCTACGACCATCCGAACCTCGACTGCTCGACGGCATCGTTCATCAGCAAGGAGATCACCGACAACGTCGCGTGGGGCGCCGCACGCGGCCTGCCGCTCGACCCGACCGAGGTCGTGACCGGCGAGCACTCCGGGCTGGCCAACTCGCGGCCGGGCAATCCGGGGACGATCGACCCGCCGTCCTTCGACGACCTGAGCGCCGACACGGGCGGCAGCCTCGCGGCCGGCAGCTACGACTACGCGATCTCCGCACAGTCGCCGGCGGGAGAGACCCCGGCGTCGGTCGCGACGGTGACGGTTCCGGCGAGCGGGCGGGTGACGGCGACCTTCAACGCCGTCTGCCACGCCGTCGCCTTCAACCTCTACCGCAGCTCGGCGGGCTCCAACAGCTGGACGCAGGTCGGCACGCTGGCGCGCAACGCCAACGACCCCACGGACGACGGGACGAACCCGATCGAGCTGTCGATCACCGACAGCGGCGGGGCGGGCACCGCGAAGGCGCCGCCGACCGCCAACGGCGCGGCCCTCACGCCGTACGGTCAGAACCCGAATTACGCCGCGGGCCTCGCGGGCGCCGGCATCAAGTACGTCGCGACCGACAGCTCGAAGACGTATCCGTCGAACCCGCTCGATGTCAACAGCCCGCAGCTGCCCGCCGGAGCGACGTTCTCCTACGGGGGATTCCAGACCTTCCCGCGCTACCCGAGCAACGTCTACTACAACGTCTCCAAGCAGGGCCAGCAGCTCGACGAGTACAACTGGATCTACGTCGCGCCCGCCAACGGCGGCGGCTGCGTGGCCATCCCGAACGTCACGACGTGCCGCACGGCGCCCGCCACCTGGGCCGACTACCTCGCGAGCGAGAACAACATCATGTTCCGCCACGTGATGGGCAACGACCCGCGCCCGCACTACATGCATCAGAGCAACCTGGCGGACTGGAACCCGGCGCTGCCGGAGACCGACCCGAACCAGGGCGGGATCCTCTATCCGATGATCGACGGCCTGCTCGGCCGGTATGAGGCGTACTTCGACCGGTCCGACTCGCCGCTCGTGCAGCTCACGAGCAAGCAGATCGTCGCCACGCTCCAGCAGCAGGCGACCTGGGCGGCGAATGTTGCAAGCGGCAAGGTGGCGGCATGGCTCCAGGACGGCCAGCTGCACGTGCGCAACCTGAGCGGCGCGCCGATGGACGTCCCGCTGACCGGGACCACGGTCGGCGACATGTACGGCGGCCAGAAGTCCGGATGGACGACGCTCGCGGCAGGGGCCGAGCAGGCCTTCACGCCGAACGACCCGGTCAGCGCCTCCGCGCCAACGGTCTCGGGCACGGCGCGGGCGGGCAGCACCCTCACCGCCACGCACGGCGCGTGGTCGGGAACGCCGGGCATCGACTACGGCTACCAGTGGCAGCGCTGCACGTCCGGCGGCAGGTGCACCAACATCGCCGGGGCGACCGGTGCGTCCTACACGGTCACGTCCGCGGACGGTGGGTTCAAGCTCCGCGTCGTCGTCACCGGCGGCAACTGGATCTCGTCGGTCAGCCAGGCCCGCTCGGCGCTGCCGCGCACGACGGTCCCGAAGTCGGCCGCGAGCAAGAAGAAGGCTGCCCGCGTCTCGCTCACCAAGGTGAAGATGAGCCCGCGCAAGTTCCCGGTCTCGCACAAGAAGAAGCGCCGCGGGACGCGCCTGGACGGCACGCGCATCACCTGGCGGCTCAACAAGCGGGCCAAGATGCAGATCTCGATCCAGCACCTGACCGGCCACAAGAACCACCGCCGGTGGGTCCGGGTGCGCATGATCAAGCGCAACGGGAAGGTCGGGACGAACGTCCTGCTCTTCCGCGGCTATCGCACCCATCGCACGCTGCTCAACCCGCGCCACTACCGGCTCGTGGCGGTCGCGATCGACAAGCGCGTCAAGTCGCGCCACAAGCACATCACGTTCCGGGTGGTGAGAGGGTGAGCGCGGAGATCGAGCCCCTGCGCGCGGACGACGGTCGCGCGCCGCGGCGCCGCTTCGGGCGCACTCGTCCCGTGGCCGTGGAGGACAACGGCCACGGCGAGACGCTCGCCTCGCTGCACGCCGAAGTCGTCCTGCTGCGCGAGGAGAACGCGCGGCTGAAGGCCCAGCGCCACCAGGAGTCCGACATCGCCAGCCTGCTCGGCCGGGCGCGCTCGGTCCGCACGACTGCGGATGACCTCGAGAGCGTCACCGACGACACGGCGCAGTTGCTCGTCGACGGCCTGGTCATCCGCGAGTCGCTCCTGGAGATCTGCCAGGAGATCGAACGCTCGATGGTGGCGTTCCAGGCCAAGCTGAACGCGCTCGCGCTGCCGGCCGCGAGCGACGTCGCAGAGGCGGCGAACGGAACCGGACCGGCATCCAACGGACGCGCGGGCCGCGGCGCCAAGAACGGACGTGGGCCCGCTGCCGCCTGACCCCCCCACGCGGCTCGCCCTCGCGCGCCCGCGCGTCCTGCTCACCACCGAGGGCACGTACCCCTATGTCATGGGGGGCGTGAGCTCGTGGTGCAACGTGCTCGTCAACAGCCTGACCGAGTTCGACTGGCAGGTGCTGCCGATCGTTCCGCCCGACGGGCGCAAGCGGATGTTCGAGCTGCCCGACCACGTCAGCGAGGTCGGCCGCATCGAGGTGTGGTCGGAGACGCTGCCGCAGCGCGGACGCCCGCGGCCGTTGCAGCGCCGGGCGGCGAGCCGTCTGCCGGCGGTCCTCGTCCGCAACCTGCTCGGCTGGGAGGGCGACGCCGACGCGGTCGTCGACGCCTGGGTGTGGTGCCGCCGCTTCCCGGCCGGCGTGCGCTCCGTGTTTCGCTCGGCGCGCGGCTGGAGCGCGTTTCTCGGCGGCCTGCAGGACGTGCTCGACGAGCGCGTCCCCGAGGCGGGGACGCCGCCGGTGCTCGACCTCGTCGAGGCGGCCAAGCTCTACCAGACGCTCTATTGGGTGGCGCGCACGGCGGCCGCGCCCACGCCGGCGACCGACGTCCTCCACGTCACCGCGGCGGGATGGTCGGCGATTCCGGCGGTCGTCCACAAGACGCTGCACGGGACGCCGCTGGTGCTCACCGAGCACGGCGTGTACGTCCGCGAGGCATACCTCGCCGCGGTCCGTAACGGCGACTCGCCGGGCAGCCGGTTCGCGGCCACGCGCGTCGCTCGCGGCCTCGCGCGCGTCGCTTATGCCAACGCCGACGTCGTCTCGCCGGTGACCGATGCCAACGCGTACTGGGAGATGGGGCTCGGCATCGACCCGTCGAAGATCCACGTCCTCTACAACGGGCTGCGCCAGACCTCGACGCCGACACCTCCGCCGCGGGCCCGCACGGTCGTGTCGGTCGGGCGCATCGACCCGCTGAAGGACGTGCACACCATGCTGCGCGTCGCCGCCGAGACGCTGCGCTACGTCCCCGGCGCGCGGTTCCTGCACTACGGCCCGGTGACGAAGAGCGAGGAGGCCTACGGCCGTTCATGCACCGCGCTGCACGAGCGCCTCGGGTTGGGCGAGCACTTCCGCTTCATGGGCCCGACCGACGACCCCAACGGCGCTGTCCGCGACGCCGACGTCGTCCTCATGACGAGCATCTCCGAGGGGTTGCCGATGTCGATCCTCGAGGCGATGGGTGAGGGGCGGCCGGTCGTATCGACCGGGGTCGGCGGCGTCCCCGACGTCGTGCGCGGGTGCGGTGCGGTCGCCGCGCCGGGCGACGATCACGCGCTCGCGATGGCCGTGGTCACGCTGCTGCGCAACCCCGATCTCGCGTGGCGGCTCGGCCAGCGCGGGCACGCCCGCCTGGGGCGCATCTTCAGCGAGGCCGCCTGCGTCGACGGCTATCGCGACCTGCTGCAGACGGTCGCGCGCGGCGCGGCGCCGCAGGACGTGTCGATCGGGCTGGCCGCATGAGCGAGGTGGGCATGGATCCGGCGCGGGCGCGGCTGCTCGTCGAGGCGCGCCTCGGTCGCCGGCCGCAGGACATGCTCGAGGCGGCCGTCGTGCTGGAGGCGTGGGTCGGCGTTCCGGCGCAACGGGCGCTCGCCGCCGCCAAGGCCCTCATGCCGGCCACGCCGGCCGAGGCGCGGCCGAGCGTGGGGCGGCTGCCGCGGCCGAGCTCGCAGAAGGGCGTGCTGCTCGAGGGTGCCGCGTTCGTCATCAGCGTCATCGCCATCGCGCTGTGGGCGGCGCCCCTCGTCTCCAGCCTCGGCGCCACCGTCGTCCGGCACGGGCTCATGGTCACGCTGCCGCTCACGATCGCGCTGCAGTGGGGACTGCGCCGGCGCTGGCTCGACCACCCTCACGGCCTTGCCCAGCTCGCCGATCGCGCGCTGCTCCTGTTGGCCGGCGCCTGCGCGACGGTCGGGCTGCCGACGCTCGTGCTCGGTCCCAGCGGCATGCTCGCCGGCCTGCTGACCGTCACGCTGACCGGCGGGACCATCCTCATCCGCAAGCGGTGGGCGCTCGTGTACGTGGCGATCATCCTCGTCGCGACGGTGCCGCTGATGGCGGGGCTGTCGCCGCTGCCGGTCCTCGCCGCGGCGGCGGGCGCGACGGCCCTCGCGGTCGCGCTGGCGCTGCGCACGTCGGCGATGCCGGCGCCGAGCTCCACGGGCCAGTGGGAGCGTGCGGTCGCCGCGGGGATCATCGGCATCGGCTTGGGGCTGATGCTCGTGCTCGACCGGACGGTGAGCTGGACGGAGGGCACCGTGCCCGCGCTCGCCCTGCTGCCGGCGACGTTCGCGAGCTTCTGGGGCGGCTATCACCTGCGCCACCTCGAGCGCGAGATGCCACGCGCCGGATCGGGGATCCCGGTCATCGGCGAGCGGACGCGCGGGCTGGCGCGGCCGCCGCTCGGCGTCCTCTTCGGCGCGCTCGGGCGGCTGATGGTCCTCGCCGGTGTGCTTTCGGTGGGCCTCATGGTGCTTACGCCCTGGCTCGGCTCGAGCGCGCGCGATGCGGGCGTGCTCCTCGGCTTCGCGCTGCTCGCGCTCGCGACCATGCTCGTCAGCCTGCTCGAGTCGATGGGCGGCGGCGCGTGGGCGCTGTTCGCGGTGATGTGCGCGGCCGCCGCGGAGGTCGCCGTGCGCGTGGACGGCGCCGACCCGTTCTCCGGCACCGGGCTCGTCGTGGGCGGCGCGGTCGCGGTCGTTCTCGTGCTGCCGCCGGTCGTCGTCCTGCTGAGCCGGCCCGCGAGCACGCTGGCCACCGCCCTGTGGATCCCATGAAGCTGTCTTCCCGGCCTCGTCTCGCCGCTGTGCTCGCCTCCGCCGCCGTGGCCGGCCTGGTGGTGGTCGTCACGGTCGTCGCCAACCGATCGCCCGAGCGCAAGGCGACGTGTCGCAGCGCGCTGATCCCCGCCTACCTCCCGCCGAAGGCGATCGTCGAGCTCGCGCGCGGGCCGGCTCGCCCGCGGCTGCTCGTCATCAATCCCGCGAGCGGTCCCGGAGCCGAGCGCAGCGACGACTATCGCGACGCGGTGCGCGCGGCGCAGCGATCGGGCGCGCGGGTGCTCGGCTATGTGCCGACGACCTACGCGATGCGGCCGGTTGGCGACGTCCAGACCGACATCGACCGCTACCTGTCCTGGTACGGCGTCGACGGAGTCTTCCTCGACGAGACGTCGCACGATGCCGCCCACCTTCCCTACTACGCGCAGCTGAGCCGCGAGATCAGGGCATCCGGGAAACGCGTCGTGATGAACCCGGGCGTGCCGCCGGCGCGAGGCTATTTCGACCTCGCCGACGTGGTGGTGACGTTCGAGGGCACGTACGCCGACTACAACGCGGCGGTCGAGCGGATGCCCGACTGGATCCGCCGCCAGCCGCCGGGGCGGATCGCTCATCTCGTGTACGGCGCCTCGCGCGAGCAGGCGCTCGACGCCATCCACAACCCCGGCGAGGCCGGCTACGTCTACGCGACCTCGGGCTCGATGCCCGACCCGTGGCGCGACCTGCCGGCGTACCTCGACGAGGAAGAGGAGGCGCTGCAGGCATGCTCGTGACCGCCGCGGCGTCGGCGCACTCGCCCGGCGCGACGATCCTCATGGTCCTCGCCGTCGTGCTGCTCGGGATCGTCGTCGGGATCGTCCCGGTCGTCATCGTCCGGCTGGTCGCCGGCGGGCGGCGCACGTCGCCGGCACGGCATCGGCCGGAGCCGCGCATCTTCGAGCCGGCGCCGCCCGAGGCGCCGGCGGAGGCGCCGGCGCCGCCGCCCGCGCCGATCGCCGAGCCGCTCGGCGCCGACCCGCAGCCCGAGCCGCTCGTCGCGGCACGGCTCGACGCGGTGAGCGAGCGCCACCGGGATCTCTACGACGAGGAGTACGCACGACAGGTCGATCGCGTCGAGACGCTGCGGCGGACCATCCGCACGCGGCTGACCCTCGGAGCGCAGACGAATGAACCGTGAAAGGAGCTCAGCCGTGGTCGTGAAGGAACAGCGTGCGCGGTGGGCGCCGCGCGGGGTCGCGCTCGCCTCGCTGGCGTTGCTTGCCGTCTTTCCTGCCGTCAGTGGCGCGCAGGCGCCGGTGGGGCCGCCGGGCCCGCCGCCCGGCAACGGCGGGACCCTTCCGGCGGCGCCCGGCACCGCGATGTCGGTCGTCCCGCCCGGCACCGCCGCGACGCTTCCCGCCGGGTCGCTCGGCCCCGGGCTGCTGAGCGACGGCAACGTCGGGCTGTCGCGCGCCACGCGCACGTTCTCCCTGCCGTTCGCCTGCCAGGGCAAGGGCTCGGTGAGCATCCGCTCGCGCCTCCTTTCGAAGGTCACGCTCGCGAAGTCCGGCTATCGCTGCACGGCCAACCGCGCGAAGGTGAAGCTGCGCGTGTCGTCGAAGGTCGCCAAGCGCCTGGCTCGTCGACAGACCGTCGCCGCGACCGCGGTCGTGCGGCAGTCGGGGAAGACGTGGCGGCTGTCGTTCTCGCTCCGGGCCGGCGGCAATCCGCCTGCGGCGAAGGGCTTCTGGACCGACGGCCACCTGCAGTGCACCAATGACGCGGGCGCGCCGCAGGCCTATCTCGTCGAGCCGGACTTCACGACCAAGTCACCGACACCGGTCTCGACCCGTGGCTGGATCGCGTGGTACACGCCCGCGAGCGGCTGGCACTGGCTCGGCGTCGGTGGTGAGCGCGTCAACCGTTGGAACAACTGGTCGGCGTCGGTCTCGGGGATCGCGCAGTTCCACCCGAGCGGCGCGCCGAACCCGATCCCGTGGACGTGGGGGCCGGTGACGATCCCGAGCGGCCAGTCGGTCTCCGCGGTGGGCGTCTACGAGATCGTCTATTGGGTCGGCGGCAAGCCCGAGTACCAGTGGCAGTACGTCAACGCCGGGCCGGTCGCCGCGCCTGCCGCCGGTGGGGGGCACCTGTATTGCTCGTACTGACGCGCTCAGAAGCAGGTCTCGCGCCAGGCGTCGAGCTCGAAGTGCTTGCGCATCGCCATGAACCCGGCTGCCTGGGCCTGCGCGCAGAACGCAGAGGTGTCGAGCTCGTACTCGGTGACGAAGACCGCCTTGCCCGCCTTGACGAACGGCTGCAGGCGATCGCACTCGTTGTACTGGAAGCACTGCTCGTTCAGGGCCCAGTCGAAGGCGGGTTGGAGCGCGGCCACTTGGTCGAGGTCGTTCTTGAGGCCGACCGACAAGCCGCGGTCGTGCGCGGCCCGGGCGATGAAGCGGTTGTAGCGCAGCTGGTCCGCGGCGGAGAGGCGGAAGCCGCTGTCGTTGGCGTAGGCGTCGACGTTGTCGGGCTCGACGGCGTCGAAGCCCTTCTGCCGGCACAGGTCGAGCCGGCGCTCCATGATCGGACCGAGGACGTCGAGCCGGCGGATGTCGAGCCAGTGCTCGCCCGGCCAGTCGGGGAGCTCCTTGCCGATGACCGACTGCGGGAAGGCGCTGCTGTCCGGCCGTCCCGGTTCGTAGGTCCCGACGTCGAGGTAGCAGACGACGTGGCGGCCGGCGGCATGCAGGGAGGCGACGACGCTCGCGGCGTTGTCGAAGAGGTCGATGTCGTACATCTGGGCGTCGACGGACTGATCGACCGGCGTGGTCAGCTGCCACTGCCAGGTGGTGTTCGGGGCGGGGACCCAGCGCGGGCCGGTGAGGTCGAGGCGGTCGACGCGCAGCTCGCGGCGGCAGTTGGAGGCGCGCTTCGGGTTCGCCAGCCGGACGGCGATGCGGTGTGCGCCCGCCGCGATCGTCCGCGGTGCGGTGATGCGCGTCCAGCGCCGGCTGCGGACGGTGCGCGACAGGACCGCGGTGCCGTCGACGGTCGCGGTGAGTCGCGGCGCGCCGGCGCAGGTGCGTGCTCGGGCGATGATCGTCAGCCGCGACGGTGCGGCCACCGTCGTCGTCGCCCATGCGTCGCCGCGGCCCACAAGCAGCAGCGCTCGACGTCCACTGGCCGACGCATCCCGGGTCGCGTGTCCGGTCGCGCGCTTGACGTGCAGCTGCTCGCCCTCGATGCCCTGGGCATGGGCGGGGGCCGCTGACCATGCACCAACGAGCACTGGCACTGCAACGAGCACTGCGAGTCGCCGGCGGCGCTTCACGCGCGGGCCTCCTCAAGGACGACGACGGGGGACGAGCCTACAGATCGGGCCGCCCACGCCGGAAAATGGTCCGCTCACCGACGCCCGGACTGCACCCGTTGACACCGTCTGGCGACCTGCGTACCGTCGCGTCAAGACAGGAAGGAAGGTGAGGTATGGACGCGAGTCCCTTGGGGACTGGGCTCGCGGCGCCGGGGGGCGACCGATCCTGGCGCGGACGTTTTCGCGAAATCGGACTTGGGGCAAGACGGGCGGCGGCCACGCTGCTGCTCTGCCTGCTCTTCTCGCCTGCGATCGCGCAGGCGCAAGACCCCGGTGACACGAGCACAGCCGCGCCCGCAGCCGACAACGCTCCGGCTGCGAGTAACCCAGCGCCCGACCCCGTGTCGCCGGCGCCGGACCCGGCGCCGTCTTCGACACGGCCCGCGCCACAGAAGCACTACACGGCACCCGCGCCGGCTCCGCGGCAGTCGACCCCGGCGCCGTCTTCGACCGTGCGCCCGAGCGCGCCGGTGACGACCACGCGCGCCGCCACACCAGCGCGGCCGGTCACTCACACGTCATCGAGCGCCGTCACGCACAAGCGCGCCGCGAAGGCGAAGGCCAAGCACCATGCCAAGCGCCACCAGGCCGCGTCGAAGGTTGCGAAGGAGAAGACATCGGTCGCCAAACCGGTCATGCACGCCCTCGACCTCCGCGCGCTCTCGCGCCCGCCCACCGATAGCTCGCCGGTCGCAGCGCGCGACATCGGCGTCGCCGGCCTGTCGCTGCTCCTGCTCGCGCTCGCCGGCTGTGGCCTGCTGGTGATGGCCGCGCGGTTCGAGCGGGGGCGTCTGGGGGGTTGATCATGCGCCTACCGGTCCTTGCCGCGCTTGTGTTTGGTCTGCTCACGCCTGCGGCCACGGCCGCCGACGTGTCCTGGTCGGCCTTCGGCACATTGGGCAACGGCGGCTGGTACGTCAGCGACGTCTGGATCAACTGGAACGTCACGAACGTCGTTCCTCCCCTCACTCAGACGTGCCAGCCGGTCCACCTTGTCGCTGATACGCCAGGAGTGGTGGCCACCTGCACAGCAATCGACGGAACGGGCGCGACGACAAAGAACACGACGTCGATTAAGATCGACCAAACGCCGCCGACCGCCACCGCGTCGACTAGTCGGCAGCCTGATGCCAACGGGTGGTTCAACCACCCTGTCAATGTCAGCTTCAACGGGTCGGATGCGACCTCTGGTCTTGCAGGCTGCAACTCGACGATCTACGGCGGCCCCGATTCCGCGACGGCGACGGCCACGGGCACGTGTCGCGATGTAGCAGGAAATGTCGGGAGTCCCGCGTTGGGCCTGAAGTTCGATGCCACTCCCCCGCAGATCACTGGCGCGACTCCCGATCGATCGCCGGATTCCAATGGATGGTTCGTCCGGCCGATCGCCATGGTGTTCGGCGCGACCGATGCGACATCGGGCGTCGACAGCTGTGACACGGTTACTTATTCGGGGCCCGATGGAGCGGCCGCCGGCGTAACGGGGGCGTGCCGCGACAAGGCAGGTAACACGGCGATCGGGTCAGTGCCGGTCGCCTACGACGCCAATCCGCCGAAGCTGACGCGCGTACGCAGCGTCGGCGGAGACACCGTCGCGACCCTCACTTGGCGCGCAACGAGCGACACCAAGCTTGTGCGAATCATGCGCAAGCCTGGCCCGAAGAA
>DATFRW010000134.1:0-31978 GCA_035262945.1 Solirubrobacteraceae bacterium
AATATGCGCCTCGGCGTAGAGCGCCGGGTTCTCGTCGACCTCCACGATCCTCACCGACGGATCGTCCAGATGCTCCTGCACCCAATCGGTATCGACCAGCACATCGTTTGCGTAGTCAGCCACAGCCGACCTCCTCCTCACGAGAGAAATCTTGTCGCCTTTAGGGGTTTTTCTGTGCGTCAAGTCTAACCGAGCGCCGATCCGCGGTCAGGAGGCGATTTATGCCCCCCTGGGCAGCCGTGAGCCATGCCTGTGCATCGCGCGGGTCGGCCTCCAGCAGGGCGCCCGGGATCTCGTTGAGCTCGCGTGCCCGCTCGACCTCCGCGACCCCGGAGGCAAACGCGTCGGCGCCCACGCTCCCGGCCGCCTCGTAGAGCACGCCGCGCACGGTCGTGTCGGTGACCTTGTCGAGCATCATGCGCAGCCGCGATCCGTGCAGCTCGGCGACGTTGGGCCCGGTCGCGGTCCCCAGCAGCCAGAGCAGGACCGTGACGTTGTCGAGGGCGTAGCGCAGCGTCCCGATGCGGTCGGGATCGCCGATCCAGCACTCGCACCCGGCGGCCTCGATCTCCCCCCGCCGCCCCTCGTCGCGCGTGACCGCCCGCACGGCGTGACCGTCGGCGACGAGCGAGCGGGCCAGCGCCAGGCCGCGGCACCCGCCGCCGACCATGAGCGCCCTCACGTGCCTTCACCGCGCAGGCGGCGCCGCACGCGGGCGTCCTCCGCCAGCCGCTCCTCCAGCTCCTCGTCGGTGAGCTCGGCCTGGCCGCGGGCGCGGCGCCGGCGGTTGACGGCCTCGCGCATCTGGTCGAGGTCGTCGATCTCGTTCTGGATCTCGAGCTCCGGCGAGCGCGTCGGGCGCCAGTCGAGCTGCTCGGCGCCCGAGCCGGGATAGAAGCGGCCGAGCAGGAGCAGGACGACGACGAGCACGGCCACGCCTCCGAGCATGATCAGCGCGAAGGGATCCACCGCGCCCGCGAGTCTACGCGGGGCGGGCTATGCGGGGACGGGGCGCTGCGCGTCGCGCAGGCGGCGTGCGAGCCGCGCCAGCAGCGTCCATGCCACCTCCGGGTGCTCCATCACGAAGGGCCGGAACTGCCACGACGACATCGCCGCCAGGCGCACGTCGGTCTTCGCCGCGACCGTCGCGGTGCGCGGACCGTCCGGGTCGAGGAGCGCGAGCTCGCCGACGTACTCGCCCTGCTTCAGCGTCGCGACCTCCTCGCCGCCGACGAGGACGCTGGTCTCCCCCTCGAGGATGAAGAAGAACGCGACCCCGCCGGTACCTTCGCCGACGACGGTGTCGCCCGCCGTGAGGCGGCGTTCGTTCATGTTCGCAGCGATCTGCTGGAGGTCGCGGTCGTCCAGCGTGCTCAGAAGCTGGACCCCGCGCAAGTCGTCGGTGCTCACGCTCATGTGCGGACTCTCCTGCATGCGGGACTCGCCGTGCAAGTGGGTGTCCGCGTCCGTGCACTACGCTCGGCGCGTGGATTTCGACCTCACCGACGAGCAGGCGCTCATCAAGCAGACCGCCCGCGAGTTCACCGACAAGGAAGTCGTGCCCCGTGCCGGGGAGAACTCGCGCAACCACCACTTCGACACCGAGCTCGTGGCGAAGATCGCCGACCAGGGGTACCTCGGGGCGATCGTGCCGCGCGAATACGGCGGCGCGGGCCTGGACTACCTCACCTACGCGATCGTGTGCGAGGAGATCGGGCGCGGCTGCTCGGCCATGCGCACGGTCATCTCGGTGCAGACGTCGCTGGTCTGCTCGACGATCCTGCGCTGGGGCACCGAGGAGCAGAAGCAGCGCTACCTGCCCAAGCTGTGCTCGGGCGAGTGGCTGGCGTGCTTCGGGCTGTCCGAGCCCGACACCGGCTCGGACGCCGCCAACCAGAAGACGCGCGCCGTCCGCCAGGACGACGGCTCGTGGAAGATCAACGGCGCGAAGATGTGGATCTCGCTGGGTATGAACGCCAAGCTCGCGCTGATCTTCGCCCAGACCGCTCCCGAGCTCCGGCACAAGGGCCTCGCGTGCTTCCTCGTCGAGACCGACCAGCCCGGCTATCAGCCCTCCGAGATCACGGGCAAGATGGGGCTCTGGGCGTCGGACACCGCGAGCATCGCGCTCGACGACATCGTCGCCGCACCCGACTCGATGCTCGGCGAGGTCGGCGACGGGTTCAAGGTGGCGATGAGCGCGCTCGACTCCGGGCGCTACTCGGTCGCGGCCGGCTGCGTCGGGATCTGCCAGGGCTCGATCGAGGAGTCGGTGAAGTACGCGACCGAGCGCCAGGCCTTCCAGCGGCCGATCGCGTCCTTCCAGCTCGTGCAGGAGATGATCGCCGACATGGTCGTGCGCACCGACGCCGCGCGCATGCTCGTCTACCGCGCGGGCGCGCTGAAGGACGCCGGCAAGCCGTCGACCACCGAGACGTCGATCGCCAAGTACTTCGCCACCGAGGCGGCGTGCTGGTGCGCCGACAAGGCGATCCAGATCCACGGCGGCGCCGGATACGTCGACGACCATCCGGTCGAGCGCTTCTACCGCGACGCCCGCGTGACCACGCTGTACGAGGGCACCTCGCAGATTCAGAAGCTCATCATCGGGCGGGCGGCGACCGGCATCAACGCGCTCGTGCCGTAGGGGTGCCCCCACGTCGGGGACGCCGGGTGGCGGCATGGTGTGCGCGCTGCGCGGCGCCTACCGTCTTGGCGATGGACGTCCCCGGCATCTCGCGCCCCGTCCTCGCCGCGCTCATCGTGGTCGCGGCGCTCATCTTCGCGGCGGCCGCCACCTTTGCGCTGTCGTTGGTCACCCGACACACGGAGACACGCACTCGAACGCTGCCCGCCGCGTCGAGCATCGTGGTTGACGGCAACAGCGGTGACGTCGTGGTAGTCGGCAGCGACCGGGGCGACGTGCGCCTCACCACCAAGGAGCGGCGCTCGGTGTTCGGGCGTCCGCGCGTCGCCGTAAGCGCCTCCGGCGGGCGGCTGCACCTCGACGGAGAGTGCGCGCGGCTCGACGCCTGGGGCGCGTGCAACGTCAGCTATCGGCTGGAGGTCCCCCGCGACACCGACGTCCGCCTCGTCGCGCGCTCGGGAGACGTCCGCGCGAACGATCTCCGCGGAGCGGCGCAGCTGCAGACCCGCTCCGGCGACGTCGACGTCGACGCGCTCTCGCCCGAGATCGACGCCGAGACGCGCAGCGGGGACATCCACGTCACTGCGCGCGACGCCACCCGCGTGCACGCACGGACCCGCTCCGGCGACGTTCACGTCAGCGTCCCGGATCGCGTCTACGCGGTCGAGGCACACGCGCAGTCCGGCGACGAGAACGTCGGCGTCCGCACGGATCCCCGGGCGCCGCGCCGGATCGACGCCAGCACGGTCAGCGGCGACGTCCACATCGACCGCGACGAGTAGCGTCACGGGGCGTGAGCGACACGCCCGACGTCATCGGCGTCGTCGGCGCCGGGACGATGGGCGCCGGCATCGCGCAGCTCGCCGCGGCCACCGGCGCGCGCACGCTCCTGCACGACCCGGTGCCCGAGGCGCTGGACCGCGGGCTCGCCTACGCCGCCGACGGGCTCGAGCGCTGGCGCGCGAAGGGCCGCCTCGAGCGCGAGCCGGGGCCGATCGAGGGCGTCGCGGATGTCAGCGTGATGGCGACCGCGCGCCTCATCATCGAAGCGGCGCCGGAGCGCCTCGAGCTCAAGCGCGAGCTCTTCGGTGCGCTCAGCGAGATCGCACCGACGGCGGTGCTCGCGTCGAACACGTCGTCGATCCCGATCACGGCGCTCGCAAGCGCCGCGGCCGATCCCGGGCGCGTCGTCGGCATGCACTTCTTCAACCCGCCGCCGGTCATGCGCCTGCTCGAGGTCATCGCGGGCATCGACTCCGCGCCAGACGCCCTCGCGCTCGCCCGCGCGACCGGGCGGGCGATGGGCAAACGGGTCATCGACGCCACGGACGGACCGGGCTTCCTCGTGAACCGCTGCAACCGCCCGTTCGGCCTCGAGGCGCTCAAGCTGCTGCAGGAGCGCGTCGCGTCCGTCGAGGAGATCGACGCGATCGTGCGGGCGGCCGGGTTTCGCATGGGGCCGTTCGAGCTGCAGGACCTCGTCGGGATCGACACCGGCTTCGAGGTCTCCCGGTCCTTCCACGAGCTGAGCTTCGGGGAGCCGCGCTGGCGGCCCTCGCCGCTGGCCGCCCGGATGGTCGCCGCCGGGCGGTTGGGGCGAAAGAGCGGACGCGGCTGGTACTCGTACCCACGCGCGTCGGCCGAGGAGCCGCCCGTGCGCGAGCCGGGCGGCGGCGACGGGCGCCTCGTGGTGGTGGCCGGCGAGCTCGAGGTCGCGGACGGACTACGGGCGCTCGCTGCCCGCGCCGGTTTCGACACGCGCGACCAGGACGAGGCCGACGGCGAGGTGCCGTGGCTGCTCGTCGACTGCGGAGCGGACCCGGACCTCCCGCCGCTGCAGGGTGGGCCGGTCGCGCTGCTGTGCGCCGACGGCTCGCTCCACGCGCTCGACGCGGGCGGCGCGGCGGTCGGCTTCCACGCCCTCCCCCCGCTGGACAGCGTCGGCGTCGTCGAGCTCACGCGCGGCCCGGGCACCGCCGACCTCGCCGCGCGGCGCGCCGAGGAGCTCATCGCCGCACTCGGCAAGCGCACGGCGTGGGTGGCCGACGCGCCGGGCCTCGTGCTGGGGCGCATCGTCGCGCAGCTCGTCAACGAGGCGTGCTTCGCGGTCAGCGAGGGCGTCGGGTCGCGCGAGGACGTCGACGACGGGATGGTGCTGGGGCTCAACCACCCGCGCGGCCCGTTCGCGTGGTGCGAGGCGATGGGCGCGCCCCACGTGCTGGCCATCCTCGACGGCCTGCGCCTCGAACTCGGCGAGGAGCGCTACCGGGCGTCGCCCTTCCTGCGCCGGAGCCTCACATGAGGACCTCACGAAATCGGCTGCACGGGCGTTGAATGTTGGTGCCCCAGGAGCCGTTCCAGCGCTTCCTTGACGCCCACCGTGACCACGTGTGGCGCTTCCTCGTGACGTGCGTGGGCCGCGATGCGGCCGACGACGCCTTCCAGGAGACGTTCCTGGCCGCGCTGCGCGCCTATCCGCGCATGCGCCCCGACAACCCGCGGGCATGGGTGCTGACGATCGCGCACCGCAAGGCGCTCGACCACTTCCGCGCCCGGACCCGCCACGCCGTGCCGGTCGGCGACCTCCCCGAGGTCCCGGCGCCGGAGGGCCCCGAGCCGCGCGACGACGGCGTGTGGGCGCGCGTCCACGCGTTGCCGCCCAAACAGCGCGCCGCCGTGCTGCTGCGCTTCGCCGGCGACCTCACGCATGCCGAGGTCGGCGCGGCGATGGGGACCTCGGAGGAGGCGGCGCGCCGCAACGCGTTCGAGGGGCTACGCACGTTGCGAGAGGAGATGACCTCATGAACGAGGACCGCCTGGCCCCGCCCACCTTCGATCCCGCCGACGCGGCGGCCGCCGCCGCCCGCTTCGCCGCCACCGCGCCCGCCGACGTGCATTACGCGCTCGTCGACTCGCCGATCGGCACGCTCGTCGCCGCCGCCACGCCGCGCGGCCTGGTCACCCTCTCCTACGAGGACCGCCGCGGGGGCGGCACCGACGCCGTCCTCGACTGGGTCGCGGCCAAGCTCTCGCCGCGGATGCTCGAGGCGCCGGCGAAGCTCGACGGCGTGCGTCGCGAGCTCGACGAGTACTTCGAGGGCCGGCGGCGCGCGTTCGACCTGCCCATCGACTGGGCGCTCACCGGCGACTTCACGCGGCGGGTGCTCAAGGCGACCGCCGCGATCCCGTTCGGCCAGGTGAGCACCTACGGCGCGGTGGCAGCGGAGGCCGGCAACCCGAAGGCGTCGCGCGCCGCCGGACGAGCGCTCGGCGCCAACCCGATCCCGATCGTCGTGCCCTGCCACCGCGTCATCGGCACGAACGGCCGCCTGACGGGCTACACCGGCGGGCTTGACCGCAAGATCGCCCTCCTCGAGCTCGAGGGCATCGTCCTCCCGGGCTAGCCAGGCGTCCCGGCGCGGTCGCGCAGCTCCCGGCGCAGTATCTTGCCGCTGGCGGTCTTCGGCAGCTCGTCGACGAACTCGACCTGGCGCGGGTACTTGTAGGCCGCCATGCGCTCGCGGCAGAAGGCGACGAGCTCGTCGGCGTCGGCCGTCGTGCCGGGCCTGAGGCTGACGAACGCCTTCACGGTCTCGCCGCGGTAGGCGTCGGGCACGCCGACGACCGCCGCCTCGCGCACGGCCGGGTGGCTGTAGAGGACGTCCTCGACCTCGCGCGGCCAGACCTTGTACCCCGCCGCGTTGATCTGGTCCTTCTTGCGGTCGACGAGGTAGAACCAGCCCTCCTCGTCCATGAAGCCGACGTCACCGGTGTGCAGGCGCCCGCCCGGGATCGCGTGCTCGGTCTCCTCGGGCTTGTTCCAGTACCCGGGCACGACCTGCGGGCCCTCGGTGACGAATTCGCCCACCGCGCCGGGCGCGACCTCGCTGCCCTGGTCGTCGACCACCCGGACGACGGTCCCATAGACCGGCACGCCGACCGACAGCGCCCCCGACGCCGGATCGACCGGCGCGCGGGTGCCGATCGGGACGCAGTGCGACGGCGAGGTCGTCTCGGTGAGGCCGTAGATGTTGTGGATGTACGCGCCAAAGCGCGCTTCGAACGCCTCGACGGTCGACGGCGGGATCGGCGCCCCGCCGCTGACGAGCTTGCACAGCGTTGACGTGTCGTGCTCACCGGTCGCGTTCATGAGCGCGATGAACGCGGTGATCGCGCCGACCGTGAATGTCGCGCCGTAACGCTCGACGAGCGCCAGCGCCACCTCCGCGTCGAACCGGCCGAACAGCACGATCGGCATGCCGGTGAGGATCCCTACGGCGAGATGGCCGATGAGCCCGGTGATGTGGAACAGCGGTGCGACGGCGAGGACGACGTCGCGCTCGTCGAGGCCGACCCAGTCGCGATAGACCTGCGCGGTGAACACGACGTTGCGGTGAAGGTTCATCGCGCCCTTAGGCGGGCCGGTGGTGCCGGACGTGTAGGTCAGGAACGCGACATCGTCGGGACCGAGCCCCGGATCCGGCGGCTCCTCGCCCGCGTGGGCCGCGGCGAGCTCGCGCAGTTGCCCCGGCGCCGTCACGACCACGCTCACGGCCGTGTCCGCCACGGCGTCGCGGGCGACGTCGCGCCACAGTGACTCGAGCGCGACGAGCGCCACCGCCCGGGAGTCGTCGAGGAGCGTCCGCAGCTCGCGCTCCTTGAGCATCGGGTTCACCGGCACCGCGATCGCGCCGGCCTTCCACGCGGCGACCATGGCGACGACGTACTCCGGCACGTTCTGCAGGTAGAGCGCGACCCGGTCGCCGCGCGCGACGCCCCGCGCGGCGAGCGCGGCGGCCAGCGCGCCGGACAGCTCGTCGACCTCGCGGTAGCTAAGGCTGCGCTCGACGCCGTGCATCGCCGGCGCGTCCGGCAGGCGGGCGGCCGTGTTGCGGAACATCGCTAGCGCGCTGTCGTGCTCGAGCGCGAGCTCGGCGGGCTGGCCGGGGGCGTAGCGTGCGAGCCAGGGGCGGTCGTCGTAGACGCCCATCACTCCCCGCCGGGGCGCGGGAACTGCGTTCCCATGAGGCGATCCCACATGCCGTCCGTGAGCAGCGCGCGCTGGCCGATGAGCAGGTGCGCGCTCGGGGTGACGCGGTAGCGGATCTTCGGCGACTTGGCGGTGATGGCGCGCTCGATGACCTTGGCGACCGCCTCCGGGCCCGCACCGAGATGGCGCGCCGGGCCCTTGACGTAGATGTCGTGGGTCGCCTGGGCGACCTTGGCGTTGAAGTCGGCGTAGGGTCCCTCTTCGTCGGTCTCGCCGACGGCGTTCGCGGCGGTCTCGCCGAACCTCGTCGTGATCAGGCCCGGCTGGATGATCACGACGTCGATCCCGAAGTTCTTGACCTCGAAGCGCAGCGCGTCGCTGATCGCTTCGACCGCGTACTTCGTGGCGTGGTAGAAGCCGCCGCCCGGGAACGTGAAGTTCGCCCCCATCGACGAGACGTTGACGATGCGCCCGTAGTGCTGCGCGCGCATCGCCGGCAGCACGAGCTGGCACATGCCGACGAGGCCGAAGACGTTGGTCTCGAACTGCCGGCGCACCTCGTCCAGCGGCACGGTCTCGATCGCGCCCGACTGGCTGTAGCCGGCGTTGTTGACCAGGGCGCCGACCGCGCCGTGCTCGGCCTCGACCGCGCGGACCGCCTCCGTGCGCGAGGCATCGTCGGTGACGTCGAGCGCGAGCAGCCGGCAGCCGTGCTGCTCGAGGTCCGCGATCGACTCGAGCGTGCGCGCGCTCGCGTAGACCGTGTGGCCGGTGGCGGCCAGGTGGATCGCGGTCGCGCGGCCGATCCCGGACGAGCAGCCGGTGACGAGGACGGCCTTCGAGAGAGAGCTCATGAGCGAACTCTGCCACCCTCAGGACATGGCACGCGCGCGGCTCGTCGGCATCAACCACATCGCCCTCGAGGTTGGCGACATCGAGGAGGCCCTCGCCTTCTACGGGAGCATCTTCGAGGTCCGGTTGCGCGGCCGGATGCGGGGCATGGCGTTCATCGACATGGGCGACCAGTTCATCGCGTTGTCGGAGGGACGCAAGGACCCGCCGGACGGGTCGCGCCACTTCGGCCTGGTCGTCGACGACAAGGACGCGGTGCGCGCCGCGCTCGCGGACGCGGGCGTCGAACCGGTCCGCGGGCGCTTCCTCGACTTCCGCGACCCGTGGGGCAATCTCATCCAGGTCGTCGACTACCGCGACATCCAGTTCACGAAGGCCCCGGGCGTGCTGCAGGCGATGGGGCTCGACGGCCTCGAGAAGCACCCCGCGGCGCTCGAAGAGCTGCGCGCGAAGGGCATCGACACCGCGGCCTAAGGCCGGCGCGGAGGGGCCGGCGGCGGCGTGGTCGGCCGCGGCGCCGGCGTCACCTTCGGATACATGAACTGGTGCGGAAGCATCCTGCTTAATTGACGGCTGGGAGCGCCCATTCCTTACGCGCTCTCTTGCGTGACGTTCGGCACGCTTCCGCTGTCACGGCGAGCAGCGTACGCGCGCGACCCTCGGGCGGTTAGCGTGCAGGCCCATATGCACGCGGTCACGTTCCAGGCGCCGGGCGAGGTGCGCGTCGACGAGCGGCCCGACCCGGAGCTCGGCGCGCCGGACGACGCGATCGTCCGCATCGACGCCACCGGCGTCTGCGGCAGCGACCTGCACATCTTCCACGGGCGCGTCGCCATCGAGCCGGGCTTCACGATCGGACACGAGTACGTCGGCACGGTGGTCGCGGCCGGCGACGCGGTGCGCGAGGTGGCGGTCGGCGACCGTGTCCTCGGCTGCTTTCAGGCCGCCTGCGGCGCCTGCCCGCCGTGCCGTGCCGCCCAGTTCCACAAGTGCGACCGGTCGCGGACCTTCGGGCACGGCGCCGCGCTGGGCGGTCTGCAGGGCACGCAGGCCGAGCTCGCGCTCATCCCGTACGCCAACCTCACGCTGCGCCGCGTGCCGGAGGGGATGTCCAACGAGGTCGCGCTCTTCGCCGGCGACGTGATGGGCACCGGCTTCCACGCCGCGTTGCCGGTGCGGCCCGGCGACAGCGTCGCGGTCCTCGGGCTCGGCCCCGTCGGCCTGTGCGCGGTGCAGGCCGCGCGCGTCGCCGGCGCGGCGCAGGTCCTCGCGATCGACGCGGTAGAGGATCGCCTCGACATGGCGCGCGGCTTCGGAGCCACGCCGGTGCACCTCACCGAGGACGACCCCCGCGCCGCCGTGAAGGCCGCCACCGATGGCCGCGGCGTCGCCGTGGCGATCGATGCGGTCGGCGATCCGCGCGCGCTCGATCTCGCGATCCGGCTCGCAGCGAACTCCGCCACGGTCAGCGTCGTGGGCGTCTACGCCGAGCGCGCCGAGGTGCACATGGGCCTGGCGTGGATCAAGTCGCTGACGATGCGCAGCGGCCAGGCTAACGTCATCGCCCACCTCGACCGCGTGCTCACGCTCATGGGCGCCGGGCTGCTCGATCCCTCGCCGCTCGTGACCCACCACATGAAGCTCGCCGACGCGCCCGACGCCTACGCGCTGTACGACCGGCGCGAAGCGCTGAAGATCATCCTGGAGCCGTGACGATGGACCTGCCCGCGGTCGAAGGCGTCACCCACCACACGGTCTCCGCGCGGGGAGTCGACTTCCACGTCGCCGAGGCCGGGGCCGGCGACCCCATCGTCCTCGTCCACGGCTGGCCGCAGCACTGGTGGTCGTGGCGGCGGGTGGTTCCGCTGCTGGCGCCGCACGCGCGCCTGCTGATGCCCGACCTGCGCGGGTTCGGCTGGTCGTCGGTGCCGCCGGGCGGCTACGACAAGCGCACGCTCGCCGACGACCTGGTCGCCCTGCTCGACGAGCTCGGGCTCCAGCGGGTGCGGCTCGTCGGCCACGACTGGGGCGCCTTCGCCGGCTTCCTCGCGTGCCTCGCAGCGCCCGAGCGCTTCTCCGGGTTCCTGGCGCTGAGCTGCCCGCCGCCGATGGGCCGGCCCAGCACGCGCCAGCTCCTGGAGGCCTGGCGCTTCGCCTATCAGCCGATCCTGGCGTCGCCGGTGCTCGGCGAGCGCCTCATCGCCACCGAGCCGTTCATCCGCGGGCTGATCCGGGCCGGGACTGCGGACGCAACGCTGTGGAGCGACGACGACCTTCACGTGTACTCCGGCGTGCTCGCGGAGCCCATCCGGGCGCACGCGAGCGTCCAGCTCTACCGCACGTTCGTGCTGCACGAGGCGGGCCGCACGGGCGGCGGCCACCTGCGCGTGCCCGCGCGCGTCATGACCGGCGACCGCGACGGCGCGGTGACGCCGGTCCTGCTCGAGGGCGCCGAGCGCCACGGCGACGACCTCGCCACCGAGGTGGTGGCGGGGTGCGGCCACTTCCTGCCCGAAGAGCGCCCCGAGCTGGTCGCCGAGCGCGCGCTCGCGCTCTTCCGATTGGGCTCCGCCGCCTAGTCGCGCACGTTCAAACATCCGTCCGAGCCGTTCCGCGCGACGGCGGGCGGGGCCGACGACGGGGACACCCGTCATGGCCCGTTCCGTTCCAAAGCCCGTGCTCTGCGCGCTCCTCGTGCTCGCGCTCGCGCCGACGATCGCGCGTGCCGACTCGCAGCCGCCGCCGATCCCCGTGCCGGCGGCCGACCAGCTCATGGCGAGGGCGCACGCGATGGCGGTCAGCCGCTGGGGCATGGAGCCGTGCGGCGGCCAGGTCAGCGTGACCTGGAGTCACATGGGCGAGGGGATCAACGCCCGCTCGCAGTGGCTGAGCACCGACACGCACAACCCGGCGACGTTCACGTCGTGCTCGATCACCTACAACATCGACGTCGACTGGGACTGGCCGAAGCTGTGCACGGTGGTCGAGCACGAGCTGGGGCACCTCGCGGGCCACGACCACGTCGACAACCCGCACGACGTCATGTCGCCGTACTACATCTACCCGACGGCGGAGTGCGGCGGGCAGCAGGCGACGACGGGCGCGCCCTCACCGCAGCCGGCGTCGCAACGCTCGGCCTCGAGCGTCGCGACGAAGAAGAAGGCGCAGCGCAAGGCCGTCAAGCGAAAGACGACCAAGCGCGTGAGGGCGGCGAAGCGCCGCAACGCGAAGCGTCGCGGCGCGTTACGCGCGGCGGCAGCGGCGGCGCACCGCGCCGACGACGTTCGAATTCGCTAAGCGCGTGGCGCGTACTGCGCCTCGGCGAGATCGCCGGCCGGCATCTCGCCGATCGGCGGGACCTCGGGCGTGTCGCGCAGGTACCACTCGGCGTCGAGCGCGGCCTGGCAGCCCGAGCCGGCGGCGGTGACCGCCTGGCGGTAGGTGTGGTCGACGAGGTCGCCCGCGGCGAAGACGCCGGGGACCCCGGTGCGCGTCGACTTGCCCTCGGTGACGACGTAGCCGTTCTCGTCGGTGGGCACCTGGCCCTGGACGATCTCCGACTGCGGCTCGTGGCCGATCGCGATGAACGCGCCGCCGATGGGCAGCTCGCGCTCCTCGCCGGTCTCGACGTTGCGCAGGCGGGCGACGCGAGCGAATGCGCCCTCGCCCTCGTGGAACTCCTCGACGACGTACGGCGTGAGGAACTCGATGTTGTCGAGCGCGCGGGCGCGCTCGAGCATGATCTTCGAGGCGCGGAACTCGTCGCGACGGTGGACGATGTAGACCTTCGAGGCGAACTTCGCCAGGAAGATGGCCTCTTCCATCGCCGAGTCGCCGCCGCCGACGATCGCGGTCTCGCGCTCCTTGAAGAACGCCGCGTCGCAGGTCGCGCAGTACGACACGCCGGCGCCGCCGAGCTCCTCCTCGCCGGGGATGCCCAGCTTCTTGTGCTCGGCGCCCATGGCCAGCACGACGGTGCGGGCCCGGTACTCATCGTCGCCGACCCAGACCTTGTGGATGCCACCGGGCTCGTTGGCGAACTCGACCTTCGTCGCCTGGTCGGTGACGAAGCGCGCGCCGAAGTCCTCCGCCTGGTCGCGGAACTTCTGCATGAGCTCGGGGCCCATGATCCCGCCGGCCGGGAAGCCGGGGTAGTTCTCGACGTCGGTCGTCTGCTGGAGCAGGCCGCCCCAGAAGAAGCCCTCGATGACCAGCGGACGCAGGTTGGCACGCGCCGTGTACAGCGCGGCCGTGTATCCGGCCGGGCCGCTGCCCACGATGATCACGTTTTCGACGTCCGCCACTCAGATCACGCTCGCTTTCCGGTCTAACTTCACTTTGTATAGTAGCCCGCCGCGGTCCACCGTTACGCCTGGGCGGTCGCCGGTTCGCCCGCCCGGCGCTCGGCGCGCCAGCCCGCCACCGTGCGCCGCAGTTGGAAGTAGGCGATCGCTCCCGGGACCGTCGGGAGCCAGAACGCGAACGCGCGGTAGGCCACGACGGCCGTCGCGGCGTAGTTGAACGGGACGTCGAACGCGACGAACGCGCCGATCATGCCGCCGTCGACCCCGCCGATGCCGCCCGGCAGCGGGAGCGTGTTGGCCAGCATGCCCACGAAGTAGGCCATGATGATCACGGCCAACGGGGGCGGGTTCGGGCCGTAGGCGTGGAAGCACGCCCACAGACAGCCGATGTCGAAGCCCCACCACGCGACGGCGCCGAGGAGCCCCCACTCGCGGTTGCCCAGCATCCGTAGCGCGAAGCGCACGCCGCTCGCCCCCGACGCCGGGATCTTCACCGCCTTGGCCATGAGCCGCGAGACGCGCCCCGAGCCGCCCGACCAGCTCGCCAGGCGCCGCTCGACGTCGTCGGGCAGCAGCGTCACGCCCAGAAAGATGGTGAACAGGATGATCGCGAAGACCGCCGGCACGACGGTGATCGCAAACGGGCCCGGCCCGTTGAAGATCCCCAGGTACAGCCCGAAGCCGACGACGACGAGCGCGCCCATGTACACCGCGTACAGCGACGAGACGAAGGCGACCATGCGGACCGCGACCTCACGTGCAGGCATCCCCGAGCGCCGCAACGCCCATGCCGTCAGCGCGATCCCGCCGGCGCCGGCGGCCGCGAAGAGCCGCGTGGCGGCGAGCCCTGCCATGGTGATCTCGTAGCTCGCCCGCATGCCGATCCGGCTCTTGCCGCGCACGAAGACCGTGCGGAAGAGCAGCACGTACCCGCCGAACGACGCGACCTCCATGAGCAGCGCGACGACGAGCCAGCCGGGCTTGCCGTCGCTCAGGCCCTTGATGGACTCCGATCCGCCCTTGAGCTTCGGCAGGACGATGTAGAGGAAGGCGAGCGCCGACAGCACGAAGACCGCGAACAGGAGCGCCCGCTCGCGCGTGATGACCACGCGCGGCATCTCCTCATCGTCTGGGTCTTCCGGGTTCGGGGGGTTGGGGGCGTCGACGGGAGCCGACGTCATGCGTGCGCCCGTGCCTCGAGAGCTTGCAGCGTGCGCGACACCGCGCGCAGGGCCGGCGCGGCGCGGTCTCCGTAGCGGCGCACGCCTTCGGCGAGCGCGAGCCCGGCCAGCAGATCGACGACGTAGTGCTCGCCCAGGTACACGAGCGCAAAGCCGAGCGTGAGGGCGTATGACCACCCCAGCGCACCCTGCAGCGGCCCGGCATCGCCGAGCACGTGCGCTGCCATGACGGATGTCGCGAAGTGCAGTGAGGGCATCGCGGCGAGTGGATTGCCCGCAAGAAGATCGTAGAGAGGCGTCCAGGCGCCCTTCCAGAAGGCCTCTCCGTGCTCGAGCATCATCCGCCGCAGCGCGGGCGTGCGCGGGCCGAGCGCGCCGGCCTGCGCGGCGTACCAAGGCGGCGCGGTCGGCAGCGCCCAGTAGGCGATGGCGCCGAGGTCGAAGACCGCGTAGATCTGGACCGCGCCCCGCGGGAACAGCTCGGGCCGGCGGACCAGCAGATACGCCACTGCTCCATGCGGTACCCCGAACCACAGCCAGTGGCACCACACGAGCAGTTGCTCGATCCGGCGAAGCGGCTCGCCCTCGCGCCGCGCGAAGGCGCGCTGCAGGCGCAACCCCGGCAGCTCGCCGAACCCCAGGATGCGGTCGCCGACGACCGGATAGCGCACCCGCACGCGCGCGCGTAGCCGGGCCGGGTCGTCGTGAGGCATCTCGTAGTGCGCGATGTACGCGTTCATCTGCAGACAGCAGATCGCGAAGTCGCGCGGCTTCGAGCGGGGCGCGGCCACGGCCAGCGCAAATGGCGCCGCGATGGAAGCGACGGAGACCACGGGCGGCGGGAGGCGGAGGCGCCGGCGCACGAGCGGCGCGGCCGCACCGAGCACGACCGCCCCCCACGCGGCCGCGCGAATGGCGCCCGAACCGCGCATCGACGTCGGCGAGGATACCCATGCGATCGGACTTCACGGCTCGTCGCCGCCCCATGACCTTGTACAAAGAGTCGCGGTGCCGACCCTGCACGAAGGAGACGAGTTCGCCGGCCACCGGATCCTCGGGATCGCGGGGCGCGGCGGCATGGGCGTGGTCTACCGCGCCATCCAGCTCGATCTCGACCGGCCGGTCGCCCTCAAGCTCATCGCCCCGCAGCTCGCCGAGGACCCGGGCTTTCGCGACCGTTTCGTCCGCGAGTCGCGCGCCGCGGCGTCGATCGACCACCCGAACGTCATCCCGATCTATTACACGGGCGAGGACGACGGCGCCCTGTACATCGCGATGCGCTACGTCGAGGGCTCGGACCTTCGCACGCTCGTGCGCGCCGAGGAGCGGCTCGAGCCCGGGCGCGCCGCGAACATCATCGCCCAGGTCGCCAGCGCGCTCGACGCGGCGCACGCCCGCGGCATCGTCCACCGCGACGTCAAGCCCGCCAACGTCCTGCTCGGCGCCGGCGATCACGCCTACCTCACCGACTTCGGGCTGACCAAGCGCGTGGCCTCGCACAGCGGGCCGACCCAGGCCGGCGGCTGGGTCGGCACCCTGGGCTACGTCGCGCCCGAGCAGATCCGCGGCGAGCGCGTCGACGCGCGGTCCGACGTCTACGCGCTCGGCTGCGTCCTCTACCACACGCTCACCGGCGTACCGCCCTACCAGCGCGCGACCGACGAGGCGACCCTGTGGGCGCACCTGCACGATGACCCGCCGTCGGTCACCGAACAGGGGCCGGAGGTCTCCGAGCGCTTCCAGCCGGTCATCGCGCGCGCGCTCGCCAAGGACCCCGACGACCGCTATCAGTCGGCCGGCGACCTCGGCCGCGCCGCGCTGGCGGCCGCCGGCGGCGCGCCCGCGCCCGGGCCGGAGCGGCTCGTGGCGGTGGGCGCGGCCGCGCCCGGGGACTCGCAGGAGACTGTCGTCTCACCCGACCAGACGCCGACGGCAGTGACGGCGCCCGAGCGATCCCGCGGCCGCAAGCTGTGGCCGTGGGCCCTGGCGGCCGTGCCGATCGCGGCGCTCGCCGCGGTGGCCGCGTTCGCCCTCGGCGGCGGCAACGGCGGCCCGGGTGACGGCACGACCGGGCATGCGGGGGGCGGCGGCGGGACCACGACAGGGCCCGAGGCCACGCCGACGATCAAGACGGCGAACGTCGGCGGGCGCCCGAACAACATCGTCCTCGCCAACGGCAGCGCCTGGATCGTGCGCGGCGGCAACCCGCGGCTGGCCGTGGTGAACGCCGAGACCATGCAGCGCCGGCCGTACAGCCCGCAGGTCGGGAACCCGAGCGGCGAGGCGGCCGGATTCGGCAAGTTGTGGGTCATCGACCAGGACACGCGCTCTCTGCTGGCGATCGGGCTGGATTCGCACCGCAAGGAGGGCGCCGCGGTCGCGCTGCCCAACCAGGGCCGGCCGGTGGCGGTCGCCGCCAGCAGCAACGCGCTGTGGGTCGGCGTCCGCGGCAACCCCGGGCTGCTGCTCCGGATCGACCCGAGCCGGCGCCAGGTGGTCAAGACGATCGGCCTGCCGGACGGACTGCAGAACCTCGCGGTAGGCGGCGGCGCGGTCTGGGTCATCGCACGCCGCGCCGACACGGTCACGCGGGTCGGCATCGCCAGCGCGCGCACCGACTCGATCTTCGTGGGCAGCAAGCCGTTTGGGATCGCCTTCGGGCGCGGTGCGGTCTGGGTCACGAACAACGGCGACGGCACCGTCACGCACATCGACGCAGGGTCGCTGAACACCGGCTCGATCGGCGTCGGCCGCGGCCCCAAGGGCATCGCCGTCGGCGCCGGCGCGATCTGGGTGGCCAACTCGACCGACTCGACGCTCACGCGCATCGATCCGGACACCCTGCGCCCGGACCCGGACCCGATCGAGGTCGCTATGAACCCCTATGCCGTCGACACCGCCGGCAACAACGTCTTCATCACGAGCCCGCCGCGCGGGCAGGTGCAGCGGATCACGCCGTGAGCTAGAGGTCGCGCGTGGAGATGAGCCCGGACTGCAGAGCCTCGGCGACGAGACGCGAGCGCTTCTGGTTCTGGGGCAGGTGCTCGATCCCGAAGCGCTGGAACAGCGTGCGCAGGTGCGACTTGACCGCATCGACGCTGACATGCACCTCGTCGGCGATCTCCTGATTGGTCGCCGGCACCGCGAACTCGTCGTGCTTATAGGGCCGGGCCAGCGCGACGAGGACCTGGCGCTGGGTGGGCGGCAGGTCGTTGAGCGTCAGGCGCGTGCCGGCCACCTGCGTGGGCATCGAGTCCTCGCTCTCCGGGCGCCGGTAGGCGATCGACGTCTGCCCGACGCGCAGGACGTCGCCGTCGCGCAGGCGGGTGCGGCCGGAGATGCGGTTGTTGTTGACGTAGGTGCCGTTGCGCGACAGGCCGTCGTCGCTGACCGTCCACTCCCCCGCAATCGCCTCGAGCTCGGCGTGTAGGCGCGACACCTCCGTATCCCACGGCAGGCTGAGCTCGTTCCCGGTGCCACGACCCACGCTGACCCGCGCGGCCTCACCGAGATCGAAGAGGCGCTGGGCGCCGTCGCCGCCGCGGAAGACGAGGAATGGGCGCCCGCGGCGCTCGGCCTCGATGCGCTCGCGCAGCTCGACGGGCGTGGCGGAATGGGCTTGCAGCGGCGACTGGGGCATCCGGGTTGTCAAGGCTACCCAGGGTGATGGATGCCCCACCTCGGGGGGCGCAGGTGTGACCCTGAGGTGGGTGGGACGAGGGCCTCGCGGGACCGAAGCTGAGTGCATGACCACGCTCCTCCTTCACCCGACCGCATACGGCGTTGCCAGCGACGAGCAGCTCGTCGACCTCGTCCGCGCCGGCGACGATCGGGCCTTCGATGCCATCCACTCCCGCTACGAGCAGCGCCTCATCGGCTACGCCAGGCAGATGCTCGGCGGCGCCCATCACGACGCCGAGGAGGTCGTCCAGGACGCCTTCGTCCGGGCGCTGACCGCCCTGCGCGCCGACGACCGCGACATGGCGCTCAAGCCATGGCTGTACACGATCGTTCGCAACCGCGCGCTCGACGTCCTGCGGCGCCCCGCGCGCACGACGGACCTCGACGTCCACGCGCCGATGCTCAGCGACGCGTCGGCGGACCCGCACGACCGGGTCGCGCAGGCCGAAGAGCTCCGCGACCTCGTCGGCGAGCTCAAGCGCCTGCCCGAGCGCCAGCGCACGGCGCTCGTCCTGCACGAGCTCGGCGGCGCGTCGCACGAGACGATCGGGCGCCGCCTGCACGTTTCCGTCGGCGGCAGCAAGGCGCTGGTTTCGCGCGCACGTTCGGGCCTTCACCGCACGCGCGTGGCCGCGTAACCTGCTCCCACGAGCGCCACGGCCGACACACTGCAACGCGGCCGGGAGTCCTTCAGGCGCAGGGCATGGGCGGACTCCTTCGCCGAGCTGTCGTCCGCGGACCGGCAGCAACCGCTCGCGCCCGAGGACCTCGAGCGCCTCGCCACGGCGGCCTACCTGATCGGCCGCGACGACGACAGCCAGGCGCTGTGGGAGCGCGCGCACCAGGAGCTCCTCGCGCGCGGGGATCGGCAGCGCGCGGTGCGCTGCGCGTTCTGGGTCTCCTTCCTGCTGCTCAACCGCGGCGACTTTGCACGCACGGGCGGCTGGGTGGCGCGCGGGCAGCGCATCCTCGACGAGGGCGGCGAGGACAGCGTCGAGTACGGCTACCTGCTCATCCCGCCGTCACGCATCCACGTGCTGAAGGGCGCGTGGGCGGAAGCGCACGCCATGGCGGCCGAGGCCGCGGAGATCGGCGAGCGCTTCGGCGACCTCGATCTCGTGACGATCTCGCGGCTGATACTGGGACGGACGCTCCTGCGGCGGGGCATGACCGCCGACGCCCTCGTCCTGCTCGACGAGACGATGGTCGCGGTCGTGGCCGACGAGGTCTCGCCCACCTTCGCCGGGCTCATGTACTGCGGCACGATCGCCGTGTGCCAGGAGATCTTCGATCTCGGCCGCGCGCGCGAGTGGACGACGGCGCTTACCCAGTGGTGCCGTGCGCAGCCGGACCTGGTGCCCTACAGCGGGGAGTGCCTCGTGCATCGCGCGGAGATCCTCCAGCTCCACGGCGCATGGCGGGACGCCGTGGAGGCGGGCGAGGCCGCCCGCGACCGTTTCCTGCGCCGAGCCGAACGATCGGACATCGGCGGCGCCTTCTACCAGCTCGCCGAGCTGCACCGGCTGATGGGCGACTACGCCGCCGCCGAGGAGGCCTACCGCCAGGCCAACCGCTGGGGACGCGAACCACAGCCCGGGCTCGCGCTGCTGCGGCTCAGCCAGGGGCAAACCGACGCCGCCCAGGCGGCGATCCGCCGCGCGGTCGACGAGGCAGCCAACCCGACGAAACGCGCCCGCCTGCTCCCGGCCCACGTCGAGATCATGCTCGCGGTCGGCGACGTGCCGGCGGCGCGGGCGGCCGCCGACGAGCTCGCGCAGATCGCCGAGGCGTTCGGCGCGCCGATGCTGCTCGCGCTTTCCACACAGGCCCAGGGAGCCGTGCTGCTCGCCGAGGGCGACGCGACCGGGGCGCTCGCCGCGCTGCGCCAGGCCTGGGTGTCGTGGCAGACGCTCGAGACGCCGTACGAGGGCGCCCGCGCGCGGGTGCTCATCGCGCAGGCCTGCAGCGCGCTCGGCGACACGGACACCGCCGCGATGGAGCTCGACGCCGCGCGCGCGATCTTCCACGAGCTCGGCGCCGCCGCCGACCTCGCCCGCGTGCAGGCGCCGTCCTCGGCCGAGCGCACCGCGGGCGGCCTCACGGGGCGCGAGCTTCAGGTGCTGCGGCTGGTGGCCGCGGGCAAGACGAACCGCACGATCGCCGAGGAGCTGTTCCTCAGCGAGAAGACCGTCGCCCGCCACATCAGCAACATCTTCGCCAAGCTGCGGCTCTCGACGCGCGCGGCCGCGACGGCCTACGCGTACGAGCACGACCTGGTCTGAGTGACCGACTACACAGAATTACCCATGCCGTGCGCGCGTCTGGATTTGCATGGTTCTGTCGAAGTCAGGCGCGCGTTCCCCACGTACCGTCGCCTCCATGAGCAATGGACGAGTGGTGATCATCGGAGCCGGGCCGGGGGGCCTCGCATGCGCAGCGGAGCTCGGGCGCAGAGGGATCCCCGCCACCGTGCTCGAACAGGGCGGCGCGATCGGCACCGCCTGGCGCGGCCGGTACGACCGCCTGCGGCTGAACTCGAGCCGCTGGTTCGCGAAGCTTCCCGGGTCACGCTACGCCAGCGGCACGGGCATCTTCCCGTCGCGCGAGGAGTTCGTGGGCTACCTCGAGAACTACGCCGAGCGCCACCGCATCGATGTTCGGCTGCGCACGCGCGTCGAGCGCATCGACCCCGATGGTCGCGGCTGGCTGGTGCGCACCTCGGACGGCGACATGGGCGCCGAGCAGGTCATCGTCGCGACGGGCTTCGCGAACCGCCCGTTCATCCCGCAGTGGCCGGGTCGCGACAGCTTCGGCGGGCCGCTGCTCCACGTCGCCGAGTACCGCAACCCGGAGCCGTTCAAGGGCGCCGACGTGCTCGTCGTCGGGTCGGGGTGCTCGGGCATGGAGATCGCCTACGACCTCGCCGAAGGCGGCGCCGGGCGCGTCCGCATGGCCGTCCGCACCTCGCCGAACATCATGATCCGCTCGCCGATCGGCGCGGGAATCGCGCGCGTCGTGCTGCGCTTGGGCAACGACCGTGCCGATCGCATCATCCGGGCCGCGAGCCGCCGCGAGGTCGGCGACCTCTCCGAGTACGGGCTGCCCGTGCCGGAGGAGGGCGTCGCGAGCCGGCTGGAGCGGCTTGGGGTCGCGCCGGCCATCATCGACCACGCAACCCTCGAGGCCATCAAGGCCGGGCGGATCGAGATCGTGCCGGGGGTCTACTCGCTGGACGAGAGCGGCGTGACGCTGACGGACCGCACGCGGCTCGAGCCCGACGCGATCATCGCCGCGACCGGGTACCGCCGCGCGCTCGAGCCGGTCGTCGGGCACCTCGACGTCCTCGACGAACAGGGCACGCCCCGCGCGCTCGCCGGGGCGCCGGCCGCGCCCGGCCTGCGGTTCATCGGCTACGTCCCGTACCCGGCGCAGATCGGGTTCATCGGCCGCGAGGCGCGGCGCGCGGCGAAGGCGATCGCACGCGAGCTCAGGACGTCGCCGGTCGCCCGTCAGGTCGCGGTGGCACCGGCGTGATCGCGCGCGGCGATCAGGTCTGACCGTCGCGGGCGAGCGCGGCTTCCTCGACGAGCGCTTCGATGAGCCGGCTGCGCTCGTCCGCCTCGGGGTGCCACTGCACGCCGAGTGCGAAGCGGTTGTCGGGCGCTTCGAAGGCCTCGGGCAGCCCGTCGATGACCGACCACCCGGTCACCTCGAAGCCCTCGCCGATCTCGTCGACGCCCTGGTGGTGGTGCGACTTGGTGGCATGGACGAGTTCGCCCGTGGCGCGCGCGGCGAGCGAGTCGGCGTTCAGCCGGACGTCGTGATCGGCGCCGTCGAACGTCCCGGGCGTGCGGCGGTGCTCGTGATGGCCGTGGCTCTCGGGGAGGTGCTGCAGCAGCGTCCCGCCGGTCGCGACGTTCATCATCTGCATGCCGCGGCAGACGCCGAGCATCGGGATGTCGCGCTCGAGTGCGCGCTTGGCGAGCGCCAGCTCGAACGCATCGCGTTCGGGGACGGTGTGGCGCGTCTCGCTGTGGCGCGTGGCGCCGTAGGTCTCGGGGTCGATGTCGGCGCCGCCGGCGAGGATCAGCCCGTCGACGAGGTCGAGCACGTCGTCGGGATCACCCTCGAGCGACTCGTCGGGTGGCAGCATGAGGACGAGCCCGCCGGCACGCTGCACGCCGTCGATGTACGAGCGGGGCAGCAGGTAGGCCTGCTGGTCCCACACGCTCCATCGCGCTCGCTCGAGCGCGGTGCAGATGCCGATGACGGGTCGTGACACCACCTTCACGGTAGTAAGTACCCCGTATGGGGGTGTAGGCGACTCCGCCCCTTAGGTGGCTGGTGGCTCGCGTCGGTCGCGCCGAGCATGGACGGCCTCCCCACCCTCTCAAGGAGGTCGACATGAGGTACCGAGCCCTCGCCGCCGCGACGGCGGGCCTGTGCTTGGCCGGCGCCCCCGCAGCAGCACAAGCGGACGTGTTCAACGGCCGCATCGCGTTCTCCAGCTTTCGGACCGATCCGCGGGGCCTCCTCGGGGACATCTTCTCGATGAACCCCGACGGGACCGACCTGCGACAGCTCACCGACAATCCGCTCGACGACGCGCAGAGCGACTGGTCGCCGGACGGGCGTGACATCGCCTACCGGATCCGCAAGCCCGAGACGCCCACCGTGAACTTCGACGTCGCGCGGATGACGGCCGCCGGGACCGACCACCAGCGGCTGACGTTTACGCCGATAGGACAGGCCTCGAGCCAGCCCACGTGGTTCCCGGACAAGAGCGCGATCCTCTTCCGCTGGAGCGCGCCGCGCGTCTCCAACATCTGGCAGATGGGGCCGCTCGGTGAGAACCCAGTCCTCCGGTACGACCCGACGCCGGCACACCAGTGGTATCCGAGCCTGTCGCCCGACATGAGCAAGGTGCTGTTCGCCAGCACCACCTCGCCGACGGGAGACACGGACCGCGCCGTGCAGACGATCAACGTCGACGGCAGCGGCCTGACCACGCTGTTCGACGTGGTCGGGTCCTTCGACTCGGCGCCCGCCTGGTCGCCGGACGGCGCGAGGATCGCGTTCGAGAGCGACGCAGACCTCAACGGCGGCAATCCGGAGCACGACCGCGAGATCTGGGTCATGGACGCCGACGGGTCCAACCCGACCCAGCTGACCGACAACGCGCGCTGGGACGAAGGGCCCGCGTGGTCTCCGGACGGCACGATGCTCGCCTACTCGAGCGGCAGCGACGACGCCCACCTCGACATCAACGTGATGACGTCAGACGGTGAGCACCTGCGGCAGCTGACCGACTATCCGGGGCACGACGAGTCGCCGGACTGGCAGGCCATTCCGGCGCCGCACAGCGACCGCCGGTGCGGCGACCTGGCCGAGAGCGGCCCGGGTGCCCGCGACGTCCGCGCCGCCGGCGACGGGCTGTCGTGCGAGAAGGCGCTCGAGCTCGCCGCTCAGTGGTCACCGGACGCGAAGCCCGGCAACCGACCCGCGAAGGTCGAAGGCTTCGATGCCGAGGCCGACGACTTCGGCGGCACCGAGCGCGTCGTGCTCACGCACCGCGGCAACGGTGACGGCGACATCGGCAACGACAAGCTCGTCGCCTTCCTGTACCAGCCCTAGGCCGCGTCGCGGCCCTGCACCTTGCTGCGCGCGGCGTCGAGCGTGACACCGCGCGCCGTGAGGATCTGCGCCGCAACGCCGTCGGCCTCGTGCAGCAGGCCGAGCACGAGATGCTCTCCGCGGATCTCGCCGGCGCCCAGGGCCAGCGACTCGCGCAGGCTGAGCTCGAGCGCCTTCTTCGAGCGCGGAGTGAACGGGAGGCGGGCCTCGCCGCAGCCGCGCGATCGGCTCAGGGCACCGGGCCCGAACGCGCGCTCGACGCGTTCACGCACGGCGTCGAGGTCGATCCCGAGCGTGGCGAGCGCGGCAGAGTCGAGGTCGTCCTCGCCGCGGCCGATGATCCGGACGATGTCGTCGCGCACACCGGAGGCGTCGACGCCGAAGCCGGTGAGCAGTCGCGCGCCGTCGCCGCCGGTCACGAGCACGCCCAAGAGCACGTGCTCGGTGCCGATCCAGCCGTGGCGCAGCGCCGCCGCCTCCTCCTGCGCAGCGACCACGGCCGCGCGCGCGTCCTTGGTGAAGCGCTCGAACATCAGCCCAGCAACCTCCTGCGTCGCCCGTGCTTGCGGTGCACCGCCTGCTTGGACACCCCCAGCGCGGCGCCGATCTCCTGCCACGACCAGCCGCGCTCGCGCGCGTTGGCGACATGGAGGGTCTCGAGGCGCTCGACGAGGTTGCGCAGGGAGGCGACCGCCGCCAGCCCGACCTGCGGGTCGGTGCTGTCGACCGCGCCGGCCAGATCGCGTGTCTCTTGTGCTGCCATGCTTGTCAACATACGTTGACGACGGCAGCTTGTCAACAGATGTTGACGCCGCGCCGAGCGGATAGCTTGCCGCCATGCCTGAGGCCCAGACCGTCATCATCCGTCGCGACGGCGCCGCGGCGACGATCGAACTCAACCGCCCGGATGCGCTGAACGCCTGGAACGGCCCGCTCGGCGACGAGCTCCTTGCGGCGGTACGCGCCGTCGCCGAGGACGACGACGTCCGGGCAGTCGTCGTCACCGGGGCCGGCCGTGCGTTCTCTTCGGGCGCCGATCTCAAGGATCAGTCGGGGCGCGAGCAGACGGCCGACGGCCAGTGGGACGTCCGCGCGCGGCTGACCGGTTGCTACCACCCGATCATCACGACGATCCGGACGATGCCCAAGCCGGTCGTCGCCGCCGTCAACGGCCCGGCGGTCGGGATCGGGATGTCCCTGGCGCTGGCGGCCGACCTCGTCGTCGCCGCGGACTCGGCCTACTTCATGCTCGCGTTCGTGAACATCGGCCTCGTGCCCGACGGCGGCTCGTCCGTGCTGGTCCCCAGCCGCGTCGGCTTCACGCGCGCGGCAGAGATGGCGATGCTCGGCGAGCGCATCACCGCGCCGCAGGCGCTCGAGTGGGGGCTCATCAACCGCGTGTTCCCGGACACCACCTTCGCGGAGGACGTCGCGGCGCTGCGCGACCGCCTCGCCGCCGGCCCCACCCGCTCGTACGCGGGCACCAAGCGCCAGCTCAACAACTGGCTGTACACGCGCATGGAGGAGCAGCTCGACCTCGAGGCCGACATCCAGCAGGAGATGGCGGGCTCGCCCGACTTCTACGAAGGCGTCACCGCGTTCGTCCAAAAGCGGCCCGCGACGTTCAGCGGCCGGTGATCACCGACGGCCCGTTGTCCGCCGAGCTGTGAATAGAATCGGGCGCGCCTTGGCCCGCACCCAAGCCACCAGCCTGGCGCGCCGGTTGGCGCTTGCCGTTCTTGTCGCGCTGGCGGCGCTTCTCGCTTTCGCCGGATCCGCGTTCGCCGGGGCGATCGTGCCCGAGAGCGGCGGCTCGCCGAACGCCGACCACATCGCGACGCTCTACAAGCTGATCCTCGTCGTCGCGGTGGTCATCTTCATCGGTGTCGAGGGGTGCCTGATCTACTCGCTGTTCAAGTTCCGCGCGCGCAAGGGCGCGGTGGCGGCGCAGATCCGCGGCAACACCCGGTTGGAGGTCGGCTGGACCGTCGGGGCCGCCCTGATCCTCGTCGTGCTCGCGGTGTTCACGTTCGCCCTGCTGCCGTCGATCCGCAACCCGCCGAACTCCGGGCCGGCGGGGCTCCAGCTGGCGACGGGCACCCTGGTCGCCTCCGGGCCGCCCAAGAAGCTCCCGCCCAACGGCAAGTCGCTGAACATCTGCGTCAACGGCCAGCAGTACATCTGGCGCTTCACGTACGCGGCGGACTGCTCCAACGCGCCGCTGAACTCGCCGTTCTCCTACCAGCAGATGGTCGTCCCGGTCGACACGACGGTCACGCTCGACATCAACGCCCAGGACGTCGCCCACTCCTGGTGGATCCCCAAGCTCGGCGGCAAGTTCGACGCGATCCCGGGCTACACCAATCACACGTGGTTCAAGATCCCCGCCAAGTACGCGGGCACCATCTTCACCGGTCAGTGCGCCGAGCTGTGCGGGCGCAACCACGCCAACATGACCGCGCAGGTGCGCGCCGTCACCCCCGCCGAATACGAACGCTGGCTCGACCAGCGCAAGCAGGACATCAAGGCCGCGGACGACGCGGCAGCCAAGGAGCGCAGTCAGCTCCAACAGCAGCAGACGCCGTAGGAGCCCGCAGACCTCTCGCATGGCCGCGACCACCACCGAAGTCACCACCACCACCACCGCCCCGGTCCCGCAGATCGTCGCCCGGCGCGTCGAGCCCGAGCGCAAGGGCTGGACGTCGTGGGTGACCACGACCGATCACAAGCGCATCGGGATCATGTACCTGGTCCTGACCTTCGTGTTCTTCATCTTGGGCGGGACCGAGGCGCTGCTCATGCGCCTGCAGCTCAGCCAGGCGGACAACACCCTCCTGGATCCCAAGACGTACAACGAGCTGTTCACGATGCACGGGACGACGATGATCTTCCTGTTCGTCGTCCCGATCATGGCCGGGTTCGGGAACTACTTCGTGCCGCTCATGATCGGCGCGCGCGACATGGCGTACCCGAAGCTCAACGCCCTGTCGTTCTGGCTGCTGGTCGCCGGCGGGCTCGTGTTCTACGGCTCGGTCTTCTTCAACCCGCCCGAGTGCGGCTGGACTTGCTACCCGACGCTCTCCGAGGCGCAGTACCTCCCCAACGGCGGCGTCGACGCGTGGATCTTCCTCATCCACCTCACCGGCCTGAGCTCGCTGGTCGGCGCGATCAACTTCTACGCGACGATCGCCAACATGCGCGCGCCGGGCATGGGCTGGGGCCGGCTGCCGCTGTTCGTCTGGGCGATCCTCGTCTACTCGATCCTGCTGATCCTGGCGCTGCCGGTGATCGCGGGCGCGGTGACGATGCTGCTGACCGACCGGCACTTCGGCACCCACTTCTTCGACCCGTCGAACGGCGGCTCGCCCTTGTTATGGCAGCACCTGTTCTGGTTCTTCGGGCACCCCGAGGTCTACATCATGGTGCTGCCGGGCTTCGGGATCATCTCCGAGGTCCTGCCGGTCTTCGCGCGCAAGCCGATCTTCGGCTACAAGGCGATCGCGGCGTCGACGGTGCTCATCGCGTTCCTCGGGCTGCTCGTCTGGGCGCACCACATGTTCGCCACACCGAGCCCGACCTTCGTGCTGATCTTCTTCATGCTCGGCTCGTTCCTCATCGCCGTGCCGACGGGGGTGAAGATCTTCAACTGGGTGGCGACCCTGTGGCGAGGGACGGTCGAGTTCAAGACCGCGCTGCTGTTCTGCGTCGGCTTCATCGGCACGTTCCTCATCGGCGGGATCACCGGCGTGTTCCTCGCCGTCTTCCCGGTCGACTGGCAGCTCACCGACACCTACTTCGTGGTCGCCCACCTGCACTACGTGCTCATGGGCGGCGCGGTGTTCGGGGTCTTCGCCGGGATCTACTACTGGTTCCCGAAGATCACCGGGCGGCTGATGAGCGAGGGGCTGGGCAAGCTCAGCTTCTGGCTGATGCTCGTGGGATTCCAGGTCACCTTCCTCATCCAGCACTCGATGGGCCTCGACGGCATGCCGCGCCGCATCTACGAGTACGCGGACGTCGGGCACCTCGAGCTCTACAACATGATCTCGACGATCGGGTCGTTCATCCTCGCCGCCGGCGTACTCGTCACCGCGATCAACGTGCTGCGCAGCCTCAAGCACGGGCCGGTCGCCGGACCCGACCCGTGGAAGGCGAACACGCTCGAGTGGTTCACGACGTCGCCGCCGCCGGTCAACAACTTCGACGTCGTCCCGCGCATCCGGTCGGTCGAGCCGATGAAGGACATCCGCCGGCAGATCGCGCGCCAGACGGCCGGCGCCGGCGAGGCTCCGCCCGCCCCGGCGCCCGAATCGGCGGTGCGCGCCTGATGGCGACGCCGCGCGCCACCGCCGTTGCCGCCACGCCCGTCGCGGGCGTGCGCCAGGTGGTGGCGGACTACGTCGCGCTCACGAAGCCGCGCGTGCAGTCGCTGCTGCTGTTCACGACGGTGACGACGATGCTCGTCGCGGGCTCGCCGTCGGTGGGGCTCGTGCTGCTCACCTGCCTCGGCGGCTACCTGTCGGCGGGCGGCGCCGGCGCGATCAACCACGCGTTCGACCGCGACATCGACGCGCAGATGGCGCGCACGGCGAACCGTCCGGTCCCGTCGGGCCGCGTGTCGGCGCGGGCGGCGACGATCTTCGGCTGCGTGCTCGCAGTCCTGTCGGTCGTGGTGCTGGCGACGTGGGTGAACCCGCTGGCCGCCGGGCTGTCGCTGTGCGGCTTCCTGGGCTACACGCTCGTCTACACGGTGTGGCTGAAGCGGCGCACGCCGCAGAACATCGTGATCGGCGGCGCCGCGGGCGCCGTGCCGCCGCTGGTCGGCTGGGCGGCCGTCACCGGCGGGCTCGACGGGATGGCGCTCTACCTCTTCGCCATCGTCTTCTTCTGGACCCCGCCCCATTTCTGGGCGCTCTCGCTGCTCATGAAGGGCGAGTACGAGCGGGTCGGCGTCCCGATGCTGCCGGTCGCGCGCGGCGAGGCGGAGACGCGCCGCCAGATCCTGCTCTACACGGTCCTGCTCTACGCCGTCACGCAGCTGCCGTTCTGCGCGGGCGGCCTGGGCGCGATCTATCTCGTCGCCTCGCTCGTGCTCGGCGGCCTGTTCATCGCCGGCGCCTGGTTGCTGCTGCGCCGAGCCGACCGCCGCTCCGCCCTGCGGCTGTACCTGTTCTCGCTGGCCTACCTGGCCCTGCTGTTCGGCGCGATGGTCGCCGACGTGAAGCTGTAGGAGCCTCGCATGGATAGAAACCTCGCACGCAAGAACGTCCGCTCCGGCCTCATCGTCACCGCCGTCTGCTTCTTCATGTTCGGCATGACCTTCGTGGCGGCGGCCATCTACATCTCATGAGCGAGCTCGACCCCGAGGTCCCGCCCGCGGGCGAGGAGATCCACCTCCCCGGCGCCAGCATCCAGCCGGTGCTCCTTGCCGCCGCGATCGCCTTCGCGATCGTGGGCATCACCACGTCGATCGTCCTCGTGATCATCGGCGTCGTCGTGTCGGTGGCGGTGATCATCGCGTGGATCCGCCAGGCCAAGCGCGACATCGACGAGCTGCCGGTCGAGCACCACTAAAGCCGCGCCGAGCGCATCCGCAGCTCGAGCGCGCCGTGGTTGCGCGGGAAGAGCGCGACGACGATCTTCGTCCGGATGCTCTTGCGCCGCTTGAGCACGCGCTCGCCGGCGGGCGTCGCGTCGAGGCGCAGCCGCACGCGCCCGGGGCGCTTGACGCGCATGTCGCCAGTCAAGGTGGTAAGGAAAGGCCCGGCGCCGCTGCGCAGGTGGAACGGCAGCGTCACCGAGGCGCTCACGCGGCCGGGCTTGGGGACGCGGAGGAGCAGGGACGCGCGGCCACCGCGCAGCCGCTCGATGTCGAGGATGGCGAGCGGGCGCTTGCGGGCGTGCGACGGCGGCTCGTCGTTGAAGTCGGGGTCGAGCTGGTCGCCGGCGTCGTAGTCCGTGAACCACTGATCCTCCCAGTCGAACCCGAGGCCGCCGCCGTCCGGGTCCTGGGTCTCGTCGCCCAGACTGTCGTTGTCGATGTCGGGCTCGACGACCGCGTTGAGGAGCAACTCGACGCCGGTGCCGCCATCCATCCCGCACGGGGCGCACGGCTGCGTGAAGGTCTGCACGGCGCCGTCGGGCTTCGGGCGGGCCTTCACGCCGAGGTCGACCTCGCCGGTGCGGAACATGAAGCCGATCGAGTCGCCCTCGAGCATCTGCAGGTGCAGGTCCTCGACCTTCATGACCGCGCCCGCCGGCGACGTCACGGGGACCGGCGCGGAGTCGACGACGGTCAGGCTCACGCCGTCCGCGGCCGGTCGCAGGACCGCGATCCGCGGGTCCTCGGTGCCGGCGATCCGCTTCGCCCACACGCTCGCCGAGACGAGCACGCCGCCCTCGGGCGCCTCGACCGTGCCGCGCCGCAGCGCGAACTGGCGGTAGCCGACCGCCATGCCGGGCGGGCACGACGCGCACACCATGCCGTCGGGCACCACAGACGTGTTGGGTGACCCGAGATAGCTCGCCGCGTGCGCGCGCGAGGTGCCGAGCGACAGCGCAAGCGCAACCGCCGCTGCGAGGGACAGCAGCCCGACGCGGATCGTCATGCTCGGTCATGCGCGCGAGGGCCGCGGCTGGATCATGCGTCGCGGCGGGCGATCAGCCACAGCGCGACCGCCATTGCGCCCACCGCCCACGCGACGGTGACCGCGATCCCCGTCAGCGGGTCGCCCGGCGCGCCCTGCTCCTGGGCGGCCATGCCGGCCATCGGCGATGCGTAGACGATCGTGTTCGCGACGTTCTCGGGAAACAACGGAGCAACGATGAACGGCACGAAGAGGACGCCGAGGACCGCACTGATCGCAAGAGCGGTGGAGCGCACGATCGTCGCCACGCCGAGGCTCAGCAGCGCGATCAGGACGGGGTAGACGGCCGCGACACCGACCTCGCGCAGGGCGTCGCCGTCGCTGAGCGAGAGTCCGTGGTAGCCGCCCGCCGACGTGAAGCCATTGCCGTGCAACACCGCGACGCCGAGAGAGAAGGCTGCGACTGCCGCCACCGCGGAGATGACGAGCATGAGCGCCGCGACGATCGCGGCCTTCGCGATCACCACCTGGCGACGCCGGGGGTTGGCGGCGAACGTCGTGCGGATCGTCCCCGACGAGTATTCGCTGCAGATCGCGACGACGCCGAACGCGACCGCCGCGACCTGGGCGAGGTAGACGCCCGCGAGGACGATCATCACGACGTCCTCGTTGGGCACGACGTCCGGATGACTGGTCGAAGCGGATACGCCGCCGATGACGACCGTCGACGCAAGGATCGCCAGTAGCGCCCACGTCGTGCTGCGCACCGTGCGCAGCTTCGTCCATTCGGCTTGCAGCGCGGTCATGATGCGCGCGCGGCGTACTCGACCGCGTCCCTCGTGAGTTCCATGTAGGCCTCCTCAAGCGACGCCCGATGCGGGGTCAGCTCATCGAGTTGTAGGCCGCGGTCGGCCATGAGGCCGGCGATGCGGTCCGCGCTCATGCCCCTGATCTCGAGCGCGTCGTGCCCGTTCGATGTCACGCTCGCCCCCGCCGCCGCCAGCAGCCCCATGGCCGCGCCGGGATCCGGGGTGCGTACGGTGACGCCGTCGCCCGAAGCCGCGCGCAGCAACTCGGTGACGCTCGTGTCGGCGATGAGCCGCCCGCGCCCGATGACCACGAGGTGATCGGCCGTGCCCTGCAGCTCGTTCATCAGATGGCTCGAGACGAGGACCGCGCGGCCCTCGGCGGCAAGGCCGCGCAGGAAGCCGCGGATCCAGCGCACGCCTTCGGGGTCGAGACCGTTGACCGGCTCGTCGAACATGAGCACCGGCGGATCCCCGAGCAGCGCGGCGGCGATGCCGAGCCGCTGGGCCATCCCCAGGGAGAAGCCGCCGGTGCGGCGTTGCGCGACGTCGCTCAGCCCGACGAGCGCGAGGACCTCGTCGATGCGGCCTCGCGGCAGGCCGTTGCTCTGCGCCAGCCACAGCAGATGGTCGTGGGCGCGCCGCCCCGGGTGCAGCGCGCCCGCGTCGAGTAGGGCCCCGATCTCGCGCAGCGGGGCACCCAGCTTTCCGTAGTGCCTGCCGTTGACCAGGGCGCCTCCGGCGTCCGGCGCGTCGAGGCCGAGGACGACGCGCATCGTCGTCGACTTGCCGGCGCCGTTGGGCCCGACGAAGCCGGTGACGCGCCCGGGACGCGCGGTGAAGGACAGGTCGTCGACCGCGACGGTGGCGCCGTAACGCTTCGTGAGACCCACGACCTCGATCGCTTGCTCCATGGCAGGCGAAGGTACGGAGCGGCGGCGGCCGCGTCGTCCCGCCCGAGAGCGGTCTTTCGAGTCCCCCGAAGGAGCGATGCGCGCGTCGGGCCGGCGCGTGACAATCCCCGCATGCGAGCGTTCGACGCGGCACGGCGGCTTCTGGCCGACCCAGACCGGCCGTGGGTGCTCGCGATCGTCCTCGCCTTCGCCGCGATGCTCCAGCTCGCGCTCGCCGACGCGTATCAGAACTCGGTCGTCGCGAACCTGCTCGCGACCCTGCCGCTCGGGCTCATCCGCCGGCAGGTGCTCGTCGCCGCCTGGCTGGTCACCGCCGGGACGTGGTTCGTCCTCGCCGACAGCGACGCGATCGCGACGTTCGGCGGGCTCGCGTCGCAGGCGC
>DATFRW010000135.1:0-18139 GCA_035262945.1 Solirubrobacteraceae bacterium
GAGAGAGGGATCCGACGGGACCCGTACCTTGCGAATGATGGGACGCGCGATCGGGGGTTCGGCCGAGAAGACGCGCGTCATCGCTGCCGCTCAGGGCTTTAGACGGGACTCGGCCGCGTCCATTTCAGGCCGGCGTACCGCACGAGCCGTCCGCAAGCGATTCGTATTGCCGTCGATCGGCCCCTTGCGCGCGTTCCTGGGCGGCTTCTTCAGCGGCGAAGGATCGTTGAGGCTCGCCGGCACAGCCGTGGCGACGATCAACCTCCGGGCCGACGACGTCGACCTGCTCCGTACGTTCAATCGGAGCTTCGATTTAGGCCGCGTCAGCGTCACGCGCTAGCGGACACGAAGACGAGACGCCGGTCGCGGACGGCTCGGCTAAAGCCGATCGTGGGCTCCAGCGGCGAGCCCGAGGTGATGTGCTGCCGCACGCGCCGCAGACTATGCGCCGGGAACCTGCACCGTCAGAAGACCAGTCTGCCGACGAGATAGCTGACCGCCATCGTCGCGAGACCGACGGTGAGCGTGCGGACGAGGGTGCGCGACAGGTTCATGTGGCCGGTGCGCGCCCCGATGCCCGACGTCACGATCAGGGAGACGACGACCGCGGCGAGGATCAGCGGGCTCTCGATCGCGACCGGCACCGCCGCGGTCACGCTCAGCGGGATGGCCGCCCCGAGCAGGTAGGCGATCGCGGATCCGATCCCCACCCGCACGGCCTGCGCGCGCGACATGACCTCGAGGATGCCGTGCTCGCTCTCCAGCTGCGCGTCGAGGGCGTCGCGCGCCATGAGCTGGTCGGCCACGTCGCGTGCGAGATGCGGCGTGAGGCCCTTCGCCTCGTAATACGCGACGAGTTCCGCGCGCTCGACGTGGGGCTGGCGCGCGATGTCGGCCGCCTCCTCCTCGGCGGCCGTGAGCTGTGCCTCGCGCTCGGCGGCGGCCTCCGCCCACTCCGCGCCGCCGACAGTGAGCATGCCCGCGATGGTCGCCGTCGTGGCCGCCGTGATGAGCGTCCGGTTGCTGGCGCCTGCGCCCGCGAACCCTTCGAGGATGCCGGCGGTCGCGATGATCCCGTCGTTCGCGACCAGGGTCCAGGAGCGCAGCGACTCCCGGTCGGCCACGGCCGCGCGCAACCAGCCGAGCGGCGCCGGACGTGCGGCGGGATCGGTGACGGTCGCGCCCGATCGCTCCCGGGCTGTCATGACCCTTCGAGTCTATGCGCGACCCCTGCGGCAGCCACTCGCCACCGGCGCGCCGCGCTCGCGGATCAGAGGTTCTTCTGCCAGCCGCCCGGCGGATGCACGTGGACATTCGACGCGAAGCCCTCGATGTGCACGATCAGGTTCCTGGTGCGCTCGAGTTTCTTGCCGCGCTGCTTGTAGGTGACCTCCGACTGCTGCGAGCCGGGCGAGTGCACGTTGCTCACGATCTTGAGCTTGTCGCCGACACGGACGCGCGTGTTGGGAGCCGCCGCCGTGGGGTCGATCACCTGGATGGTCTCAAGCTGACGCCACACCCTGCACGCGTCGACGATGGTCTTCTCCGGATAGGCCTTTGCGATCGTCAATCCATAGGCATCGTCGCTCTTCTTGTGGAGCGCGATGGCGGCCCTGAACATCTCCTTGATCTCCGCGGTCGCCGTCAGCGCGTCCACCCCTCGGTTCAGCCAGACCTTGTCGGACTGCAGGTCGGCCTCCTTCTCTGCCCTGATAATCGCCTTGGCCAGTGCGGCGGCGGCGGTCTTGGCGGTGAGATAGGCCGCTTGCGCCGCCTTCTGGTCGAAGACCTGTTGGACGAACTGTTCCTGTTGGGCGCCGGAGAGCTTGGCCCACTGGTCCACGACGGTGCCCTTGACGTTGTCGAGGAGTTTCGTGCGCAGCTCCTGCCGGATCACGGCCTTCTTGGCCAGCGCGTCCTGCGCCGCCTTGGCCTCCGCATCCTGCTTGGCCTTGGCAGCCGCATCCTGCTTGGCCTTGGCGGCCGCCTCCTTCTTCTCCTTCGCGTCTGCCTCCGCCTTGGCCTTCGCCTCTGCGTCGAGCTTCGCCTTGGCCTCCGCTTGCGCCTTGGCCTCCGCGTCCTGCTTTGCCTTGGCCTCAGCCGCGGCCCGTGCCTGCGCCGCCGCCTCCTCCTTGGCCTTGGTCTCTGCCGCGATCCGTGCTCTCGCCTCTGCAGCCTCCTTGGCCTTGGCCTCGGCCGCGGCGACCGCCGGCCCGATATAGAGCCCGAGAGTGTGCGGGTTGCGGGTCGGGTCGTAGAGATACTCGGCGGCCTCCTCGTCGAGCTCGTCGGCTTCGTCGAAGTCGTCGTCGCGCAGCCGGGCGCGTCCCTCGAGCACGCGCGCGACCGCCACGTTTCCAACCGACCGTTGCAGCCGCGACACCTCGCCCGGGCCCAGCGAGTCGGTGCGGCGCGCGTCGACCGCACGTGCCGGCACCCGCGGCCCGTCTGCCTCCCGATCGCGATTGTGGTGCTTTGTACGCAATCGCCCTCCCGGTCCGATCCAGTATGCAGCGCGGCCGACGCCCGAAAGGGCCGCGTCGTTGCCCGAAGGGGCACCACGCCACGCGACCTGCGGCTCGGGGCTCAGTGCGAAGCGGCTGTAGCTTCCGCACGTGGAGGTCCTGCACACGCACGGGCTCGAGATCGCTTTCGAGCGCGCCGGCAAGGGACCGCCGCTTGTCTTGGTGCACGGCGGCGCGGAGGACGGCCGGACGTGGCAGCCGCAGCTTGCCGCGCTCTCCGACGAGTTCACTGTGGTGGCATGGGACGAGCCGGGCGCGGGGCGCTCCTCGGACCTGCCGCCGGACTTCGCGCTCGTCGACTACGCGAACTGCCTCGCGGCGCTGATCGAGTCGCTCGAGCTCGGGGCGGCGCACGTCGCCGGCCTGTCGTGGGGCGGCACCGTGGTGCTGGAGCTCTACCGCCACCGTCCCGACCTCGTCGCGACCCTGATCCTCGCCGACACCTACGCCGGCTGGAAGGGATCCCTACCCGCAGACGAGGTACGCGCGCGGGTCGCCGTCGTTCTCCGCGCCCTGGAGGCATCTCCCGGGGAGTCCGACCCCCTGCCCGGGTGGTTCGCGGGCGGCCCGCCGGCCGAGTTCGCCGCGCTCCTCGACGCGATGGCCGCCGACGTCCGGCCCGAGAGCCTGAGAACCGCGATGCTGGTCATGGCCGAGGCCGATCAGCGCGACGTGCTCGGGACCATTGCCGCACCGACCCTCCTGGTCTGGGGCGAGCTCGACGCACGTTCATCGCTCACCATCGCCCGCCAATTCGAGCGGGCGGTTCCGAACTCCGAACTGGTCGTGATCCCCGGCGCAGGTCACGTCAGCAACCTCGAGCGGCCGCACGAGTTCAACGACGCCGTGCGCCGCTTCTGCCGCACTCACCCGCCTCGGACGTAAAGACGCGTGCGCGATGCTCCGGCCATGTCTGAGCTTGCCGAGCGGGTTGGCGCGCGGCCGGGGGCCGTGGGCCCGCAGCCGGCTCACCGCACGCCGAGGAGGTGCTGCGCGTTCCCCGCGTACACGGCGGCCAACTCCGCCTCTGACAGCCCGGCGGCGCCAAGGTCCGCGATGGTGGCGTCGATGGCGTCGGGCGGCCCCAGCGGCGTGTCGGTGCCGAACAGGACGTGCTCCGGGCCGAAGAAGTCGACGACGCAGCGCACCGCGTGGGCAGCCCCGAACAGCGCTGTGTCCGCGTAGAAGCGGCGGAAGTAGTCCAGCGGCGGTAGCGGGAGGCTCTCCTTCGTCTGCCGGTATCCCGGCCCCATCCCGAGCCGCGCCGAGAAGTGCGGCACCATGCCGCCGCCGTGGTGGGCGATCACGCGGAGCCGCGGGTGGCGGTCCATCTGCCCGGAGTAGACAAGCCGCGAGAGCGCAGCCGCCGTCTCGTACGGCCAGCCGAGCGACCACCAAAGCCCGAAGTCGGACTCGCGCTCGGTCGCGTAGTCGGGCCAGGCGGCACTGCGCGTCGGGTGCAGCCAGACCATCCGGTCGAGCGCCTCCATCCGCGCGAGAATCTCGTCGAAGCGGGGGTGGTCGAGCGGTTCGCCGCGAACGTTGGTGAACATCTGAACGCCGAGCGCGCCGAGGTCCCCGACCGCCCGGTCGATCTCTGTCAGCGACGCCTCGACGTCACCCAGCGGCAGGGCCGCCGCGAACCCCACGAACCGCTCGGGGAACCGCCCCACCAGGTCGGCCATCTCGTCGTTGGCGCGCCGCGCCAGTTCGGCGGCCGCCTGCGGAGGATCCACCTCCTCCAGCGGCGGGACGGCCAGCACGAGGACCTGCGCGTAATCGCCGTGGCGGTCCATCATGCGGAAGCGGGCGTCGAGGTCGCTGATGACCGGGTCGAAGCGAAAGACGCCCTCCTGGTAGTACCGCACTTGGGCCGGCCTCATCGTCGAGGCGAGGTGACCCTCCAGGTGCTCCAGATAGCCGGCGGGCAGGATGTGGGCGAAGGCATCGATCTTCCGCATCGGTCGCGGATCGTGTCACCGCCAATCATCTTGTACAAGAACGTCTTTGACAGAGACCAATTGGTGCTAGCATGGCTCCCATGGGTCAGACAACCGCGGCACCGGCGCCCCCGGCGGACCAGCCCCTCTCCGCCGATCTGTGCTGGCTGCTCTCGAGGGCGAGCTACACGCTCACGACCGAGCTCACCGCCGCCCTCGAGTCGCTCGGCGTCTCCCCCCGCGCCCACGGCGTCCTGCGCGCCGCCATGAGCGGCGACCACACCCAGACCGAGCTGGCCAAGATGGTCGGGCTCGACAAGACGACCATGGTCGTCACCCTCGACGAGCTCGAGGCGGCCGGCCTCGCAGAGCGCCGCCCGTCGAGCGCCGATCGCCGCGCGCGGGTCATCGCCGTGACCCCCGCCGGCAAGAAAAAGGTGCGCGAGGCGGAAGCGATTGCCGAGCGCGTGCGTCAGGACGTGTTGAGCGTGCTTCCCGACGACGAACGCCAGGTCTTCCTCGACGCCCTAACACGGCTCGTCGCCGACCGTCTCGCCGAGCCCGTCGCGTGCTCGCACCCGGTGCGCCGCCGCGCCCCTCGCGCCTGAACGAACGTATCGATCCGTTAAAGATGGTTCCGTAGCAGACGATCTGCTACGGTCCCAGATATGACGAATCCTGCCGCCGCATCGACCGCCCAGTACAGCGAGCGCGACCGTTGGATCGCCCTCGTCGTGCTCTGCGCCGGCTTTCTGATGATCATCCTCGACCAGACGATCGTGAACGTCGCCCTGCCCTCGATCCAGGACGACCTCGACTTCTCCCAGTCCAGCCTCGCGTGGGTGGTGAACGCCTATCTGATCGCGTTCGGCGGCCTGCTCCTGCTCGCCGGACGCCTCGGCGACCTCGTCGGGCGCAAGCGGATGTTCATGATCGGCTTGACCGTCTTCACCCTCGCCTCGCTGCTCTGCGGCGTCTCGCAGTCGCAGGAGATGCTGATCGGCGCCCGCTTCGTGCAGGGCATCGGCGGCGCCATGACCTCCGCCGTGATCCTCGGCATGATCGTGACGATGTTCCCCAAGCCGGCCGACCAGGCCAAGGCGATCGGGGTCTACAGCTTCGTCGCGGCCGGCGGCGCGTCCATCGGCCTGCTGGCCGGCGGCGTCCTCACCGAGGCCCTCAACTGGCACTGGATCTTCTTCGTCAACGTGCCGATCGGCATCGCCACCGGCCTCCTCGCGCAGCGGCTCATCCACCGCGACGCGGGCATCGGCCTCCGCCGCGGCGCCGACGTCCCCGGCGCGGTGCTGATCGTCTCGGCGCTGATGCTCGCCGTGTACACGATCGTCGAGACCGACAAGTACGGCTGGGGCTCCGCACGCACGCTCGTCCTCGGAGCCGTCGCGCTCGCGCTGCTCGGCGGGTTCATCCTGCGCGAGGCGAAGGCGAGCACGCCGCTGATCCCGCTGCGGATCTTCCGCTCGCGGATCGTGTCGGGCGCGAACCTCGTCCAGGCGCTGACCGTCGGCGGCCTGTTCGGCATGTTCTTCCTCGGCGCGCTCTACATGCAGCGCGTGCTCGGCTACGGCGCGATCGACGTCGGCCTGGCCTTCCTGCCGGTCGCGGTGCTCATCGGCGTGTTCTCGCTCGGCGTCACCGCGCGGCTGATCGTGCGCTTCGGCGCCAGGGCGACGATGCTGCCCGGCCTCGTCGCGATCGCCGCGGGCCTCGTGCTCTTCCAGCGCGCGCCGGTCGACGCCGACTACGTGGTCGACCTGCTCCCCGCGATGATCCTGCTCGGCATCGGCGGCGGCCTGTTCTTCGCCTCGCTGATGACGCTGGCCATGTCCGCGGCCACCCAGGAGGACTCGGGGCTGGCTTCCGGCCTGGTCAACACGACCCAGCAGGTCGGCGGCGCGCTCGGGCTGGCCGTCATCGCGACGCTCTCCGCCTCCCGCACCGAAACGCTGCGCGGCAACGGCGACTCGCTCGCCCAGGCCCTCACCAGTGGCTACCACCTCGCGTTCGCCATCGGCGCGGCGCTGGTCGGCGCGGCGATCGTGCTCGCGGTCGTCCTCCTGCGCCCCGAGCCCGCCGTGGACGAGGCGCAGGAGCTCGTGCCCGCCGAGGAGGCCGTCGAGCTCGAAGCCGCGTAGGCCGCGAATGCGGGCGGTCAGCCAGCGGGTACGGCCATCGCCGCGCGGCTGAGCGATAGCGGCCGCGTCGCCGGAAAGCTCGTCCTCGTCGCCTGAGCCAAACCTCCTACAGGGTGTGGCCACCGGTCACCTTGGTGGCTCCGAATCCACCCTGCGGTGCCCTTCAATGGCTTTAGCAACGAACCAAAGCCACGGAGACTCACCACCATGTACCGCAAACTCCTCACCCTCACTGCGACAGCCGCGGTAGCCGCCACGGCACTGGCTCCCGCCGCCGGCGCCGCCGACGCTCCCGCCCCCAAGCTCAAGGTCGAGGGCGCGTACCTCTACGTCGATCACGAGCCCGCGAGCCACCAGGACTTCGTGCGCCTCGTGTTCCGCACCGCCTCCCCGCTGCCGCGCCGCTTCGACGGCATGATCCGTGCGGGCGCCTCGATCGAGGGCGTCGGCCACTCGGTCGCCACCGCGCGGAAGGGCACGACGATCTACACGGTCGCGTCCGAGATCAAGGGCGGCTCGATCGCCACCACCAGCAGCGGATACGGCAAGGTCGTCCGCAAGGGCGCCAAGGTCGGCCGGACCTTCACCGTCCGCATCGAGACCCGCGACGGCCAGTCGGTCACCAAGAAGCTCGTGCTCCGCGCCGAGCGCAAGGGCGACGACTCCGGCAAGCCGCTCGTTCGCTGATCCTCTCTCGCTCCGAACGACTCCGCGGGCGCGCTCAGGGCGCGCCCGCGGCAGTTAAGTCTCGTAACGGTCGGGCAGGATCACGTTGATCAGCCAGTTGACGACGCTCACGATGATCGCCGCCAGCGCGCCCCACCAGAACGTGTCGATCTCGAACGGCCCGACGATCCAGTCGGTCACGTAGAGCATCAGGATGTTGATGAGGAAGTAAAAGAGCCCGAGCGTGACGATGATGAACGGGATCGACAGGAACGCCAGGATCGGCTTGACGAAGAAGTTCACGGCCGTGAACACGAAGGCGGCAATGAGCAGCGACCACCAGCTGTCGCCGTAGGTCACGCCGCTGAGCAGCCACGTCGCGACGTACAACGCGACCACGTTGCACGCCCAACGGATCACCAGCGACCGCAGCATCACCGCAAGCTTGGCAGACCGCCCGGCGGACTAACCCGCGACCGGCGCCCCGACCTTCCCAAGGAACCCGAGCACGCGCCGCCACGCGTCCTCGCAAGCCTCCGCGTGCTCCGCGAACGAGCGATCGAAGAACGAGTGCGGCGCCCCCGGATAGGTGTGCACCTCGTGTTCGACGCCGGCACGGGCCAGCCCCTGCTCGAACGCCGCCACCTGATCGGGCGGGATGTTCTCGTCGGCCCCGCCGAAGAGGCCGAGCACGGGACAGCGCACCTCGTCGGCGTGGTCGAGCACCGTCGGCGCGCCCTCGCGACGCGCCACCAGCGAGCCGTAGAAACCGACGGCGCCGTCCAGCGCGAGGTCGGCGCTGGTGGCCGCCATGAACGACTGCGTGCCGCCGAAGCAGAACCCCACGGTGACGACCGCCGTCGTCCCCGTGCGCTCCCGCAGCGCGGCAATCGCCGCGGCGATGTCGGCCTGCACGTTGCCGACCCGCGTCTCCGTGACGTGCGGCCAGTAGTCGAACTCCGCGTCGCGCTCGCCGGTCCCGGCCGTGCGGCCGAAGTAGTCGATCGCGATCGCGGGATGGCCGGCCTGCGCGAAGCGCTCGGCCAACTCGATGTAGAACCGGTAGAGGCCGCGGACGTCGGGCAGGATGACGACGCCGGGCTCCGAGCCGTCCGGCGCCTCCGCGAGCGCGGCGCTGAAGCGCGTGCCGTCCGCCGACGTCAGCTCGAACTGCTCGGCGGCGGCGCCGCCCGCCATCGCCGGCAACACGAGATCGGCGGGAAGCTCGGGCGGCCGGGCGTCATAGGCGAAGCACATGCCGCGAAACCTAACGACGGGCGGCGGTCGGCGGCACGCCGCGTTCGTCTGCGCACGACACGACGTGGCAGACAGCCTGTCTGAGGGTAAGGCGCGCGCGGGGGAACACCCACGACCCACGGGAGAGGTCATGCATCACCGAGGTCTCGCAGTCCTCGCGGGCGCGCTTGCGCTCGCGGCATTCGCTCCTGCCGCCACCGCGTCGACCGGGGTGGGAACGGCGCCCGGCGAGCCGGACCCGCAGAGCTCCGGGCAAGGCGCCGGTCCGACCGCCGATACGGGACCGAAGGGCCCGCGCGCGCTCGCCGCGCCGAACGCCCCCGCCCAGGTCGGCGATCCCGGCATCGGCGACCCGTACTTCCCGCTCGAGGGCAACGGTGGCTATGACGTGCGCCACTACGACTTCAGCTTCGCGTACGACCCGGCGACCGACCGGCTCGACGGCGTCAACAAGATCCACGCGGTCGCGTCGCAGAACCTGTCGCGCTTCGACCTGGACCTGCAGCAGCTCGAGGTCACCGCGGTCACCGTCAACGAGAAGCCGGCGAGCTTCACCCGCGACGGGCAGGAGCTGCAGATCACGCCCAGGAAGGCGCTGAAGGACGGCGCAGACTTCGACGTGAGCGTCACGTACGGCGGCGTCCCGCAGACCATCGTGGGCTCGCCGATCGTCTTCGGCTCCCCGTACGGCTTCGTCCACACCTTCGACGGCGCGTTCATGGGCGACGAGCCGAACGCGACCTCGACGTGGGTGCCGATGAGCGACCACCCGGCCGACAAGGCGACGTGGACGATCCGCGCGACGGTCCCTGCCGGCCTCTCCGTGGTCTCCAACGGCGAGCTGCGCAGCCAGCGCACGCGCAACGGCAAGTCGACGTTCGTCTGGAACGAGCGGTTCCCGATGGCCAACTACCTGATGACCGCGGACGTCGGCAACTGGATCATGCGCACCGGCCGCACGCCCGACGGCACGCCGATCACCGTCGCCGCCGACCCGACGCTGGCGGCGGTCAACGGCAAGGCGGCGGTCGACTTCTTCTACGACACGTCCGCCGAGGTCACCGACCTCTGGAGCCGCACGTTCGGCCCGTACCCGTTCGACTCGACCGGCGCCATCGGCGACAACGCGACCTACAACGGGCAGTCGATCGGCTTCTCGCTGGAGACGCAGACGCGGCCGCTGTACTCAAACGTCCGCAGCGAGTCGACGATCGCGCACGAGCTCGCCCACCAGTGGTTCGGCGACAGCGTCTCGGTGCAGACGTGGCCGAACATCTGGCTCAACGAGGGCTTCGCGACGTTCGCGCAGTACCTGTGGGACGAGTACCGCGGGACCCGCACGGCGCACCAGGACTTCCTCAACGACTACAGCCGCGCCCCGGACAACCCGTTCTGGCAGATCATCGTCGCCGACCCGCAGCGCGACACGATGTTCGCCAGCGCGGTCTACCGCCGCGGCGGGATGACGCTGCAGGCCCTGCGGGAGAAGATCGGCGATGACCCGTTCTTCCGCATCCTGCGCAACTGGACGGCCGAGCACTCCCACGGCAACGCGACGACCGCGCAGTTCATCGACCTGGCCGAGCGCATCTCCGGCCAGGACCTGACCGCGTTCTTCAACACGTGGCTCTACACGGCGGGGAAGCCGACGACCTGGTAGGCGGGTGCCGAGTCGGCCACGTGGCCGAGCGAGGCGGGCCCCGCCTGGCTCTCGCGCCTATCCTCCGGCGGTGTGTCCGGGACCGCGCAGCCTGCTCTCAGCGAGCTGCGCGGCGCCCTGGGCGAGCTGACGCTTCGTGACGCGCACCGCCTGCGCCGCCGCATCGATGCCCTGCGTGGTCGCGCCGATGCGGCGGCGGTCGCGCGCGTCGAGGCGGAGATCGCCAGGGCGCGCGAGCGCATCGAACGGCGCCGCGCCGCGCTGCCGGCGATCGACTATCCGCCCGAGCTGCCCATCACCGCGCGCCGCGACGATCTGCTCGCGGCGATCCGCGACCACCAGGTCGTCGTCGTGGCGGGCGAGACCGGCTCGGGCAAGACCACCCAGCTGCCGAAGCTCTGCCTCGAGCTCGGCCGCGGGATTCGCGGGACGATCGCCCACACCCAGCCGCGCCGGATCGCGGCGCGCACGGTCGCCGAGCGGATCGCCGAGGAGCTGGAGGTCCCGCTCGGCGGCGCCGTGGGCTACGCGGTGCGCTTCAGCGAGCGCGGCGGCGAGGACACGCTCGTGCGGCTCATGACCGACGGCCTGCTGCTCGCCGAGATCCAGCGCGACCGCCTGCTGCGCCGCTACGACACGATCATCGTCGACGAGGCGCACGAGCGCAGCCTGAACATCGACTTCCTCCTGGGTTATGTGAAGCGGCTGCTCCCCCGCCGTCCCGAGCTCAAGCTGATCATCACCTCGGCGACGATCGACCCCGAGCAGTTCAGCCGCCACTTCGACGACGCGCCGATCGTCGAGGTCTCGGGCCGCACCTATCCCGTAGACGTGCGATACCAGGCGAACGACGAGAGCGACCAGATCGACGCGATCGGCGACGCCGTCGAGGAGCTCTCCCGCGAGGGCCCCGGCGACGTGCTCGTCTTCCTCAGCGGCGAGCGCGAGATTCGCGACACCGCTGAGGCGCTGACCGGCCGCCTACGCCACACCGAGGTGCTGGCGCTCTACGCGCGCCTGTCGACCGCCGAGCAGCAGCGGGTGTTCAAGCCGCACACCGGGCGCCGCGTCGTGCTCGCCACCAACGTCGCCGAGACGTCGCTCACCGTGCCCGGCATTCGCTACGTCGTCGACCCCGGCACCGCGCGCATCAGCCGCTACAGCGCGCGCCTGAAGGTCCAGCAGCTGCCGATCGAGCGGATCTCGCAGGCCTCCGCCGACCAGCGCAAGGGCCGCTGCGGGCGCACGTCGGACGGCATCTGCATCCGCCTCTACAGCGAAGAGGACTTCGCCGAGCGTCCGCGCTTCACGGACCCCGAGATCCTGCGCACCAGCCTCGCCGCGGTCATCCTGCAGATGGCCGCGCTCGGCCTCGGCGCGATCGAGGACTTCCCGTTCCTCGATCCGCCGGACCGCCGCCAGGTCCGCGACGGCGTCAACCTCCTGCGCGAGCTTGCCGCCCTGGAAATTGCTGTCGCTTCGCTCGGCAATTCCAACCTGACGCTCACCGCGCTCGGCCGTCGGCTGGCAGAACTCCCGGTCGACCCGCGCCTCGGCCGGGCCGTGCTCGAGGCAGACCGCCTGCACTGCGCCGACGAGGTCGTCGTCATCGTGGCCGGGCTGTCCATCCACGACCCGCGCGAGCGCCCCGCCGACCATCGCGAGGCCGCCGACCAGTCCCATGCCCGCTTCGCCGGTGAGGGCTCGGACTTCCTCGCCTACCTGAACCTCTGGCGCTACCTGCAGGAACGCCAGCGCGCACTGTCGGGCAGCCGCTTCCGGCGGCTGTGCCGCGACGAGTTCCTGCACTTTCTGCGCGTGCGCGAGTGGCAGGACCTCGTCGGTCAGCTGCGCGAAGCTGCGCGCGAGACAAAGGTCCGCATCAACCGCAACCCCGCCGAGCCCGACGACATCCACCGCGCGCTGCTCTCCGGCCTGCTCTCGCACATCGGCGCGCGCGACGGCGAACGCCGCGAGTACCAGGGCGCGCGCGGCTCCCGCTTCGCGATCTTCCCGGCCTCGTCGCTGGCCCGCCGCCCGCCGGCATGGGTGATGGCCGCCGAGCTCGTCGAGACGTCGCGCCTGTTCGCACGCGAGGTCGCGGCCATCCAGCCGGCCTGGGTCGAGCCGCTGGCCGAGCACCTCGTGCGCCGCGAGTACAGCGAGCCGCGCTGGGACCGCAAGCGCGGCGCGGTCGTCGCGACCGAGCGAGTGACGCTCTACGGGCTGCCGATCGTCGCCGGACGCACCGTCGCCTACGGCCGCATCGATCCCGAGCTCTCGCGCGAGCTGTTCATCCGCCGCGCGCTCGTCGAGCGCGACTGGGACACCCGCCACCAGTTCTTCGCCGAGAACGGCCGGATGCTCGAGGAGGTCGACGCGCTCGAGCAGCGCACCCGCCGCCGCGACGTGCTCGTGGGCGACCGAGCGCTCTACGACTTCTTCGACGAGCGCATCCCGGCAGACGTCGTGTCCGGCGCGCACTTCGAGCGCTGGTGGCGCGATGAGCGCCGCCGCCACCCGGAGCTCCTCACCTACACGCGCGAGCTGCTCGTCAACCCGGCCGCCGCCGACCTCAGCGGCCGCCCCGCCACCTGGAAGCAGGGCGATCTCGAGCTTCAGCTCAGCTACCGCTTCGAGCCGGGCTCAGAGCGCGACGGCGTCACGGTCCACGTCCCGCTGCGCGCCCTGCCGCGGCTGCGCGACGAGGGCTTCGAATGGCTCGTGCCGGCGCTGCGCGAGGACCTCGTCACCGCGCTGATCCGCTCGCTTCCCAAGGAGCTGCGCCGCCCGCTCGTGCCCGTGCCCGAAGTCGCCGCGCAGGTGCTCGAGCGCCTCCAGCCCCGCGCCGGCCCGCTGATCGACGCGCTCGCGCGCGAGCTTGAATCGCTGCGCGGCGTGCGCGTCCCGCCAGGCGCCTTCGACCTCTCCAAGCTGCCGCCGTACCTGCGCATGCGCTTCCGCGTCGAGGACGAGCGCGGGCGCGTGGTCGCCGAGGGCGACGACCTCGAAGCGCTGCGGACCCAGGCACGCCCGCTGCTGCGCGCCGAGCTCACCGCAGCCACGGCGAACCTCGAGCACCACGGCCTGCGCGCGTGGACGATCGGGACGCTGCCGCGCGCGGTCGCGCTGCCCGGCACCGGCCAGGCGGTGCGCGGCTACCCGGCGCTCATCGACGAAGGCGAGACGGCTGGCGTGCGCGTGCTCGAGAGCCCGGCCGCCCAGCGCGCCGCCATGCGCACGGGCACGCGCCGGCTGCTGTCGCTGACCATGCCCTCCCCCACGCGTTACGTCCGCGACCGCCTGCCCCGCGGCGCCGAGCTGACGCTGGGCAACGCGCCGCACGGCTCGCTCGCCGCGGTGCTCGAGGACGCCGCGAACGCGACGATCGACGCGCTCGTCGCGCGCGCGGGCGGCCCCGCGTGGGACGAGGCGGCGTTCGCGACGCTCCGAGGCGAGGTCGCCGGCGAGTTGGCGGAGACCACACTCGCGACCACGCGGCAGGTCGTCGAGATCCTCGACGCCGCCGCCGACGTGCGCCGGCGCCTCGGGACGCTCACCGCGCCCGCCGTGACCGAGGCGCGCGACGACGTCGCCAGGCAGCTCGGGCGGCTCGTCTATCGCGGCTTCGTCACGGCGACAGGCGTCGACCGGCTGCCCGACGTCCTGCGCTACCTGCGCGCCGCGGCGCGCCGCATCGAGCGCCTGCCGGACAACCCCGCGCAGGACCGCGACCGGATGCGCTCGGTCCACGAGCTCGAGGCCGCCTATCGCGCGCGCGTGGGCGCCGGGCCCGCGCCCGAGGCGCTGCGCGAGGTCCCGTGGCTGCTCGAGGAGCTGCGCGTCAGCCACTTCGCGCAGGGTCTCGGCACCCGGCAGCCCGTGTCGGCCAAGCGGATCCGACGCCTGCTCGACGAGGCCGCGCCACGTTCGGTTGCCTGACACTGCACTCATGCAACCATTGCCCGCATGGGAGAGCGCGACGGGCAGCATCTGGAGAACGAGCAGTACCACCTCGGGCGCGACAGCTGGTTCACCGAGGGCACGGAGCGGCCGGCCCACGGGGATGAGGGGCCACGGCGCACCGTGCACGAGCCGGCACGCGAGACCCCGGTCCACGAGGAGACCGACGTCCTCGTCGTCGGCGGCGGCCCCGCCGGCTGCGCAGCGGCCGTGGCGGCCGCGCGGCTCGGCGCCAAGGTGACGCTGGCCGAGCGCTACGGCCACCTCGGCGGGCTCTCGACCGGCGGCCTCGTCATCTGGATCGACCGGATGAGCGACTGGGAGGGCAAGCAGGTCATCACCGGCTTCGCGTCGGAGATCCTCGACCGGCTGCCCGAAGGCGCCGTCGCCGGCGCCCCGCAGGAGCAGTGGGGATCGACCGATCCCGAGCAGGTCGCGCATTGGCGCGAGCGGCTCAGCGCCTTCCGCGACGTCGTCACCTGGTCGCCGATGATCGACCCCGAGTGGCTCAAGCACGAGTCGGTCCTCATCGCCCAGGAAGCCGGCGTGCGGCTGCTCTTCCACAGCTGGGTCGTCGACGTGATCCGGGACGGCCGCGAGCTGCGCGGCGCGATCTTCGAGAGCAAGCAGGGGCGCCGCGCGATCCTCGCCAAGGTCGTCGTCGACGCCAGCGGCGACCTCGACGTCTGCGCTGCGGCCCGCGTGCCGTACGAGTCCGACATCGAGGGCAAGGGCTCCAACGTCCAGCACTGCGTCAACACCGCGTGGACGTGGGCGGGCATCGACTTCAAGCGGTGGGTCGCGTTCAAGCGCGGCGATCCCGAGGCCCATCGCGCGCTCATGCAGCGCGGCAACGAGGAGCTCGGCTACCTCGAGACCCCGCACGCGGGCTGGCGCGACGACGTCGCGCTGTTCCTCGGCCCGCGGCTGACTGGCTACAGCGGCATCGACGTCGACGACCTCACCGCCGTGGAGATCGAGTCGCGCCGGCGCATGGTCGCCCACCTGGACTTCTTCCGCCGGCACGCGCCCGGCTTCGAGCACGCGTGGCTCATGCAGACCGCGCCGCAGACCGGCGTGCGCCACACGCGCCGCCTGATCGGCACGCACAAGATGACCATGGACGAGTGGCGGACGGCCGCCCAGCACGACGACGAGATCGGCGTCTCGCCCTCGCCGTCGAGCAAGTTCGCCAACATCTCGGTGCCTTACGGCTGCATCGTCCCCGCGGAGCTCGACAACGTGCTCGTGGGCGGGCGCCACGTCGCGACCGACCCGCAGACGCAGGCCTTCATGCGCGAGATCCCGCAGTGCTGGATGACGGGTCAGGCGGCGGGCGTCGCCGCCGCGATGTCGGCGGGCACGGCGACGGCGCCGAAGGCACTCGACATCCGCGAGCTTCAGCAGGAGCTGCGCGGCCAGGGCGTGTACCTGCAGCACGCGGGTACCCCTGCTGCTGCATGACCTACGTCATCGGCCCGGACTGCATCGGCACCCTGGACCGGTCGTGCCTCGACGTGTGCCCGGTCGACTGCATCCACGAGGTCGACGAGATGCTCGTCATCGACCCGATCGAGTGCATCGACTGCACGCTGTGCGAGCCGGTGTGCCCGGTCGACGCGATCACCCCGGCAGAGGGCGTGCCGACCGAGCACCGCGAGTTCATCGCGATCAACGCGGCCTGGAACGACGGGCCGGAGGTCGTCAACCGGCTCGTCGCGGACTACACGGCGCGCAGCGGCTAGGCCGGCACCGCCTCCGGCTCGCGCTCGGCCGGCCGGAAGTTCGGCGCGACCTCCTTGGCGAACAGCTCCATCGTGCGCACCACCCGGTGGTGCGGCGTGTCGCCGATGCACATGAGCGCCATGACCTGACCGAAGCCGAGCTCGTCGCGCATGCGCTCGAGCCGCTCGGTGACGCTCTCGGGGCTGCCGACGAGGACCATGCCCCGCTCGACGAGGTCGTCATAGGACAGGCGCGAGAAGGCGCCCGCGCCGCCCTTGAGCAGCCCGGCCAGCGAGGACTCGGACATGTAGCCGGGCGGCAGCACGATCTCGGGGCCCTGCTTGAGCATCTTGTGGAAGAGGAACTCGACGTGGTGCCGCGCCTCTTGATGGGCCTGCTCGTGCGTCTCGGCCACGTAGACCGGGATCGCGAAGCCGATCTTCTCCGGGTCGGGCTCGTAGCCGAGATCGGCGCATGCGGTGCGGTAGCCGTCGAACCAGCGCTTGACGGTCGAGTTCGGCGCGTAGACGGACATGAACGTGTAGCGCTTCTCGGCGCAGTACCTCATGGTCTCGGTGCTGCCCGCGCCCGGGATGTAGATGTCCGGATGCGGGCGCTGGACGGGGCGCGGCCAGATGTTCACGTAGCGGAACTCGTAGTGCTTGCCCCACCACTCGAAGACGTCCTCGGACGTCCACGCCTTGACGATGAGGTCGTGCGCCTCGTTGAAGCGCTCGCGCGACAGCACCGGATTGATCGAGTGGCCGAAGTACTCCCAGCCGATCCCGCGCACGAAGCCCGAGACGACGCGGCCCTTGGTGACGTGGTCGAGCATCGCGATCTCCTCGGCGACGCGCAGCGGGTGGTCGCGCAGGCCGATCGCGTTGCCGAGCACCATGACCTTCGCCTTGCTCGTCCGGCGCGCGAGCGCCGCGGCCATGATGTTGGGCGAGGGCATCATCCCGTAGGCCGACTGGTGGTGCTCGTTGACGCAGATGCCGTCGTAGCCGAGCTGGTCGGCGTACTCCAGCTCGCCGAGGTAGCGGTCGTAGGCCGCCATCCCGACCTCGGGGTCGAACTGCCCGCTCGGATAGGTCAGCGACGGCGACGAGAAGCGCTCGTCGAAGTCGTCCGGCAGGGTCGGGTACGGCATGAGGTGGAAGAAGTTGAACCTCACTGCGGGCCTCCGTTCGCATCCGCGGACAGGAACGCGAGCACGGCCCGCGTGACCTCCTCCGGGCGCTCGCCGTACAGCGCGTGCCCGCAGTCCTCCAGGATCTGCAGCCGGGCGTCCGCGATCTTCTCGGCGTAGCGCTCGGCGTGCTCGCGCGGGAACACCTTGTCGTGTTCGGGCCACAGCACCAGCGTCGGCGCGGTGATTCGGTACAGGCGCCGCTCGAGCTTCGGGTCGTTGAGGAACGGCTTCCAGGCGTAGCGCGCGAACGCCGTGTTGTTGTGGTAGATGCGGACGATGTCGTCGACGGTCGGCTCGACCTCGAGCATCGACGCGGCGATCGCCTCGTCGTGGAACAGCGTGCGCATGAGCTTGTCGGGCGGGAGGATGAAGAGGTCGGTCGGGGGCGCCTCCGGGATGCGAAGCCCCGCCGGGCTCATGAGCACGAGCTTCTCGACGCGGTGCGGCGAGTGCACCGCCAGCTCCGCCGCGAGCCAGCCGCCGAACGACGCGCCGACGACGGTCGCCCTCTCGATGCCGAGGATGTCCAGCAGGCGCAGGTAGTGGTAGACGAGGTCGTCGATGCCCTCGACCTCCTCCGTCTGCTCGGACTCGTCGAACCCGGGGTGATCGGGCGCGAGGACGTCGAAGCTCGCGGTGAGGCCGTCGTGGAAGGGCGTCCACCCGCCGCCGCCGGCGGCGTGGAGGAACAGCAACGGTGGGCCAGAGCCGGCCCGCAACAGGCGGACCTCCCCCGCTCCCACCTGCAGCCGCTCGGTGCGTACCTCCACCCCCGCGTTCGTACTCATCTCGGCTCCTCCGGTTGAATCGGCGCCCGATTTTATATTGTGCACTTTCTGCGATGGCGGCGACCTCGACCTCCCCCGCCGAGCTTGTAGCCCGCGCCGAGGCGTTGCGCCCGGCGCTTCTCGATCGCCAGGAGCAGACGGAGCGCGACACGCGCTACTCGCAGGAGACGCACGAGGCGTTCCTCGACGCCGGCTTCTACCGAATGCTCATCCCGCGGATGTTCGGCGGCCTCGAGGTCGACCTCCCGACCTTCGCGAAGGTGA
>DATFRW010000136.1:0-8515 GCA_035262945.1 Solirubrobacteraceae bacterium
CTGCGCCAGAAGGCCGATCGCCGCTTCATCAGCGCGGTGCTCGCACGGCTCGAGCTCCTGCCCGGCGGCGGAGCGCGGCTCGTCGTGGCCTCCGGCGGGCATCCGCCGCCCGTTGTGCTGCGTGCGAGCGGGGCGACGGAGGTGGTGCAGTGCTCGGGCACGCTGCTCGGCGTCGACCCCGAGGCGACGAGCGTCGACTGCGAGCTGTCGCTCGCCCCGGGTGACACGCTCGTGCTCTACACCGACGGCGTCACCGAGGCGCGCCGCGACCGCCCGCTCACCGCGGAGGCGCTTGCGGCCGAGCTGGCGGTGGCGGCGCCCGACGGCGCCGCGGTGCTGGCGCGCGAGATCGTGCGCCTCGCCGAGAGCGCCGCCGCGGGGCCGCTGCGCGACGACCTCGCGGCGCTCGTCGTGGCGATCGACACCTAGGTGAACGCGTTGACGGCCCTCGCAACGACGAGGCCGAACAGGATGAGCGACAGCGTCGATTGCACGACCATCGCGAGCTTGGCGCGGTGGGTGAGCGGCATGACGTCCGTCGGGCTGAAGGCCGTCGAGTTCGTGAAGCCGAGGTAGAGGTAATCGAAGAAGACCGGCCGCCAGCCAGGCGGAGCGACCTCGGGGCTCAGGTGCTGCGGGAAGGCGAAGTCCACGGGCATGCGTCGCCGCAATCGTGCGACCGGACCCCCGCCGTCCACGAGCCAGTACAGCAGCGCGAAGGCGAGGTTGTTGCCCAGAAACACGATGGCACCCGAGGCGAGCAGCTCGCTCGCGTCGTTTGCCACGCCCTTGCCCCGGATGAGATCGGCGACCAGAAACGACGTCGCCAAGAGGGCGGCGAGGACGAGCAGGTACACGAGCGCAAGCGCGACGCGACGGAGCCGTCTGCGCTCGACGACGCCCGTCGGGTTGCCCGTGACCAGCGCGATGAGCAGGGCGGCCTCGACCGCGGGCAGCAGCCACGGCACGCGGACCACGGCCTCGCCCGGCAGCCAGAGGCGCGCCGCGATGTTGAGCGCCATGAAGACGACGATGGTGATGAGCGGTGGCCAGCGCGACTCGCCGAGCAGCTCGTCGGTGATCCCATCGTCGGCGGGAGCGGGCTCCGCGCGCGTGGCTTGGCTTTCGATAGCCACGAGGCGGATCGTCCCACAGCCCGCGGCGCCCCGTGGCTTATGACTTGACGAGCAGGGAGGCCCCGATCGCGCCCCCGAGGTCGCCGAGCTCGGCGACGCGGACGGCCGGCGGGTCGGTGTCGACGAAGAGGTGGGGCATCATCGCGTCGAGGATGCGCTTGGCGAACGGCTCGCCGAGGCGGATGCCGAGCCCGCCGCCGATGATGATCGCCTCGACGTCGAGGACGTTCTGCGTCGAGGCGACGCCCGCTCCCAGCGCCTCGATCGCCTCGTCGATGAGCTCGGTGGCCAGCGGGTCGCCCTTGTCGAGCGCCCGCTGCCACACGCCGCTCGTCAACCGGTCGCGGCCGCGGTCCTCCATGATCTTGAACAGGTCCGTCTTCGTGCCGTTCTTGTGGCGGTGGCGGGCGCGGATCTCCATCGAGCCGCGCCCGGCGTAGGCCTCCATGCAGCCCTTGCGCCCGCAGGTGCAGCGCGCCCCGTCGCGCTTGACGACGACGTGGCCGATCTCGGCCGCCGCGCCGCGCCCGACCCACGGCTTGCCGTCGAGGATGATGCCGCCGCCGACGCCCGTGCCCCAGAACACGCCGAGCAGCGAGCCATACGGGCGGCCGGCGCCGAGCAGCGCCTCGGCGTCGGTGGCGACCTGGACGTCGTTGCCGAGCCCGACTCGTGGACCCAGCCGCTTCGTGAGCTCATCGGCGAGCGGGAAGCTCCCTTCCCAGTCGGGAAGGTTGCGGGCGCTCGTCACCGTGCCCGCCTTGCCGTCCACGTCACCCGGCGAGCCAACGCCGACGCCCGTGAGCTCGTCCGGCTTGGCGTTCGCGGCGTCCGCCGCCTGACGCAGCGCATCCGCCATCGCCTCCGCCACGTCGTTCGGCCCGCCCGTGGTCGGCGTGGCCACGCGTGCCTCGCCGCGAACGTCGTCGTCGTCGTCGACGACCACCGCCTGGATCTTGGTGCCGCCGAGGTCGATCCCACCGCGCATGCGGCGAGCGTACCCTGAGGCGGTGAGCGCCGATCCCTTCGCCATCCTCGGCGTGGGCCCCGAAGCGTCCCCCGAGGAGGTCGCGGCGGCCTATCGGCGCATGGCGAAACGCTGGCATCCGGACCGCGCGGGCGGGGAGACGGCGGGGCGGATGGCCGACATCAACGCTGCCTACGACCTGCTGCGAGCGCAGGCGTGGCTGGAGCGCAACGGGCGCACCGAGTCGCGCACAGAGCCCGCGCCGGCGAAGCGGGCGGTCGCGGGCGCCTGGCTCGCCGATGCCGTGCGCCGCGCCCTGGGGCGCGAGCTGCTCGTCGCGCTCGAGCAGGACGAGCCAGTCGAGCTGGTCACGCCGACCTCAACGTGGGCGAGCCCGCAGGCGCTGCTGGCCGTCACCGACCGGCGGCTGCTGTGGCTGCTCGACGACGCGCCGACCCACCGCGTGCGCTCGTTGCGGTTTCGCGACGTCGCCAGCGTCGACCAGCGCGCCGGCCGCCCGTGGCGGCGCTCGGCGGTCCTGCGGGTGCGCACGACCGAGGGGCGCAAGCTCAGCTTCGCCGACCTGCGCCCGGCGACGGCCGCCGCGATCGTTCACCACGTTGCCGCGGCCTAGCGGTCGCGCAGCACGCCGGCGCCCTCGGCCAGCAGCGCGACCTCGGCAGGCTCGAGCACCTCGTGGTCCCCGCGCGCCCGCGCCCGCAGGCGCGCGATGCTCAGCGTGCGATCGGCCGCCGCGAGCACGACGTTGCCGGTCCGCCGCCCGGCCACGACCGCGCGGGGCGCGAGCAGCACGACCTCGGCGAAGGCGTCGAGCAGCGTCGCCGCCTGACGCCGCGCCACGCGGCCGGGCGGCGCGTCGATGACGTTGACGACGTGAACGCCGCCCGCGCGCAGGACCCGGCGCACCTCGTCCTGGAACTCCCGGGACGTCAGGTGGGAGGGCACGACGGGTCCGGCGAAGGCGTCCGTGACGACGATGTCGGCGCTGCGCGCGCCTCGGGCCGCAAGCAGCGCACGCCCGTCGCCGAGCCGTACCTTCAGGCCGCGCTCGGCGCGCAGGTCGAGCACCTCGGCGAGCGCCTCGAGCACCGCGGCGTCGTTCTCATAGGCCTCCGAGTGCGACCCGGGCCGCGTCGCGGCGAGATACCGCGGCAGCACGCAGCCACCCGCGCCGATGTGCACGGCCTGCAGCGGGACCTCGGCGCGCCAGCCGACGTCGAACACGTCGGCGATCCAGCGCATGTACGGGAACTCGAGGTAGGTCGGGTCGTCGCGATCGACGACCGCCGCCTCGAGTCCGTCGACGAGGATGCGCCGGCGCGCGCCGTCGGCCGCGACGCGCACCGAGGTCATCACGCCGAGGCCGCGCGCTCCAGGGCGGGTTCGCCCGCGGCGAGCCCGAACGCCTCGGCGAGCAGCTCGTACGAGCGCCGGCGCGCGCCGTGGTCGTAGGTGATGGTGACCACGATGAGTTCCTCGGCGCCGTACGCTGCCGCGACCTCGCGCAGCCGCTCCGCGACGGTGTCGGGCGAGCCCGCGACGAGGCGGCGTCCGGGCGGCGTGCCCTCGAGGGGCTGGCCCTCGGACTCGAGGAAGCGCAGCGCCTTTTCGGGCGGCGGGACGGGGATGAGCCGTCCGCGCCGCAGCAGCGTCATCGTCATCCGGCTGCTGGCGGCCAGGCGCCAGGCCTCCTCGTCGGTCTCGGCGCAGATGACCGAGACGCCGATGGCCAGTCGCGGGCTCGCGAGCCGATGCGAGTCGCGGAACTCCGAGCGGTAGCGCTGGGCGATCGCGGCGCCGTCGGGGTTGATGAAGTCGGCGAACGCGTAGGGGAGACCGGTCTGCGCGGCCCAGATGCCGCTCTGCGGCGAGGACCCGAGCAGCCACGGCTCGGGCGTGTACGGGCGGCCCGGGAGCTTGGAGAGGCGCGCGAACGGGTGGTCGGGCGGGATGCGCTCCTCGAGCAGCGCGAGCAGCTCGGCGAGCTGGTCGGGGAAGTCGTCGGGCGCGGCCTGGCGCCGGTCGCGTTGCAGGGCGTAGGTGGTGAAGGGGTCGGTGCCCGGCGCACGACCGATGCCGAGGTCGATGCGATCGCCGAACAGCCCGGCGAGGACGCTGAAGCTCTCCGCGACCTTGAGCGGGCTGTAGTGCGGCAGCATCACGCCGCCGCTGCCGACGCGCAGGCGCGAGGTGACCATCGCGATCGGGCCGATGAGCGCCTCTGGGCTGGGTCCAGCCAGGAGCGGGCCGTTGTGGTGCTCGGCCAGCCAATAGCGCCGGTAGCCGAGCTCATCGGCCAGGCGGGCCAGGTCGATGGTGTTGTGCAGCGCGTCGGAGCCGGTCGAGCCTTCGGGGACCGGTGTCTGGTCGAGGACGCTCAGCGCAAGCGGATCGGGCATTCCGCTTGCGACCATAGCAAGGGCGCTAGGCGGCCAGACTGAGGTCAGTCCGGGCCGCGGCGGCCAGCAGCAGCACCACGCGCGCGCGTTCGAAGCGGCGCTCCGCGTCGGCGGCGGTGTCGCCGATGGCGGTCAGCCCGATCCGTCCGAGCGGCTCGAGGGCGCTGAGCATGTGAAACACGACGCCGCGCCGGCGCAGGTGGTCGAACCCGAGCCTGCGACGCCTGATCAGCTCGAAGAGGTCGGCGTGGTCGAGCCGGTGGAGGAGGGGGGAGGAGAGGTTGTCGCTGGCGACGTAGTGCTTGGTCACGCCGGTGGGCGTGGTGAAGGTCGCCGTGACCGGGTCGTAGGTGCCTCCGGTGAGCCGTGCGAGCGTCGCGAACGGATGCGTCGTGCCGCCCTTGCGCAGGTTGAGCTCGATGGCATACGGGTGCCAGCGGCCGCGGGTGTCGCGCGTGACGACGAAGTCGACGGCGCAGCGCCCGACGACCCCGGCGTCGGCGAGCGTGCTGCCGACCCTGCGGGCGGCGCCGGTGATGGCCGCCGCGTAGGCCGGCTCCGCGGGGAACCGGCAGCCGAGGTAGCTGTGGCCGTTGTGGCCGCCGAGCAGCTGGTCGTGCGTGGAAACGATCTCGACCGTGCCCGACGGCGTGAGGTCGACCTGGACGCTCGGGCTGCGCACCTCCAGGCCGGTGATGCGCTCCTCGACGATCCCGCCGCGGGCCGAGAGCTTGTCCAGGAAGGCCGTCGCGCTCACGCCGGCCTCCACGGCCATCCGGTCGACGCGCTCGGCAATGCGGTCGCGGTCGTTCGACGGCAGCCCGCGGACGTCGACCATCGCGTTCCCGTCGCCCGAGACTCCCTCGTCGAGCTTGACCACGACCTGCGCGATCTCCGGCTTGGTCGCCAGCAGGTGCTCGATGGCCGTGACGAGGTCGGCGGTCTCGGCCACGCCCTCCACGCCGAGCGGGTGCGGCACGCCGGCCCGCCCGAACAGCTTGCGGCTGCCGCTCTTGGTCCCGAGATGTGCGTGGCGCGGGTCGGCGCCGTAGAGAGGAGCGTCGAGCGCGAGCGCAAGCTCCCGCTCGGCGTCGGTGGTCGCGTAGGGGACGAGGTGGCACGGGGCGTCGTTCGCGATCTGCCGCCGGATCTCGCGCAGCACGGAGGGCCGCCGGAGCAGCTTCTCGCTCAGCGGGCGTTGCGACGGGTCGCCGGTGCTGATGAGCGCGAGCCGGGCGCGGGCGCTCGCGCGCTCGGCTCGCGGCAGCAGCGAGAGCTGGTAGTCGATGCTCGCCGCCGGCAGGGGCAGCGACGTGACGTACACGATCCGCAGGCCCGGATCGCGGAGCATGAGCAACAGGCACAGCAGCCGTTCCTCCAGCGCCTGGGACTCGATCGGCGGCTCATGCCACTTGTCGATGATCCGCGACGGGACGACGACCATGGTCCGGCGACGCCGCGCACGCGTCGCCGCCTGGACCGTTACCAATCTCCGCTGCAGTTCGGCAAAGCGCTCGCTGTCCGGGCGAGACACGCGACCCCCCTCGGGAAACGGCTCGGTTGCTCCGTAGGACTCCTACGAGAGCGGGTTCCTTTCGGACGTGTTCAACTTGTTAAGGGACTCGGCCGCAGGCGCGGACCGGCAGGCGGCAATGTACTCCCGTATACGCTGCCGCGACCAGCGATTCCGGGGGAGGAGAGACCTATGACGCTCACCGGTTCGGAGGCCACGCGGTCCGCCACCGCCCGCGAGCTGCTCGCGCGCGCGGCCGAGCTGCGGCCGCTGCTCGAGCGCAACGCGGCGCGCGGGGAGGAGGACCGCAGGATCGCCGACGAGAGCATCGACGCCCTCGCCGAGGCCGGCCTGTTCCGCATCACCGTCCCGCGCCGGTTCGGCGGCAACGAGGTCGACATCACCACGAAGCTCGAGGTGTCCGCCGCGGTGGCGGAAGCCGACGGCGCGACCGGCTGGATCCTCGCGTTGACCAACGTCTGCCACTGGCTGGTCGGGCTGTACCCGGACCGCTGCCAACAGGACATCTTCGGCGCCGACCCCAACGCGCGGGTCTGCGGCGTCCTCAACCCCTCGGCCGAGACCCGGCGGGTCGACGGCGGCCTGGTGGTATCCGGCAGCTGGCCGTGGGCGTCGGGCTCCCTGCACGCGACCTGGGGGCTCGTCGGGGTCCTCGATCGCAACGAGGCCGGGGAGGTCACCGAGCACGCGCTCGCGCTCATCCCGATGAGCGAGCTCAGCGTCGAGGACACGTGGTACGTCGCCGGGATGAAGGGCACGGGCTCCAACACGCTCGTCGCCGACGAGGTGCTCGTGCCCGACCACCGCCTGCTGTCCGTGCCGAAGGCGATCGAGAACGAGTACGCGACCGAGCACACCGAGGAGGTCCTCTACCGCTCGTCGTTCATTCCGGTCCTGGCGCTGATCCTCGTCGGCCCGCAGCTCGGGCTCGCGCGCGCCGCCCGCGACCTGGTGATCGCCAAGGCGCCGCGGCGCGCAATCAGCTACACCTCGTTCGAGCGCCAGGACCAGTCCGTCGCGTTCCAGCTCGAGGTCGCCAAGGCCGCGCTCATGGTCGACACCGCGCACCTGCATGCCTTCCGGGCGGCCGCCGACATCGACGCCGCCGCGCGGCGCGGCGAGAAGCTCGATTACGTCACGCGCGCGCGGGTGCGCGCGGACACCGGGCTCACCGCGGAGACCGCGCGCGAGGCGATCGACCGCTTCGTCTCCGCGCACGGGGCCTCGAGCTTCGCCGACGCCAGCCCGATGCAGCGCATCTGGCGCGACGCGAACACGGCGGGCCGGCACGCCGTGGTCAGCCCGACCGTGAGCTACGAGGTCTACGGCAAGGCGCTGCTCGACATCCCCAACGACGTCACCGTGCTGGTCTGAGGCGAGGCGTGGCCGACGAGCGCCCCGTCCTGCACCACGTCAACCTCAAGACGACGCGGATGCAGGCGATGATCGACTGGTACGGGCGCGTCGTGGGGATGGAGCCCTCGTGGATCGCGCCCGATGCGTGCTGGCTCACCAACGATGCGGCCAACCACCGCCTCGCGATGCTCGCCGTCGCCGGCCTCAGCGACGACGCCGAGAAGCTCGCCCACACCGGCCTGCACCACCTGGCCTTCGAGTACGCGTCCTACGACGCGCTCCTCGCCGCGTGCGCGAGCCTCCTCGAGGACGGCATCCGCCCGCACATGGTCCTCGACCACGGGATGACGATGTCCTTCTACTTCGTCGACCCCGACGGCAACAGCGTCGAGCTGCAGGCCGACAACTTCGGTGACTGGAGCCGCTCGAAGGAGTGGATGCGCACGGCGCCCGAGTTCGCCGCGAACCCCATCGGGGTGCCCGTCGACCCCGAGGCGATCATCGCCGCGTGGCGCGACGGCGACGGGGCCGACGAGCTGCACCGGCGCGCGTATGCGGGCGAGTTCGCGCCTTCGGGCGAGCTGGACATGCGGCTGCCTTAGCCCGCGCGCTTCACCTTCGGTCGCGGTAGCGTCGAGAACATCTGCGAGACCCTGGCCTAGTACACGTCCTGCTCATTTCGGGCAGCCTGCGCGCCGCCTCGACGAACACCGCGGTACTGAGAACCGCGGCCGCGGTCGCCGACGGCGGGGTGAAGACCACGCTGTACGAGGGCATGGGCGACCTGCCGCACTTCAACCCCGACGACGACCGCGAGGGCGGGCCCGTGCATGCCGCGGTGGCGCAACTGCGAGCTGCAGTGGCCTCAGCCGACGCGCTGCTGCTCTGCACGCCCGAGTACGCGGGCGCGCTGCCGGGCGCGCTGAAGAACCTGCTGGAGTGGACCGTCGGCGACGCCGGTACCTACAACAAGCCGATCGCGTGGATCAACGCATCGGGGCCCGCGGCGCCGACCGGCGGCGCCGACGCGCACGACTCGCTGCGCAAGGTCCTCGGCTACGTCCACGCCGACATCGTCGAGGCGGCCTGCGTGCGGATCCCG
>DATFRW010000137.1:0-15832 GCA_035262945.1 Solirubrobacteraceae bacterium
GGGCTGCCGATCGTGCGCCCCGCTTCGCTCCTGCACCCCGGCGACTGGGAGGTCGCCGACGCCTACGGTCTCGGGCCCGCGCTCTGGGTCGCTCCCGTCGTCGAGGACGGCGCCCGCGAGCGCGAGACGTGGCTGCCGCCGGGCGAGTGGATCGAGGCGTGGTCGGGCGAGCTCGTCCGCGGAGGGCGCGAGGTCGCAGCGCCCGCGCCGCTGCACACGATCCCGGTGTGGGTGCGGGCGGGCGCGATCGTCGTCACCCATCCCGCGGCCTCCGTTCGCAGCGGCCTTGGCGAGGGCGATGCGCCGCTGCGCGCCACGCTCTGGGGCGAGCCGCGCGGCGGGCGCGCCCAGGCACGGCTGGCCGACGGCGCCGTCGTGCGCTGGCGCCGCGGCCACTGGTCCGCGACCGGCGCCCGCGAGATGACCTTCGCGTGCAACCCTGCATGACGTGTTCGTCTGCACCCGCGACGACCGGCTGATCCGCATCGACGACGGCGGCGGAGAGACGATGGCGCTCGAGGGCGTGGGCGCGCAGTGCGTCGCCGTCCGCGGCGAGCGCATCCTCGTCGGCACGCGCGAGCGCGGCGCGATGCTCAGCGACGACGGCGGCGCGACGTGGGAGCGCATCGAGCTCCCCGAGGCCGGCGTCTTCTCGGTGGCGATCAGCGCCGCCGACGGCGCGCTCTACGCCGGCACGGAACCAAGCCGCTTGTTCGTCTCACGCGACGGCGGGCCGTGGTCGGAGCTCGAAGCGCTGCAGGACATCCCCTCGCGCGGCACCTGGAGCTTCCCGCCGCGGCCGTGGACGCATCACGTGCGCTGGATCGCGCCGGACCCGCATCATGCCGAGCGCCTGCTCGTCGGCATCGAGCTCGGCGGGCTGATGCGATCCGAGGACGGCGGCACGACCTTCTCCGACCACCGCCCGGGCGCCAAGCGCGACGCGCACGAGCTCGCCTGGCACCCGCAGGCGGACGGCTACGCGTACCAGGCCGCGGGCGACGGCGCCGCATGGAGCAGCGACGGCGGCCTGACGTGGCAGGCGCTCGACGCCGGGCGCGACCTCGGCTACTGCTGGGCGCTGGCCGTCGACCCGGCCGATCCCGAGCGCTGGTACGTGTCGGCGGCCACCGGGCCCGGCGCCGCGCACCGCGGGACGGGCGCGCGCGGGCGGCTCTATCGGTGGGAGGGCGCGTGGCACGCGCTCGCGCTGCCCGACGAAGCGATGCCTTACGCGCTGGTCGCCCGCGACGGCGAGCTCGTCGCGGGCATGTCGGACGGGCGGATCCTGCGCAGCGGCGACCGCGGCGAGACCTGGGACGAGCCCGCGGCGCCCGTCGGCTCGGTCAACGCGATGGCATGAGCGCGGCGGCGACCCGCGCCGCCTCGGCCGCGTCGCGCGCCGGCGCGACCCGCGCGGTGAGCGTGCGGCGCCGGAAGCGCTCGGCGCGCACGAGGCGCAGCGCGAGGGTCGGCCCGGGCCGCGGCTCGTAGCGCTGCGGGCTCGTGGCCAGCGTGCGGGCGGTGGCGTGCATTGCCGTGCGATCGGTCACCACGACGACGTAGCCGCCGCGCTCACCCTGGAGGTGGAACCACGCGACGCGCGCGAGCGAGACCGGCCCGCGGCCGAGCGTCACGCGGCTGCCGTCGCGTAGCACCGCGTCGATCCGCGCGGCCCGAGTCCACGCCGGGAAGAGCACGTCGACGCTGTGGTGGGCGCGGCCGCGCGAGGTGACGATCCACGCCGTCTCGACGTGATCGGCGTGGAAGCGATGGCGGGTGACGATGCGCGCGCCCCGGGCGGCGACGGCGCCGCGAGCCTCGAGACGCCCGAACGGCGCCGCGTAGGCGTGGCGCGGATGCGCCACGACCCGGCCCGTGCCACGCGGGGCGTGGACGAGCCGCAGCGGCGGCGCCGCCAGGTTCGGCTTGAGCCGGCTGACCTGCGAGGCGAGCACCGTGCGGTTGGCGACGTCGCGTACGACGACGCCGAACGCGGCGGGCGGCCGGCCGCCGATCGTCGCGACGGGCCGGCCGTCGGCGTCGTACAGGCGGGCGAGCTCGATCCCGCCGTAGTCGACGGCGCGGTGGTTCGCCGCGAGGACGGCGGTCGAGTAGGCCGGCGTCGAGACGGCGAGGCGCCCGATGTCGGGGTCGTATGCGTAGAACGGCGGCGGTTGCACCGCCTCGCGGTCGCCGAGGCCGAGGTCGATCGCGCGTGCCGCGTTGGCCGCCATGCGCGCGCCGAAGAGGATCTTGCTGGCGTCGCCGCCCCCGACCTCGCCGTGCACGCCGTGCAGCCACGCCGGCGCCAGGGTGCCGCCGCCCTCCTCGTCGGCCCAGCGCGTGTAGAGGCTCAGCCCGCGGTCGAACAGGTGCTTCGCCCACCCGCCCATCTCGCGCCTCGCGTGGAAGTCGTCCGCGCAGGCGATCGCGAGCAGGCCCTGTTGGGCGAAGGCGAAGGTCTTGCCGATCTGCCAGCGCTTCAGGCCCAGGCCCGAGTCCCAGTTCAGGAAGCCGCTGTGCGTCCAGTAGCCCAGCAGCACCCGCTCGACCCATGCGGTCAGCAGCTCGCGGTCGCCGCGGGGAAGCGCGGGCATGCCCGCCGCGCGCGCCCGCTTGTACCAGAGCAGGAAGTGGACGGTGATGTTCGCGTACTCGGCGGAGTCGAGATTGAAGGCGTCGCCCGGCGGGCGCGTCGTGAGGTAGTTGAAGCGATAGCCGGGACCGAGGTTCGCCGAGCCTCCGTACACCGGGCGCCCGCGGTGGTCGGCGAGCCACGGGCGATGCACCCCGGCGACGAAGCGGCGCACGTGCAGGTAGTAGTCGCGGCGCAGCAGCGACGCGTCGCCGGTCATCGTCGCCGCGTGCGCGAAGACCTCGGCGTTCCAGTTGATCTGGTTGAGGCGCACGTTCGGGTAGCGGAAGAACGCCCCGTGCGCGCAGCGCTGCACGAGCGACGCCATGCGCTGGGCGACCGCCTGGTCGAGGCCGAGCACGTCGCGCGCCCGCCACGCGCAGGCCAGCCCCTCGGCGACCTTCGGGTCGACCGACTTCTCCATGCCCGCGCCCGCCGAGCGCACGCTCGCGAGCCAGCCGCCGACGTGGAACATCTTGTCCGGCCGCGTCGGCTTGCTGCGCTCGCTCCACGGCGGCGACTCGCACATGCGCCCCGCCAGCGCCCGCGCACGGTCATCGGCGCGGGCGGCGCCGCGGTGGTCGCGCAGCGCCGCCACCGCGTGGATGGTGAGCATCGCCGCGTTGATCGCGGACTCCGCTTCGCCACCCACCGCGTAACAGCGCGCGCCGGCGTCCCACAGGTGATCCATGCGCGCGGCGATCGGGTCGATGAACTCCCAGTAGCCGGCCTCGCTGAGGCCGACGCCGCCGCTCGCGGCGGCGGCCCGGGCGGGCGCCGCGGCGACGAGCCGCAGGGCGGGGCCCGCGACCGCGGCGCCCGCGGCCGCCCGCGCGGCGCCGGCCAGGAGGTCGCGGCGGCTGAGGCTCGTCGAGTGCATGACCCGACGGTCGGCCACGCGCGCCGCCGCGAACAGGGACCCCAGGGTGGCGCGTCACCGCCGTTGGTGGCCGATCGCGCCACCCGGATGGCCGCAACTTCCAGGCGATTCATCCGTAGCGCCTGGGAGGCTTTTCGCCATCAAGGCGAACCGGACGGCGATCGATCTATCCAAAAGTCCATTCAAAGTTTCCCCGCAAATAGACGATAAATAGGAAATGAGGCCGCTCATCGGCGTAACGACATCGGAGGTGCGGCGTGGCGAGCTCGCCACGCTGCGCCGCCACGGTGAGCCGCCACACCCCGAGATGGCGCTCGGGATGACCTACCTGCGCGCCATCGATGCCGCGGGCGGAGTGCCCGTCGTCCTGCCTCCCGTGGGCCTCGACGCGGTGCCCGAGTTGATCGAACGGCTCGACGGCGTCTGCCTCTCGGGTGGCCCCGATCTCGACCCCGACGCGTACGGCGCCGCGACCCGCCATCCCGAGCTTGGGCCGACCGAGCCGGGGCTCGACGCTTTCGAGCTCGCTGTCGCGCACGCCGCGGACGCCGCCGGCCTGCCGCTGCTCGGCATCTGCCGCGGCGCGCAGGCCATCAACGTCGCGCGCGGCGGCACGCTGCACCAGCACGTCGAGGGCCATCGCCAGGCCGCGCTCGCGACCGCGCGCACGCACACCGTCACGGTCGACGACGATTCGCTGCTCGCCTCGCTGACCGGCCCGGGCTCGCTCGAGGTCAACTCGTTCCACCACCAGGCCGTCGACATTCCCGGCGCGGGGCTGCGGATCGTTGCCCGCGCGATCGATGGAACGGTCGAAGCGATCGAGGATCGGACGCGCCCGCTGCTGCTCGGCGTCCAGTGGCACGCCGAGACGCTCGCCGACCGGCCCGAGCACGGCGCGCTGTTCGCCGCGCTCGTCGAGATCGCCGCGGAGGAGCCGCGGCGCCTCGCAGCGGCTGCCTAAAGCTGTTCGGCTCCTGCGCCTTCGATTCTTCGGCGAAGGCGCCGATCTCCCGGCGATCGTCCATGGCGTCAACGCTCGATGCCATCGACCATGGTGGTCGTGGCGACCAGCGTCCCCGCCCCCTCCCGCCGCCTCGTGCAGGCCGCACCGCCCGAGGCGTACTTCGTCGTCAGCGCGATCTTCCACTACCTCGGCCCCGCGTTCGCGGTGCTGCTGTTCGCGCGCGTCGACGTGCTCGGGGTCGCCTGGCTGCGGATCGCCGCCGCGGCCGCGATCTTCGCCGTCTGGCGGCGGCCGTGGCGGCGCGCCCGCGGGCAGCTGCGGCTTCTCGTCGCCTGGGGCGCGGTCCTCGCGGTGATGAACAGCGTCTTCTACATGGCGATCGACCGCCTGCCGCTCGGCACCGTCGCCGCGATCGAGTTCCTGCCGGTGATCGTGCTCGCCGCCCTGGGCGCGCGGACCGTTCGCAACCTGGCGGCACTCGCCCTCGCCATCCCCGGCGTCTACCTGCTCACCGACGTCGCGCTCGAGGGCAACGCACTGGGCGTCGTCTTCGCCTTCGTCAACGCGGCGCTGTTCGCGTGCTACATCGTGGTCAGCCACCGCGCGGCGCAGAACGGCTCGGTGCCGGGCATCGATCTGCTCGGGATGGCGATGATCATCGCCGCCGTCGTCGCGACGCCACTCGGCGGCTGGGCAGCCGCGCCGGCGTTCGCGGACCCGATCGCGATCGCGGCGGGCATCGGCGTGGGCGTGTCCTCGTCGGTCATCCCGTACGTGACCGATCAGCTCGCGATGGCGCGGATGTCGCGCGCGACGTATGCGCTCATGGTCGCGCTACTGCCCGCGACGGCGACCGTCATCGGGATCGTCGTGCTCGCGCAGCTGCCGACGCCGGTCGAGGCGCTCGGCGTCGCGCTCGTCATCGGTGGCGTCGCCGTGCACCGCGACGCCAGCGGCTCGTGATGACCAGTCGGCCACGAGCATCCCGTAGACCACGTGGTCGAGCATCCGGTCGCCGACACGCTCGGACTCGCGCAGCATCCCCTCCTCGCGAAACCCGAGGCGCTCGGGGATCGCGCGGCTGCGCGCGTTGCCGACGGCCGCCTCGATCGTGACCCGGTTGAGCAACCACGCGCCGAACGCGTGGTCGACGTAGGCCCGGACGGCGGCGGTCATGATGCCGCGCCCCTGGTGGTCGCGCGCGAGCCAGTAGCCGATGCTCGTCTTGCGGTTGGCCCAGTCGATCCCGTGGACGCCGATCATCCCGACGATGCGCCCGTCGGGATCGACGATCGTCGTCTGCAGCCCGTTGTTGTCGGCGAGCTGCTTGCGGGTCGCCCGGATGAACGGCAGGACGTCCTCCGGCTTGTTCTCGCTGCCGACCCACGGCATCCATGCGCCGAGGTGCTCGCGGTTGGCGTCGATCACCGCGAAGAGCTCGTCCGCGTCGGACTCCTCGAGCAGGCGCAGCGCGTACCCGCCCGGCAGCTCGTGGCGGAGCATCAGACCTTGGCCTCGAAGGCCTCGAGCGCCTCGTAGGCCTCCTCGACCGCGCGCTTGGCGGCGGTGTGGCGCGCGGTCGACTTCGCCGACTCGTACTTCGTCGCCCACGCCTTGGGGTCGGCGAGCTCGTCCTCGACGACCGCCAGGGCGCCCTCGGCCTCCTCGACCGCGCGCTCGAGGCGCTCCTGCTCGCGCTGGCGGTTCTTCGAGGGGCCGGCGGGCTTGGGCTTCGCGGGCGCGGGCGCGGGCGGCTTCGGCTTCGGCCTCGCGGCCGTCGCGGGCGCGCCGTTCGTCCGCGGAGGCGGCGGCGCCGACGGCGGCAGCCCCATCGCCTTGCGCTCCTCGCGCACGCGCGAGTACTCGGGCCAGCCGCCGAGGTAGGAGCGCAGCGAGTAGTCCTCGATCGCGACGGTGCGCGAACCCACGGCGTCGAGCAGCGCGCGGTCGTGGGTGACGAGCAGCAGCGCGCCTGGGAACACCTTGAGCGCGTCCTCGAGCGCCTCGCGCGACTCGAGGTCGAGGTGGTTGGTCGGCTCGTCGAGGATGAGGACGTTGGCGCCGGACTGCACGAGGATCGCCAGCGACAGCCGGCGGCGCTCGCCGCCGCTCAGCCCGGAGAGGGGCTTCTCCGCTTCGTCGCCGCTGAACAGGAAGCGGCCGAGCAGCGCGCGGGCGTGGTTGGGAGTGAGGCCCGTGCGCTTGATCGCGGCCTCGAGCGGCGTGCGCGCGCCGCCCCCTTCGAGCTCCTCGGTGTGCTGGCTGAGGTACCCGATCTTCACGTTGTGGCCGGAGCGCAGCTTGCCGCCGTCGAGGTCGCGCTCGCCGACCAGCGCCTGGATGAGCGTCGTCTTGCCGGTGCCGTTCGGGCCGACGAGCGACACGTGCTCCCCACGCTCGAGCCACAGCTCGGCGTCTTGCAGCAGCACCTTGCCGGGCACCTCGAGGCGGCCATCCTCGAGCTCGAAGATCACGCGCCCGGAGCGCTCGGGCTTCTTGAATGCGAACTCGAGCGCGCGCCCGTCGCGGGGGTCGCGGTCGATGCGCTCGATCTTGCCGAGCTTCTTCAGGCGGTCCTGCGCCTGGCGCGCCTTCGTCGCCTTGTAACGGAAGCGCTCGACGAAGGCCTCCATCCGCGCGATCTCGGCCTGCTGCTTCTCGATGGCGCGGCCGAGCGCGAGCTCGCGGGCGGCCTGCTCCTTGCGCCACGCGTGCCAGGTGCCCTTGAAGAAGCGTGCGCGGCCGGCCTCGAGCTCGAGCACCGAAGTGCCGACGGTCTCGAGGAACCAGCGGTCGTGCGCGACGAGCACGACCGCGGCGTCGAGCTCGAGCAGCGTCTGCTCGAGCCATTCGAGCGACTCGATGTCGAGGTGGTTCGTCGGCTCGTCGAGCAGCAGCAGGTCGGGCTGTGCCGCAAGGGCACGCGCGAGGGATGCCCGGGTGAGCTGACCGCCAGAGAACGTTCTCAGCGGGCGGCCGAGGTCCTCGTCGACGAACCCGAGGCCGTGGACGACCGACCGGGCGCGCTCGCGCCAGCCGTAGCCGCCGACGGCCTCGAAGCGCGCCTGCACGTCGGCGTAGCGATTCATCGCGGCCTCGTCGCCCGCGGCCATCGCGAGCTCCAGGCGCTGCAGCTCCTCCTCGAGCTCGAGCGGCTCGCGGCTGCCGCTGAGAACGTATTCCCGCAGGCTGAGGTCGCGCTCACGCGGCGGGCGCTGGTCGTGGAGCGCTACGCGCGTGCCCTTCGCCAGCACGAGGTCGCCGCCGTCGATCGACGTCTCGCCGGACAGCATCCGCAGCAGCGTCGTCTTGCCCGCGCCGTTGCGCCCCGCGATGGTCATGCGGTCGCCGCGTTCGAGCTTGAACGACACGCCGCGCAGCAGCGGCTCGCCCGCCATGTCCTTGGCGAGGTCGGATGCGATGAGGACCGCCACGACTCTCATGGTAGGTGCGAACATCGGGCCATGACCGAGCGCACCTCCTATGAGCCGGGCACCCCGAGCTGGGTGGACCTCGCAACCCCCGACGTCGACGCGTCAGCGCGCTTCTACGGCGAGCTGTTCGGTTGGGACCTCGTTTCCGCGGGCCCGGTCGAGGAGACCGGTGGCTACGGGATGTTCAAGCTGCGGGGCAGGAGCGTGGCGGGCGTCGGCCCGCTGATGCAGGAGGGCCAGCCGCAGGTGTGGTCGACGTATGTGTCCACCGACGACGCCGACGCCGTTGCCGCCCGCGCCACCGAAGCCGGCGGCACCGTGATCGTCGAGCCGATGGACGTAATGGACGCGGGGCGGATGGCATTCGTCGTGCATCCCGCCGCCGGGGCGATCGGGGTGTGGCAGCCTGGGCGCACGATCGGCGCCGAGCTCGTCAACGAGCCGGGCGCGGTCGGCTGGAGCGAGCTGCACACGCGGGACGTCGACGGCGCCAAAGGGTTCTACTCGGCCGTCTTCGGGTGGACGCCACAGCCCTTCGGCGACACGGGCTACACGATCTTCCAGCTCGGCGATCAACCCGTCGCCGGGATGCAGCCGATGTCGGACGACGCGCCCGCGTCCTGGCTGACCTACTTCGAGGTCGGCGACTGCGACGCGACGGTGGCCAAGGCGCAGGAGCTCGGCGGCAGCGAGGCCTGGCCTGCCATGGAGATGGAGGGCGTCGGGCGGTTCGCGGGCCTCGCCGACGCGCACGGCATCCAGTTCGCGGTGGTCACGAGCGTCCAGCCCGACGAGTAGTCAGCCCCGCTCGAGGAAGAACCCGCGGAACTCTCGTGTCGTGTAGGTGCGGTACCTCGCCCACGAGGGCCAGACCTCGAGCATGCGCGGCCACATGCGCCGCAACTCATCCTCGCTTGCCCGCACCGCCCGGACGCGCCGGCGCTCGCCGTCGACGATCACCTCGGCGGCCGGGTCGGCGATGAGGTTGGCCGACCAGGCGGGATGACGGGCTCGGCCGAAGTTCGAGCCCACCACGAAGAGGCGGTCGTCGTCGGTCAGGTAGAGCACCGGCGCGCGGCGCTCGAGGCCGCTCGTGCGCCCACGGGTGATGAGCAGCAACTCGGGCACGGCCTCCCAGCGTCCGGCGCGCGCGAGCGTGACGCGCCCGCCGGTCGCCCGGTACAGCACCTGCTCGGCGGGCGTGATCGCCCGGTCGATCACGGTGTCGAACCAGTGGTGGCGCCCGAGCGTCAACAGGAGACGGCGGTACGCGGAGACCATCATGGGGTCAAGGACGCGCGGACGCACGGTTCTTTTCCGCGACGGCCTGCTCGACGAGCCGCCGCGGCGCAATGGTCGCGTACGCCTCCTCGATCGCGCCCGCGATCTCGTTCCAGCCCAGGTCGCGATCGAGCCGCACTCCGATCCACCCGCGGTGCCCGACGTACGGCGGGACGAAGTAGCGCTCGGGCTCGCCGTCCACCAGCGCGGCCTGCATCCCCTCGGGTGCCGCGCACCACAGCGCGAGCCTGCCGTCGTCGTGGTGGTTGTCGAGGTACATCACGAAGGTGTTCTTGTCGCGGACGAACCACGTGGGTTGGCCGTGGCTGAGGCGCTCCGTGGATTCGGGGAACGACAGGCACAGCTCGCGGACACGCTCCAGGGGGCTTCGGTCACCTGCCATGGCGTATACGATGGCGGACGAGATGAAGCGCCTGCTCGCCGCGGTCCCCACCGCCGTCATCGCCCTCCTGGTTCTCGCGCCGGCCGCGCTCGCTCACGACGGCGGCGAGGGCTGGTGGGGCGAGACCAACGACAAGGTCGTCACGAACGCCGGCTTCATCCTCATCATCTTCTTCCCGGTCCTCGTCTTCCTCCTGAGCATGCTGCAGGGCGCGCTCGACCGCCGGAAGGCGCGGCGGAAGAAGACGCAGAAGGCGCTCGCCCGCGAAGAGCAGGCCTGGCGCGGCGGCTGGTAGCGGGATCTTCACCATCTGTGCCGCGGCGCCCGCGAGGATGGTCTTCGCAAGACGAGATCCCTCCTCGTTGATGGCTCGCGGCGTCCCGGAACTCCCTGCCCGGGGCGTTCGCGTTTTAAGGGCGGGGCGATGACCGACGAGGTCCGCTACGAACGGGTCGGCGCGGCGGCGGTCCTGACGATCGACCGCCAGCATCGCCGCAACGCCGTCGACGGGCCGACCGCCGAGCGGCTCGGGGCGGGGCTCGACGCGTTCGAGGCCGACGACGACGCGCGCGTGCTCGTGCTCACCGGCGCGGGCGGCGTGAGCTTCTGCGCGGGCGCCGACCTCAAGGCGATCGAGACGTACGCGCCGCGACTCGACGATCCCGGCGGGCCGATGGGCTTCACCCGCCGCACGCCGAGCAAGCCGACGATCGCCGCGATCGGCGGCTGGTGCCTGGCGGGCGGGCTCGAGCTCGCGCTGTGGTGCGACCTGCGCGTCGCCGCCGAGGGCTCGACGCTCGGCTTCCCCGAGCGCCGCTGGGGCGTGCCGCTCATCGACGGCGGCACCCAGCGACTGCCGCGGATCGTCGGGCTCGGCCGGGCGCTTGACCTCATCCTCACGGGACGGCTCATCGGCGCGGACGAGGCGCTCGCGATGGGGCTGCTGACCGAGGTGGTGCCGGCCGGGCAGCACCTGACGCGCGCGCTCGAGATCGCCGAGGGGCTGGCGCGCTTCCCGCAGCGGACGATGCTCGCCGACCGGCGCGCCGCGATCGAGGGCAGCGGGCTGCCGCTCGCCGAGGGCCTCGCGCTCGAGGCGCAGGCGGGGCCCGACGTCTTCGCCGACGCGGTCGCGGGCGCCGCCCGTTTCGCGGGCGGCGAGGGCCGCGGCGGCGCGGGTGCGGGCGTATAGGCTCCGAGCCGATCAGGGAGGAGACCACATGACCTACTTCGTCACCGGGGCCACCGGCTTCATCGGGCGCCATCTCGTGCAGGACCTCCTGCGCAACCGGGAGGGCGAGATCTTCGTGCTCGTTCGCGAGGGCTCGCGCGAGCGGCTGGCCGAGCTGGTCGAGCAATGGGACGGCGGCGAGCGGGTGACGGCGGTCGTCGGCGACCTCACCCATGAGCGCCTCGGGGTCGACCAGGCATGGATCGACGAGCACCGCGACAAGATCAACCACTTCTTCCACCTCGCCGCCGTCTACGACATGACCGCGCCCGAGGAGGCCAACGAGCGCGCGAACGTCGAGGGCACGCGCAACGCGGTCGCGCTGGCGAACGCGCTCGCGGCCGGGACGCTGCACCACGCCTCGTCCGTCGCGGTCACCGGCCGCTTCAAGGGCATGTTCCGCGAGGACATGTTCGACGAGGGTCAGGAGCTGCCTTCGGCCTACCACCGCACGAAGTTCGAGTCCGAGCGGATCGTGCGCGAGGACGCGACGGTCCCGTGGCGCGTCTACCGGCCCGCGGTCGTGATCGGCCACTCGCAGACCGGCGAGATGGACAAGATCGACGGCCCCTACTACTTCTTCAAGGCCATCCAGAAGGTCCGTCACGCGCTGCCCGAGTGGTTCCCGCTCGTCGGCCTCGAGCTCGGCTACACGAACATCGTCCCCGTCGACTACGTCGCGGCGGCGATGGACCACATCGCCCACCAGGACGGCCTCGACGAGCAGGCGTTCCACCTCACCGCGCCCAAGTCGCAGCGTTCGGGCGAGGTGCTCAACACCTTTGCCGACGCGGCGCATGCGCCGCACATGGCGATCCGCATCGACAAGCGGCTGACCGATGCGCTGCCGAAGGGCGTCGGCTCACTGCTACTCCAGCTGCCCGCGCTCAAGGGCGTGCGCACGTCGATCCTCGCCGACCTCGGCATTCCCGAGGAGATCCTCGGCAACGTCGCCTTCACGGCCCAGTTCGACATGCGCGACGCCGAGCGCGCCCTCGCGGACAGCGGCATCGAGGTGCCGCCGCTCGAGAGCTACGCGGACCGGATCTGGGACTACTGGGAGCGCACGCTCGACCCGGACCTCTACAAGGACCGCTCGTTGAACGCGGCGGTCAACGGGCGCACGGTCGTCATCACCGGCGCGTCGAGCGGGATCGGCCGCGCGGCCGCGATGAAGATCGCGGCCGCGGGCGGCATCCCGCTGCTCGTGGCGCGCTCGATGGACAAGCTCGAAGAGGCCAAGGCCGAGATCGAGGCCGCCGGCGGCACGGCCTACGTCTACTCCGCCGACCTGTCCGACATGGACTCGATCGACGAACTCGTGAAGCGAATCCTCGACGAGCACGTCCGCGTCGACATGCTCGTCAACAACGCCGGCCGCTCGATCCGCCGGTCGATCGCGCTCAGCCAGGACCGCTTCCACGACTTCGAGCGCACGATGCAGCTGAACTACTTCGGCGCGATCCGGCTGACGATGGGCCTGCTGCCCCACATGCGCGAGCGCGGCTTCGGGCACATCGTCAACGTCTCGTCGATCGGGGCGCAGACGAACCCGCCGCGCTTCAGCGCCTACGTCGCCTCGAAGGCGGCGCTCGACGCATGGACCCGGGTCGTGAGCTCGGAGGTCATTGGTGACGGCATCACGTTCACCACGATCCACATGCCGCTCGTGCGCACGCCGATGATCGCGCCGACGAAGATCTACGACCAGTTTCCGACGATCACGCCCGACGAGGCCGGCGACCTGGTCGGCGAGGCGCTGCGGTCGAAGCCGAAGCAGATCAACACTCGGCTGGGGACGTTCGGCGAGGTGGCCTACGCGCTGGCGCCCAAGGCGGTCGACCAGATCCTGCACATGGCCTACAAGGTCTTCCCCGACTCCGCGGCGTCGCGAGGCGAGCAGGACCCGAACGAGAAGGCGTCGATGGAGCAGGTCGCGATGGCGAACCTCATGAAGGGCGTGCACTGGTAGCGAAGCGTTCGACCTCGCGGGCCTCGGCTGCGAGGGCCAACGGGTCGGCGTCGGCGAAGAGGTCGAGCGCGACCTTGCCGCGGCGCAGCGTCCAGGTGCCGACGGCGAGGCCGTCGATCGTCGCGGTTGCGCGGAGCATGCCGCCGCCAGGGTGCACGCGCTTGGCGTACGCGGCCGGGACGGCGAACGAGCGGTCCTTCCAGCCCAGCAGGTAGGGGTCGAAGGCGGGCAGCAGGCGGGCCGGGATCGGGCGGGGCGCACCGTCGGCCGGCTCGCCGGCGATCGCGCGCAGGCCGGCGCGGGCGTCGCGCAGCGGGAGGCCGGCCCAGGCGGCGAGGTCGGCTGCGTCCGCCGGGGCGTGGGCGGCGAGGTAGCGGCGCGCGAGCTCGGCGAGGGCCGCATCGCGGTCGGGTGGCGTGCGCGCGGCTCCGAGCCAGTCGCGCGCGAGCGCGAACGCCTGGACGTCGCCGCGCAGCGGGCCGAGCACGGCGATGCCGCGCAGCGCCGCGAGCATGAGCAGATGCGGCATCGCTTGGCCCTCGGTGCGGACCCCGCGCGCGGCGACCCGCTCGGCGAGCTCGGCGCGCGTGAGCGGCCCCTCGTCCGCCAGCGCGCGCTCGATGATGCCGACGGCGCGGTCGGCGTCGTCCGGCGAGACGCCCTCCTGCCCGAGCCGCCGCGCGTTCGCCGTCAGTCGGCCGGGAGCGGTCAGGGCGAGGAGCCATGCATAGTCGTCGGCGGCGACGAGGTGCAGCGTGCCGCGGTTCAGCCATCCGACGACGAGCGAGGCGTCGTCGAGCGAGGCGTCGACGTCGGCCGCGGCCAGACCGGCGACCCGCGTCCTCAGGGCGAGCCGCGCGCTGCGCAGGTCCTGCGCCTGGACGGCGAGCAGCCGGCGGACCGCGTCGTGCATGCCGAGGCCGGGCGGGCGCTGCAGGAGCTGGGCCGTGGCCCGCGCGCGCCGCAGCGCGCTCACGTGCGCTTCAGGCCCCGCAGCGCGCCGAGCAGCTGGCTGGGGGTCATGCCGGGCGTGACCCGCACCCGCGGCAGTGCGTACGGGTCCTGGCCCGGCGCTGCGATGCCCGCAGCGGTCGTCGTCGCGCCGTGGAAGCCCGCCGCCTTCACCTCCGCCTCGACCGTCGCGTCGTAGCGGCCCGCCGGATAGGCGAAGAAGTTGACCGGCACGCCGAACGCCTTTTGCAACCAGGCGCGGGATCCGGAGATCTCCGCGTGAAGGCGGGCGGCGCCGACCGCGGTCAGGTCGGGGTGGGTGAACGTGTGAGCGTCGATCTCCCAGCCGTCGCGCATCATCGCGCGCACCTGCGACTGGTGGATGCCACCGGGCAGCCGCACGTTGTCGACCTGGAGATAGAGGACGCCCGGCCAGCCGCGGCGTGCGAGCATCCGCCGCGCGTTGGTCGACTGGCTCTGATAGCCGTCGTCGAACGTGAGGACGATCGGGTGGCGCGGCATCGCCCCGTGGCCGTGCCACGCGCGCCACACCGTGTCGAGCGTGGTGGCGTGGTAACCGGCGTTCGCCAGCGCGGCGATGTCGGCGGCGAACTCCGCCGGTGGGACCCACAGCTCGGGGTAGGGCGTCCCGGGCGGCGCGGCCGCGACGACGTGGTACATGAGGATCGGGACGGGCGCGTCGTGCGGGCCGGTCGGCACGGCGGGGCGGGACGGCTTGACCGGGGCGACCGACGCGTCGGTGACCGTGCGCGTCGGCGTCGATGCGGTGTGGCTCGATCCACCGCAGCCGGCGACGATCGCCGCTGCCGCGACGAGCACGGTGATGTGACGTCTGGCCCCCACGCTCCGCGCCATGGTACGCGCGCGGCCGTCGGTATCGTGGCAGGCGATGCTCTTCGGACCCGAGCACGTCGAGCGCTATCTGGAGACCGACGGCGAGGAGGGCCACGACTGGCGCAACGGTGCGCCGGTCCTGCTGCTCACCACGACCGGGCGGCGCTCCGGCGAGCAGCACACGACGCCGCTGATCTACGGACGCCACGGCGACGACTACCTCATCGTCGCCTCGAAGGGCGGCGCCCCCACGCCGCCCGCCTGGTTCCTGAACCTCAGCGACGATCCGAACGTCGGGGTCCAGGTCAAGGCGGATCGGTTCAGCGCCCAGGCCCGCCCGGCCACCGCCGAGGAGCGGCCCGAGCTCTGGCGGGCGATGACGGCGATCTGGCCGGCCTACGACGAGTACCAGACCAGGACCGACCGCGAGATCCCGGTCGTCGTGCTCGAGCGCGAGCGATGATCGCCGAGCAGCTCGCCGGCGACGACCTCCTGCGCCAGCTTCAGCCCGTCACGCGCTCCGCGAGCCGCGGGTAGGAGACGACGAGCCCGTCGGCGTCGACCTCGAGGTCGGCGGTGAAGTCGCTGTCGAGCGACAGGAAGCGCACGACGCCGGGCCGGACGTGCTCGTAGCGCTGGGGCGCCGCGTGCACGCCGAGGTCGGGCAGCGAGACCCACGCCATCACGAAGTCGTGCGCGCCGGGGCGCTCGTGGAGCGCGTGCCGGCGCAGCGGCATGAAGTTCGTCAACGGCGAGAACGCGAGGTCGCAGTCCAGCGCCCCGTCGAGCTCGGGCAGGTGCTCGCCGTCGCGCAGCCAGCGGCCCCCGTCGTCGCGTTCGAGGACGAGCCTGCGCCGCCAGCCGTCGCCGGAGACGTCGACCTCGAGCCGGCGCGTGACCCAGTCGGTCGGCGCGTCGAGCTCGTAGTCGGCGCGGTAGGGCTCGGGCTCGGCGCCGAGCTGCACGCCTCTCGCCCCGAATCCCGAGTTGGCGAGGTCGACGCGCGCGTGCTCGGCGAGCCACTCCTCCACGCCTCGCCACGTCAGCGCGCGCGTCACAGCCGAAACACCGGGACCAGCCGCGTCTCGTGCTCGGCCTCCACCCGCGCGATGACCTCGATGTGCTCGGCCAGCGGCGTGCCGCGCAGCTTCTTGCCGAGCCCCTCGTCGACCTGGAAGATCCCCGCGCTGTTGGACATCTCGATCTCGACGCGCACCGCC
>DATFRW010000138.1:0-14925 GCA_035262945.1 Solirubrobacteraceae bacterium
CCTCCTCGACAAGCCGGCGCAGCTCGCCGGTGGTGATGAGGCTGCGCTTGATCTGATCGAGCCACACGCTCGTGCCGGCGGCGGTCAGCGCGGCGAGGCGCTCATTGACCTGTTGGGTGGCCATATCGGTGCTCAGCTCTCTTTCGTCTCGGCTTGCAAGGGGAGTCCTTCCCGTTCGAGCTCCTGACCGGCGAGCAATGCTGCGCCGCGGACGCCGGCCTCGGGGCCGTAGCGGGCCAGCTCGATGCGGGTCTGGGTGCCGACGCCCGGCAGGATGAACCGGGACGCCGCGACCATGGCCGGCTCGAGCAGGAGCTCTCCGGCGATGGAGACCCCGCCGCCGATGAGCACCAGCTCGGGGTCGAAGATGTTCACGACGTTGGCGATGCCGACGCCGAGGCGCTCCCCCACGATGCGCATCGCCTCGAGCGCATCGGGGTTGCCCTCGCGCGCGGCCGCGACGACGGCATGGCCGTCGCCGATCCCGCGCTCGGCGCCGAGGCGGTCGAGCGCGCGCCCGGCCGCGAGGTACTCGAGCGAGGCGGGGTGGGGGCGGCGCTGGTAGTCGGTCGGCGCGCCGTTGGACAGGTCGGCGCCGATGAGGATGTGGCCCAGCTCCGCCGCCGCACCGGTGACGCCGCGGTAGATCCGCCCGCCGATGACGATCCCGGCGCCGACGCCGGTGCCGACGGTGATCATCACGAGCGACTCGGCGATGAGGTTGCCGTCGTCGTCGTGGGCCTCGGCGAGGGCGGCAACGGTGGCGTCGTTGTCGACGAAGACGGGGATGCCGACCGCCTCGGTGAGCAGCGCGCGCAGCGGCACGCCCTGCAGCGGGATGTTGGCCGAGCTGCGCGCGGTGCCGGTGGCGAAGTCGATGACGCTCGGCACGCCGATGCCGACGGCATCGGCTGGGCCGGCGTCCTCGATGACATCGGCGAGCTGGTCGACGAGCGCGTCGCTCGACGTCAGAGCGGTGGGGCAGAGGACGGGCTCGGAGAGCGAGCCGTCCTCGAGGACGGCCACCGAGACCTTGGTGCCGCCGACGTCAACGCCGATCAGCCGTTCGCCCATACGCAATGCACGTTAGCGACCGGATAGCGTGCAGCGGGTGGCCGACGACCACCTCCTTGTCGAGCGCCTGCGCGCCGGTGACGAGGAGGCGTTCATGGATCTCGTGCAACGGTGGTCGCCGACGATGCTGCGCGTCGCGCGGATGTACGTCCCCAGCCAGGCCGTGGCCGAGGACGTCGTGCAGGAGACGTGGCTCGGCGTCCTCAACGGCCTCGACCGCTTCGAGGAGCGCTCGTCGCTGCGCACGTGGGTGTTCAGCATCCTCGTCAACCGGGCGCGCACGCGCGGTCAGCGCGAGTCCCGCACGGTGCCGTTCGCGGCGCTCGGGCGCGAGGAGGTCGACGGCGAGTTCGCCGCGGTCGAGCCCGAGCGGTTCGTCCGCGAGGGCGACGCGGTCGGCGACTGGGCCGCACCGCCGGTGCGCTGGTGGGAGGAGCCCGAGCGCGCCCTGGACTCGGCCGAGGCGGTGCGGCGCATCGAGAGCGAGATCGAGAGGCTGCCCGAGACCCAGCGCGCGGTCATCACGATGCGCGACGTGCTCGGCATGTCGTCGGAAGAGGTGCGTAGCGCTTTGGACCTCTCCGAGACCAATCAGAGAGTGCTCCTGCATCGCGCCAGATCGAAAGTGCGCAAGGCGCTCGAGGACTACTACACCGATGAGTGAGCTAGACGACATCTCCTGCCGCGAGCTCGTGGAGCTCGTGAGCGACTACTTCGAAGGGGCGCTGACCGCCTCGGACCGCGCGCGGCTCGAGTCGCACGTCGCGCGCTGCGCCAACTGCGCGGCGTACGTGCGCCAGATGCGCGAGACGATCACCCTCATGGGCCGGCTGCCGACGCAGACCCTGTCGGTCGAGACCGAGGCTCAACTGCGGGTGGCCTTCCGCGAGTGGAAGGCGCGCGGCTAGACCCTTCAGGTCCGCACCCTGCCGCACGGCAGCGCCCGTTTCTCGCTCGATCGCAGGTGCGACTCGTTGATGTCGAGCAGGCGCACGACGCCGCCCTCGACGTACGCGTCGAAGCGCCAGTGGAAGTAGTCCGCCGGCCGCGGTTCCCAGGTCAGCCAGCCCGACGCGTCCTCGTCTGGGCGGCCCATCACCGATTCCGCCTTCGCCTTCGACATGCCGACGCGGACCTCGCAGAAGCTGTCCACCGACGGCGCCGCCGTGGGGATGGTGTACGGCTTCGCACACCCGGTCGTCATCAGCAGCGATGTCGCCAGCACAAGCCTCAGCTTGTTCGGCACCGCTCGTCACCTCTTCCACGTCGCGCGACTCGGGGGGCGCGGGGTCAGAGGACCAGAACGGGACCGGGCCCGTCAAGGTCGTGCCTAGGCAGGCGGCTTCAGCTGCCGCCGCGCATCGCCCGCGCCAGCAGCGCATCGAACGCGCGCGGCGGCAGCGCGGCGTGTAGCGCGCCCTGGACCCGGGCCTCGCGCCCGACCGTGTACACGAGCCGCGGCCGCTCGGCCGTCAGCGCGTGCTCGATCGCGGCAGCCGCCGCCTCGGGCGGGTCGGCGTGCGTCGCGGACCGGCGCGCGAGCCCGCGCAGCGCCTGCAGTTGGCGCGCGTACAGGGTGCGCACGCGCTCCGGCAGGGCGCCGAGCGTCTCGTCGGCGTGCTCCTCGCCCTTGCGCCAGATCGGGGTGTCGAGCGCGCCCGGCTCGAGGAGCGCGACGTGGATGCCCCACGGGCCCAGCTCGCGGCGCAGGATCGCGCTGAGGCTGCGCACGGTCGCCTTCGAGGAGCTGTAGGGCCCGATCAACGGCGTGTCGATCCGGCCGCCGATCGAGCCGACGTTGACGATCCGGCCGCGGCCCGCGCGCAGCGGGTCGAGCAGGGCCTGGGTCACCGCCAGCAGGCCGAAGACGTTGACCTCGTACTGCCGGCGGAACTCGGCGAGGGGCACGCCCTCCAGCGGCCCGGGCACCGCGATCCCCGCGTTGTTGACGAGGCCCGCGAGCGGGCCGACGCCCACGCGCTCCGCGAGCGCGGCGATCTGCTCCGCGTCGGTGACGTCGACCATGACGGGCTCGATGCGGGAGTCGGCCTCGCGCAGCGATGCGGCGTCCTCGTCGCGGCGCACGCCCGCGAGCACGGTGAAGCCGCTACGCGCGAGGTGCAGCGCGGTCGCGCGGCCGATGCCGGTCGACGCTCCGGTGATGACGATGGTCTGGGGCACGCCGCCGACCCTAACCGGCGTCGTAGTTCAGGCAGTCCTCGAGCCAGGTGTCGTTGATCAGCAGGTCCGGCAGATCGAGCGCGGCCGCGACGTTCAGCAGCATCCCTGCGGCGAAGAACTGGGTCAGCTCCTCGCGGTCGGCACCGCTGAGCTCGCGCGCGAGGTCGTAGAGCTCCGCGTAGCGCCGGCGCACGAGCGCGCGCACCTCCGCGTCGCCGGACGCCGCGTAGGCCTGCAGCTGGATCAGCAGCAGCGAGCGGTCTGCCAGCACCGCGCCATAGGACTTCTTCATCGCGTCGAACGCGCCTTCGGGCTCGGCGTCGGCCGCGGCCTTGCGGAAGGTCTCCTCTACTCGGTCGAAGCCGCGCTCGACGGCGGCGAGGAACAGGCCCTTCTTCGTGCCGAACAGGCTGAACGCGTAGGGCTGGGTGATGCCGACCTCGTCGGTGATCGAGCTGACCGCCGTGCCGTGCAGGCCGGTCTGCGCGAAGTGCTCGAGGGCGGCGTCGACCAGCGCCTCGCGGCGCTCGCCGGCGGTCTGGCGGGTGCGGGTCAGCGTCTTCTCGGCCATGGGCTTGACAGTGTACTTAGTGAGCGCTAAGTTAGCAAATAGTTAGCAGTCACTAAGAACGAATCGGAGGAACTGCTCGCTATGTCATCAGCCCCCAAGAACCGCACCGGCGCGACCCTGGCGATCGTCTCGCTCGCCCTCTTCATGGTCGTGCTCGACAACCTCGTCGTCACGGTCGCGCTGCCCGCCATCCGCGAGGATCTCGGCGCGACCCTGCAGTCCCTCGAGTGGACGATCAACGCCTACACGCTCGCGTTCGCGGTCACGCTGATCCCGGGCGCCGCGCTCGGTGACCGGTTCGGCCGCAAGCGGCTGTTCCTCGGCGGCCTCGCGCTGTTCACCGCCGCCAGCGCTGCGGCGGCACTCGCGCCGACCACGGGCGCGCTCGTCGCCGCGCGCGCCATCCAGGGCGTCGGTGGCGCGGTCGTGGCGCCGCTCACGCTGACGCTGCTGGCCGAGGCCTTCCCTGCCAACCGCCGCGGCGCCGCGCTCGGCATCTGGTCGGGCATCAGCGGCACGGGCGTCGCACTCGGGCCGATCGTCGGCGGCGCCGTGGTCGAGGGCATCTCGTGGCACTGGATCTTCTGGATCAACGTGCCGATCGGCATCGCGCTGTTCCCCATCGCCGCGCTGCTGCTGCGCGAGAGCCACGGCGAGTCGCGGACGCTCGACATCCCCGGCTTCGCACTGGCGGCCACCGGCCTGTTCAGCCTCGTCTTCGGCCTCGTCCGCGGTCAGGCCGAGGGCTGGACGAGCACGCCGATCGTCGTGTCGCTCGTGGCCGGCGTCGCGATCCTCGTCGCGTTCGTCGCCTGGGAGCGCCGCGCGGCCGACCCGATGGTCCCGATGCGCCTCTTCCGCAAGCGCGCCTTCTCCGTGACCAACGCCGTGTCGTTCTTCATGTACTTCGGCACGTTCGGGTCGATCTTCCTGCTCACCCAGATCCTGCAGTACGTCCTTGGCTACTCGCCGTTCCAGGCCGGCCTGCGGATGCTGCTGTGGACCGGGGCGACGATGGTCGTCGCGCCGATCGCGGGCGTCCTGTCCGAGCGCTACGGCGCGCGCGCCTTCATGGCCAGCGGCCTGGCGCTGCAGGCCGGAGCGCTCGCCTGGTTCGCCGCCACCACGAGCACGACGGTCACGTTCAGCGAGCAGGCGATCGCGTTCGTCGCCGCCGGCGTCGGCATGGCGCTCGTGTTCGCGCCGTCGGCGAGCGCGCTGCTGAGCGTCGTCAGCCCCGCGCAGGCGGGCCAGGCGTCGGGGACCAACAACGCGATCCGCGAGGTCGGTGGCGTGTTCGGCGTGGCCGTCCTGTCGACGATCTTCAGCGGGTCGGGCTCGCTCGGCTCGGTGCAGGGCTTCGTCGATGGCGCCGTCCCGGCGCTGTGGGTCGGAGCAGCGGTCGTCGCGCTCGGCGCGCTCACCGCGCTGCTGCTGCCGCGCAAGCAGCCCGCCGAGATCGCCGACGCCGCGCCGGTCCCGGCTCCGGCTCCGGCTCCGGTGGCCGCGGGCTAGTTCCGGGGCGCCAGCGCGTCGATGAACGCGGGCAGTTCCTCCGGCCCGCAAACCGGCATGAGCGTGAACGTCGTGATCCCGGCGGCGGCGAACTCGTCGAGCCGCTCGCGCATCTGCTCCGGCGACCCGAAGACGAAGACCTCCCGCACGAGCTCCTCGGGCGCGAGCTCCAACGCTCGCGCCCGATCGCTCGCGTGCCAGGCCTCCACCATCGGGTCGATGCGCTCGCCCCAGCCCAGCCACCGGAAGAACTCCGTGTAGACGGGGACCGTCGCGTAGGCGGTGAAGAGGAACTTCGCGGTCGCCATGGCCTCAGGCTCGGGCTGCGGCACGCAGAAGAAGCGGCAGATGAGCTCCTTGTCGGGCGCGCCGAACGCCGCGACGACCTGGGGCACGCCGCTGATCGGCAGGAAGTTCGTGAACGCGCCGTCGGCGACCTCGGCCGCCAGCGCGAGCATCCGCCCACGCAGCGCGGCCACCACGATCGGGACCGGGTGCTGTGGCGGGGTCTCGAGGCGAAAGCCGCCCGGGCCGCGGTCTCCGGCCAGGATGGGCCGCAGGATCTCCACCGCCTCGCGCACCTTCGATAGCGGCCGCACGAACGGCACGCCGTTCCAGCGCTCGACGATGACGTTCGACGACGACCCCAGGCCGAGCACGAACCGCCCGCGCGACGCGTCGGCCAGCGCGGCGGCCTGCTGGGCGAGCACCGCCGGCCCGCGCGTGAAGGGGTTGACGATCCCCGTGCCGAGCCGCATGCGCTCGGTGTGGGCGGCGGCGAGGGCGAGCGGCGTGAACCCGTCGGCGCCGTTCGTCTCGCCCGTCCAGAGGTCGTCGTAACCTGCAGCCTCGGCGCGCCCGAACAGCGGCGCGTGATCTGCCAGCGGGACGCCCGCGAACGGAATCGTCAAGCCCCAGCGTAGGTCCGGCATGTCGAGGGAACCTATCTTCCGGAACGATGCACGAGCCACTTGAGGGCATCGCCGCCGCCGACGCGCTGCTGGGCCGCCCGTTCCCGCTGCCCGCGGCGAAGGTTCCGCTCGCGCGCTGGGTCGACGTCGTGCAGATCGCCGAGCGTGGGGTGGAGGTCGCGTGGAACCTCGACGACACGCGCGCCGGCGCGCCGGGCCGCCTCGCGCTCTACGCCGGCGCCGAGCCGCCGCCTGCGCACGACCTCGCTGGCGACGCGCGCGAGGTCGACGGCATCACGGTGCGCAGCGCGCCGCTGCCCGAGGCCGATGCGTCGCTGCGCCCGGTCACCGAGCTGTGCTGGCGCCACGACGGCCTGCACCTGCGCCTCACCGGCCAGGGCCCGTGGGCGCTCGACACGCTGCTCGCCCTCGCGCGATCCGTGTAGGGTCGCCACGGAGTGACCGCGCGGTTGCACCGCAACGAGTACGTCGGGATGGTGGGTGGCGCGGTGCTGGCCGTGAGCGTGTTCCTGCCTTGGTACGGGACCGATCCGTCCAGCCGGTTCGCGCAGATCAACGGCGCCCGCGGCGATCAGTCGTGCTGGGACGTCCACCCGATCCTGCGCTGGCTGCTGCTCGCGGCGGCCGTCGCCCCGTTCATCCTCGCCTACATCATCGCCACCGACACCCAGCTCTCCTGGGCGCGCGGGGAGATGACGATGGTCACGTCGATCGCCGCCCTCGGGCTCATCTTCTACAACGGCGTCATCGACCGGCCCGGGAACCCGTCCAGCGCGATCTCCCTGAAGTACGGCTGGTTCCTCGCCCTCGCCGGGACGCTGGCCATGATCGCCGCCGCCGCACTCCGCTCCTCAGAACACGAACGCGCCCGCAAACCACCGGGGACCATCTAGTGCGCCCCCTCGCGACGTCGCACGACGATTGGCGGCCGGCGATCACCGCCTGGCCGCGTCCTCGGCCGGGGCCATGCCGCCAGCATGGCTCCCGACCTGCGTCCTTGCCAGTCGGCGCCGCCGGACCGCCACTCGCCGCACGACGTCACGAGGAGACCCACTCATGAACGAGCCACCCGCCGCCACCCGTCCCGACCGCAACGTCGCCCTCGAACTGGTGCGCGTGACCGAGGCGGCTGCCCTCGCCGCCGCGCGCCGCATCGGCATGGGCGACAAGGAGGCCGCCGACCAGGCGGCGGTCGATGCGATGCGCGTCGTCCTCGAGACCATCCACATGGACGGGGTCGTCGTGATCGGCGAGGGGGAGAAGGACGAGGCGCCGATGCTCTACAACGGCGAGCAGGTCGGCGACGGCTCGCCGCCCGAGGTCGACATCGCGGTCGATCCGCTGGAGGGCACGCGCCTCGCCGCCGAGGGCCGCCCGAGCGCGCTGGCGGTCATCGCGCTCAGCCCGCGCGGCACGATGTTCGACCCCGGGCCGGTGCTGTACATGGAGAAGATGGCCGGCGGGAGCGACATCAGCGACCTGCTGTCGCTCGATCGACCGCTGGGCGAGACGCTCGGCCTCATCGCCGAGCGCCGGGCGAGCGACATCCGCGACATCATGGTCGTCGTCCTCGACCGCCCCCGCCACGAGGAGGGGATCACGGCGATCCGCGAGGCCGGCGCGCGCGTGCGGCTCATCACCGACGGCGACGTCAGCGCCTCCCTGCTCGCGGTCTCCGACCGGTCGCCGGTGACCCTGCTGTGGGGCATCGGCGGCACGCCCGAAGGCGTCATCTCCGCCGCGGCGATCAAGGCGTTCGGCGGCGCCTTCATCGGCCGGCTCTGGCCGCGCAACGACGACGAGCGCCAGCGCGCGGTCGACGCCGGCTACGACCTCGATCGGGTGCTCGACCAGGACGAGCTCGTCCGCGGCGACGACTGCTTCTTCTCGGCCACCGGCGTCACCGACGGCGACGTCCTGCAGGGCGTGCGCTATGAGGGCACGACGGCGACGACCGAGTCGATCGTCATGCGCTCGCGCACCGGCACGGTGCGCCGCATCTTCGCCCGCCACAACCGCCCGAAACTGCGCGCCTACACCGGCGAGCGCTACGGCTGAGCAACGATCTAGACCCGCGCGCCGCGCCGCTCGGTCGGCGGCGGGGACGCCGGATCGGGGACGTCGTCGGAGGTGACGAAGCGCCCGACCATCGACTCCTCGAGGTCCAGGCGCGCGAGCGAGCGCAGGAACCCGTGCGTGACGATCACGTGGATGCGCGACTGCGTTTGCGCGTAGACGAAGCGGCTGAGCCGGTAGGCGATCGCGGGATAGAAGTTCGCGACCTCGACCTCGACGGCCACGTTCACGCAGCCCTCGCGCGCGGCGGGACGTCTGCGGACGTCGATCTCGAGGTAACCGTCGCGGTCGTGGCCGCGGCGCGCGACCAGCAGCCCCCGCACGATCCGCCAGCGCACGACGCCGCGCTCGGCGTCCATCTCGTACTCGGGCGCGTCGAAGGTGATGAGCTTGAACGGCCGGAAGAGCAGGCAGACGTAGCGCTCGCCGTCGGTGTAGTAGACGCGCACGATGCCGAGCGTCGCCCGCGTGAGGAAGCGCCAGTACGTGCGCGCCAGGCGCTCGAGATAGAGCGGCGACCACAGCGCGTCGATCGCCTTGGCGGGGAACATGACCTCCGCCGACTGCACCGACCGCACCGCGCCCGTCGCCTCGTTGATCTCGGTGTCGTCGTCGACGTCGCGGACGATGTCGACCCCGGCGGGCAGCGGGCTCAGGAACACCTTGCGCAGGCCGAGGAAGGCAGCGACGATGGCGGCCACGGCGGCGGCGATGGCGGCGGGGCCCACGGCGTGAGCCTACCCGCGCGGGCGAAGGCCGGAGTCGCCTACGTCGCGCCGGCGAACGCCGCGTAGGTCGCGAGGATCCCGCGCCAACCCTCCGGCGAGTCGATGCTGCGCCGCACCTCCTCGCCGCGCTCGCCCATGCGCTCGAGATGGCGGTGCTCGAGCGTCACCAACGTGCGGTCCGGGCCACCGGGCTCGAAGCTCACCTCGACCTCCGTGACGAGGTCGGGGTCGTACTGCCAGTCGGCGTCGAGCTGCCAGGCGAGCACCACGCGCCGCGGCGCGTCCCACGCGATGACGTGGCCCCACTCGCACTCGCCGCCGTCGGCCGTCTTCTCGTACCAGCGCCCGCCCACCCGCGGCTCGATGATCGCGTCGACGAGATCGGCCTTGCCGATGTGGTGCGTCGCGGGCCACCAGCGGCCGAACGCTTCGGTGAACACGGCGAACGCCCGCTCGATCGGCGCCTGGACCTCGATGGTGTGCTTGACGGCGACCGTCACCAGGGTGTCCGGTCAAGCCGTTCCACGACGACCTCGGCGCCTGCGTCGATGGTGCCCGCGCCCATCGGGATGATCGCCAGGCCGTCCGCGCCGACCATCGACCGCAGCTGATGCGAGCCCTGCGGCCCGGTCGGTGTGGCGACGCCGTCGCGCAGCGTCACGCGCACGCACTGATCGCGATCGGCGAGGCGTGGGACCGGCTCGCCGAGGCTCGCGACGATCCGCTCCGGGTCGTGCGACGCGCCCTGCAGCACGGCCAGCGCGGGGCGCGCGAAGAGCAGGAAGGTGACCATCGCCGACACCGGGTTGCCGGGCAGCCCGAACACGAGCGTCGCGCCGCGGGTGCCGAACCACACCGGCCCGCCCGGCCGCAGGGCCACCCGCCAGAACACCTCGCGCACGCCCTGCGCCTCGAGCGCGGGCTTGACGTGGTCGTGCGGCCCGACCGAGACGCCGCCCGACAGCAGGAGGACGTCGACGTCGTCGAGCGCGCTCGCGATCGCGTCGCGCGTCTCCTCCGCGGTGTCACGGACGACCGCGGTGCGCAGCACCTCGACGCCCGATTGGGTGGCGAGCGCGCCGAGCGTGAGCCCGTTCGTCTCGTGCAGCTGGCCCGGCCCCAGCGGCGCGCCCGCGGGGACCAGCTCGTCGCCGGTGGCGAGCACGACCACGCGCGGCCGTCGCGCGCACGCGACCGCCACCCGGCCCGCCGCGACCGCGACGCCGAGCTCGGCGGGGCCCAGCCGGGTGCCCCTTGGGAGCACCACCGCTCCGGCCGCCATGTCGTCGCCCGCGGGCCGCACGTTGCGCCCCGGCCGGACGTCGTCGTCCAGCGTGATGGTCTCGCCGTTGACGCTGACGCGCTCGATCTGCAGCACCGCGTCGGCGCCCTCGGGCATCGCCGCGCCCGTCGAGATCCGCACCGCCTCGCCCTCGCCCACGGCGACGCCGGCCGGCGCCCCCGCACGCGACTCGCCGACGATCCGCAACGTGCTGCCGGCCGGGGCGCTGCGCACCGCGAACCCGTCCATCGCGCTGTTGTCGAACGCGGGCACGTTCCCCTGAGCCGCGATATCCGCGGCGAGCACCCGTCCGAGCGCGTCGGCGACCGCGACGTCCTCCGGCGGCAGCGGCGCCCCCACGGCGCCGAGGACCTTCGCGCGCGCCTCGTCGATGCTGATCGCCATTCCCGCATCATCGCTGCCGTCGGCACCAACTGGTATCCACATGCCGTGCCCGAGGTCCCGTTCGGTCCGCGGCGCCCGCGCCCGGTCGCCGACATGCCGCCCGCCGCGCTCGCCGACGGCGAGGTCGTCGCCAAGGGTTGGCTCCTTGCGATCGTCGCCGCCCGGCCGCTGCGCGACGCCGCCGCGCTGCCGACCGCGGGGTTCGCCCGCGACGCGCCCGCGCTCTGCGCGGCCGTCCTGCGCGCGGTCGCATCGGACAGCGCCCTCGGCGACGTCGACCGGCTCGCCCCGCGCGCGGGCTCGCTCGCCGGGGCGACCGGGCCCGCGGAGGTCGTCGCCGCCGTCGCCGCCCTGCGCGCCGCCGCGTGGGAGGCGCTCACGACGATACGACTCGACGCCGCCACCACCGCCGCCCTCGCCGAGCGCCTCGCCCACGTCTGCGACGCGATCGCCGTCGCCGCCGTCGGCGGCGCCGAGCTGCGCGTGCACGACGCCCGCGGCGACTGGCGCGCCGCCATCGCCCGCCTCCTTGCCGCCGCCCGGCCGTTCGCGGTCCTCGCCGTCGAAGGCGGCGACGCCGCCCGCGTCGCCGCCGCCGATCCGGACCGCGCGGCGGGCGCGCTCGCGCGCATGGAGGAGGCGGTCCGCGGCGAGCTGCGTCCCGGCGACGTCCTGGGCCGCGAGGACGACGGCCGCCTCTGGGTGATCGCCGCCGACCTCGGCGGGCCTGGCGCGCGTGCGATGGCCGAGCGGCTCGCGGACGCGATCGCGGCCGCGCCGGTGCCGCTGGCGATCGCGATCGGTGTGGCCGCGAGCCCTGCCGATGGTGTCGACGCCGATGCGCTGACGGCCCGCGCCGACGAGGCGCTCTTCGCCGCCCGCGCCGCGGGCGTCCCGATCGCCTAGGGCGTGGGAGTCGCGCCGCCGGTCCCCGCGTATGGGGGCGGTGCGAGAACCGGCGGCGCCATTTGCGCGCCGCGCTGCGGCACGACGCCGATCGTGCTGGTCTGGGTCATCCCGACCACCTTGGCGGCCGCGGACGTCAGGTCGTAATGGGCGCCGTTGGCGAACGGCCCGCGATCGATGACAGGCACGGTGATCGACTTGCCGCCGAAGAACAGCGCGACCGGCGTGCCGCACGGCAGCGACCGGTGGGCGACGCCGAGCAGCGCGTGGCTCATGACCTGCCCGCACGCCGTGCGCTTGCCGTAGAAGCCGGGGCCGAACCACGTCGCACGGGCCGGCCGATAGACCGTCACGGTCGTCGTGAGCGCCGATGCGTCCGCGGCCTGCGCCTCCACGCCCGCGAGCAGCGCGCGGACCGCGAAGCTCCCGATCTCGTCGGTACGCCAGCGCGCCAGGAACGAGCCGTCGGGCGCCACGACGGTGGTCGCCGTCTGGGTCCACGTGCCGTCGGGCTGCTGGCGCTGGATCTGCAGCGCGCGCCCCGCCTGCTCGGCCGGCAGCGCGCCGCGGAAGCGCAGCGTCTTGCCGAGCAGCTCGCCGGGGCGGGTGAACAGGGACGGCACGGTCGGCGGCGTCGCGGCGGACGCGGTGCCCGCGAACACGCAGCCTGCGCACAGGATCGCTGTCAGGGTCGCTATGTAGCGGCTCAAGGGGTGGGTGGTCCTCGTTCAACGGCCTACGGGGTGAGCTGACGGGCTCGCGCAGAACAAGCAGCGCTACCGGCCAGACGGGCCGGATTCGCCCCAGCGGACCGCAGCGCGGTCCGCAATGGTTCCCCCGCTCCCCGGGTATCAGGGCCCCGGAGACTCGGCAGACGGCGCGCAGCCTACCCCATCGTGCACAGAGTTATGTCGAGATTCCGTGCGTCTAAGGCCGAGGCAAGCGGTGAAGCGCCGACTTCACCGCGCGACCGCTCGCGGAGACCCCGATCTGGGCGAGTTCGCCGATCGCCCTGATCGTCGTCGTGAAGAGATCGGCGCCCTTCGGCGCGTCGCTCGTGGCCTCGGTTGGCGTCGCGTAGCCGGCCGCGGGGACCTTCCTCGGCGCCGCCTTCTCCGGCGCCTTGCGCGTGGCGCTCGCCCGCGGCGTAGCGGCGCGCTTCGGCTTCGCCGCCGCCTGGTCGCGCTTGGCGCTACGGCGTTGCGGCCGGGAGTTGGGTAGGCCGGCGAGAACCTCGCGCTCGTCGCCGGAGGAGGGGTCGGTCGAAGCCATGGCCAGGATTCTGCCGCAGCCTTCTAGTCAGACGGCGCAAAGGCCGAGACTTGAGACGAAGCACCACGTTCCACGTAATAGCGGGGTAAGCCCCTGTCCGACGACGATGCAGGTCTTGAGCGGATCACGTCGAGCGCCGTATCATCACCGGCTACGCTGGGGCTGTACGTTTGGGGCGGGTACGCCCACCTACAGGGTCCTCAGCGGCCTCCCGATGAGAAGCTCAACAGCTGGGAACGCCCCCCCGAGCCCGGCGAATCGAACGGACGCACATGTCAGTAGTTGAACTGCAGGAACTCGAAGAGATCAAGGGCCTGATGGCCAAGGGTCAGCAGGTGGGCGTCCTGACGTTCGCCGAGATTGCTGACGCCGTTGCCGAGCTCGATCTCGACGAGTCCGACGTGGAGGAGCTGCACGGCTTCTTCGAGAAGTCGGAGATCGAGCTCGTCGAGGACATCGATCCGGCCGTCGCCGCCTCCAAGGAGGTCGAGCGGGCACCCGACCGGCGCAACCGCCGCCGGGCGAAGACCACGCTTGACCTGCGGCCCGACATGACGACCGACTCCCTTCAGCTCTTCCTGAAGGACATCGGCAAGGTCCGGCTGCTCACGGCGCAGGAAGAGGTCGATCTGGCCAAGCGCATCGAGCGCGGCGACCTCGACGCCAAGCAGAAGATGGTCGAGTCGAACCTTCGTCTCGTCGTCTCGATCGCCAAGAACTACCGCAACCAGGGCCTGCCGTTCCTGGACCTCATCCAGGAGGGAACGCTGGGCCTCGTCCGCGCGGCGGAGAAGTTCGACTACCGCAAGGGCTTCAAGTTCTCGACCTACGCCACGTGGTGGATCCGCCAGGCGATCGCCCGCGCGCTCGCCGACAAGGCGCGCACGATCCGCATCCCGGTGCACGTCGTCGAGAAGCTCAACAAGATCGGGCGCGCCGAGCGCAAGCTCGTCACCGAGCTCGGCCGCGAGCCGACCGCCGACGAGATCGCCGAAGTCACCGGCATCGATCCGGAAGAGGTCGACTCGATCAAGCGCTCCGCCCAGGCGCCGGTCTCGCTCGAGAAGCCGGTCGGCGACGAGGAGGAGTCCGAGTTCGGCCAGTTCATCGCCGACGAGCGGGCCGAGTCGCCGTACGAGCGCGCGGCCGAGATCCTCACCAAGGAGGCGCTGCGCGAGGCGCTGGAGAACCTCTCCTACCGCGAGCGCCGCGTGCTCGAGCTCCGCTACGGCCTCGGCGGGGAGCACCCGCGCACGCTCGACGAGGTCGGGCGCACGTTCAACGTGACGCGCGAGCGCATCCGCCAGATCGAGAACCAGTCGCTGAAGAAGCTCCAGAGCCTCGCCGAGGCGCAAAAGCTTCGCGACGTGGCCTAGAACGCCTCGTAACAGTCGTAGGTCGCGTGACGGAAGATCCTTCCGTCACGCACCTCGCTGAACGTCGCGATGTGCGCCGTCAGCTCCTTGCCGTCCGCGGCCAGCGTGCCGCGCCAGGTCGCGCGCGCCGCGATCTTGTCCCCGGTCTGGATGACGTCGTGAACCTCGTAGGACTGCTTTGAGAGCAGGCCCTTGCCGCGTGCGAAGGCCTCGCGAGCGGCCGGCACGTCGCGCTCGGTGCCGCCGCGGTTGATCGCGTTCGGCATCTCGGAGACGCGCGCGTCCGGGTGCAGGACCCGCGCCAGGGCTTCTTCGTCGAAGCCGGCGGCCGCTGCGAAGAACTCATGGAGTATCATGTAACCATGATTGCACAACCTGAGTTACAAGACAAGGACCTCGTGCTCTGGACGTTGCTGCTGGCCGAGGTGCTCAACACGGAGACGCTCGAGCGGCTGCGGATCGAGCACCCGGACGTGCGCTACTCGCACGGCTTCCTGTTCCAGCAACTCGTCGAGGGGCCGCGGGCGGTCGGCGAGGTGGCCGAGAACCTCGGCGTCACCTCGCAGGCGGTGTCGAAGATGGTGCGTGAGCTCGAGGCGTTGGGTTA
>DATFRW010000139.1:0-16399 GCA_035262945.1 Solirubrobacteraceae bacterium
GACGAGCGGCGTGTGCGCCTGATGCTCGCTCCATGAGCGACCGAGGCGCTGGCGCTCGGTGAAGACGCGGCCCATCGTGTCGAGGTCCTGCGGGTCGGTGAGCGCGAGCACGGCATCCATGAAGCGCCCCGCCTCGGCCGACGCGAGCGGCGCGACCTCCGGCCAGAGACGGCGGCCGTCGGCGCTCATGATGTGCGGCCAGAGCACCGCCGCGGCTTGGAGCGACGGCCCCGACGCGTCGGCGATCTCGTAGCCCTGCTCTTCGAGCGCCGTCGCGGCGCGCGCAACCGCCGCGCGGACGGGCGGGTCGAGCCCGGGAAGGTCGTCCGCGACGCGCACCCGCCGTGGCGTGGTTGGCACATGGTCCGCGGGCAGCGCGACGTGCCAGGGATCGCGCGTGTCCGGGGCGCACATGAGCCCGAACGCAAGCCGGAGGTCCTCGACGCGGCGCGCCAGCGGCCCCTGCACCTCGATGAACTGCAGGCTGAGCGGCTTGGCCGTCGGCTCGAGCGAGAGCGCGTGCGGGATCCGCCCGAGCGTGGGACGCAGCGAGGCGATCCCGTTGCACTGCGCCGGCCAGCGCAGCGAGCCGCCGAGGTCGTTGCCGACGCCGAGCGGGGTCATGCCGGTCGCGAGCGCGACGGCTTCGCCGCCGCTGGAACCGCCGGGCGTCAGGGCCGGGTCCCACGGGTTCAGCGTGGGCCCCGCGATCTGGCTGTCGGTGTGCCAGCGCAGCGCGAAGTCCGGCATGTTCGTGCGGGCGAGAGGGATGCCGCCGGCGCGGCGCAGGTGCGCGACGGCGGGCGCGTCGACCGGCGCGATCGCCCCGGCGAACGCGCGGACGCCCTGCGTCGTGGCGCTTCCCGCGACGTCGAGGTTGTCCTTGACCGTGAACGGGACGCCGTCGAGCGGCCCGGTGGGCGCGCCGGCGACCAGCCGCCGGTCGGCGTCGGCGGCGGCGCGCAGCGCCTCCTCGGCGAGGACCTGGCGCATCGCCCGCACGCGCGGGTCGACCTCGTCGATGCGATCGAGCAGCGCGTGCACGAGTTCGGTGCTCGAGAACTCGCGGGCGCGGAGGCCGCGCGCCGCCGCGGCAGCGCCGCGCGCGTGCAGGCTCATGTGACGCTCGCGGCCCGCGCGGTGAGCGCGAGGGTCAGGGCCGCCAGGGCGGCGAGGACGAGCAGCCCGCTCGCCGGCGCGATCGCTCCGGCGGACGCGGCGAGGAGGTAGGGCAGCGCGAAGCCGAGGTACGAGAGCGCCTGGTAGGCCGCGGTCATGCCCGCCAGCGCGGTCGGAGGCGCGAGGCGCTGGACCTCCAGCAGCCCGCAGACCTGGCAGGCGCCGTAGGCGGCGCCGAGCACCACCGCGGCAGCGAGGACGAGGCCCGTCGACGACGCGGCCGCCGAGCCCGCCGCGATGAGCATCCCCGCGACGACGAGCGCGAGCGCGCCGACGAGCAGCCGCGGCCGGCCGGGCGCGTCGAGGCGGCGCGCGATCGGCTGGACCGCGATGCCGGAGAGTGCGGTGAGCGCGGCGACCCCGGCGCCGAACACGAGCGCGGCGCCGCCGACGCGGTCGCGTACCAATCCGGGGAGGTAGGCGAGCGGGATCGCCGCGGCGCCGAACACCCACGGGGCGAGCGGTGCGACCACCTGCGCAAACCGCGGCTCCCGCAGGCCGGCGGCTCGGCGCGCCACCGGGGCGCCGACAGCCGTGTCCGGGGCCAGGCGTGCGATGGCGACGCCGACGATCGCGAGCACCAGGTGGGGCAGGTACGGCACGACCGTCGGGTCCGGGGCCCACTGCGCCAGCGCGCCGGCGACCAGCGGGCCGATCGCGAAGCCCGCCGTCATCGCGACCGTGGCGCGCCTGGCGCCGTCGGCGGGGGCGAGCTCCTTAATCCATGCCGCCCCCGCGCTGAACGCGGCACCGCTCGCGACCCCGGCCACCAGCCGCCCGGCGAAGAGCCACGCGATCGACGAGCCACCCGCGACGAGCAGGCTGCTGGCCACCACCGACGCGACCAGCGCGGCGGTGAGCACCGGGCGCCTGCCGCGCCGATCGGACAACGGGCCGCCGATGAGCAGGCCGGGGACGAGGCCGAGCGCGTACAGGCCGAAGGTCGCCTGCGCGGTCGTCGCGCTCAGCCCGAGGTCCTGCCGGTAGACGAGCAGCATCGGCGCGAACTGGTTCGCGCCCCAGGCCACGGCGGCGACCGCGACGGCCACGAGCGGCCAGCGGCGAGCGATGCGGTCGGGTGCGGGCATGCGTTCATGCTCCGGGGCGCCCGGGTTCCCAGCAAGAGTCGGAAATGACAATATGCGTACACTTTCCGACATGCACATCGTCGCGCTGGCCGTCACCGACGGGACGCCGCTGTTCGAGCTCGCGCCGGCAACGGGGGTCTTCGGCGCGCCGCGTCCCGAGCAGGCCGACGACTGGTACGAGCTGCGCGTGTGCGGGCCGCGCGGCGCGACCGTGGGCGGCGCGTTCCGCGTCGACACACCTCACGGCCTCGACGCGCTCGCCGAAGCCGACACCGTCATCGTCCCCGCCTGCCACGACGCCGCGCTCACCCCGCCGCCCGAGCTCGTCGAGGCGCTGCGCACGGCGCACGCCGCCGGCGCCCGCGTCGCCTCGATCTGCACCGGCGCGTTCGTCCTCGCGGCGGCCGGACTGCTCGACGGGCGCCGCGCGACCACGCACTGGTCGCACGCCGGCACGCTCGCGGCGCGCCACCCGCTCGTCGACGTCGACCCGCGCGTGCTCTACATCGACGATGGCGACGTCCTGACCTCGGCGGGCAAGGCGGCGGGGATCGACCTGTGCCTGCACATCGTCGCCACCGATCACGGCACCGCCGTCGCCAACGCGCTCGCCCGCCGGCTCGTCGTCGCCCCGCACCGCGACGGCGGCCAGGCGCAGTTCATCGACGCCCCGCTGCCCGCCGACGGCGACCACCGCCTCGCAGAGACGATGGCGTGGGCGCTCGAGCACCTCGACGAGCCGATCACGGTCGCCGAGCTCGCCGACCGCGCCCACATGGGCCCGCGCAACCTCATCCGGCACTTCACGACGATCGCGGGCACTACGCCGCTGCGCTGGCTGCTGACCCAGCGGGTGCACCGCGCGCAGGAGCTGCTCGAACGCACCGACGACAGCGTCGAGGAGATCGCGCAGCACGTCGGCATGGGCAGCGCCGCGACCCTGCGCCGGCACTTCCGACGCGTCGCGGGCGTCAGTCCGACCGCGTATCGCGACGCGCTGCTCGGTAGCGGTTAGGAGTAATCCTCGGCCGGGAGTACCCTCGGTTGTATGGAGAACGAGAAGTCCGGCCCCTCTTTCGGCGCACGCATCCTCGCGGCGGTCGTCCTTGCCATCGCCGCGTGGATCCTGATCAAGGTCATCATCGGTGCCGTCGCGGCCATCGCCTGGTTCGTGGTCGTCATCGTCGCGATCATCGCGGTGGTCTGGGCGGTGCGCACGCTGTTCTAGATGGCCTTCCTGGTCATCGTCTTCTTCTTCGGTGTTGCCGGCGGTGTCATCGGCAAGATCAAGGGCAGCTCGTTCTTCCTCTGGTTCCTGATCTCCGCGATCCCGCCGTTCATCGGCCTGATCGCGGCGATCATGTACCGCAACGAGTACGACGTGCCCCACCGGCGCTGCCCGACCTGCCGCAAGCTCGTGCCGATGCACGATGCGCTGTGCACGCGCTGCGGTACGGAGCTCGAGTTTCCGCCCGTCCCGGTCGCTCCACCTGCCGAACCGGCCGCGCATTAACGTCGATACACTCGGACCCCGCGAGCCGCCGTGGGCGGCTCGTTCAGTTTTCTACGCACCGAAAGGGGTGAATGCGCATGCGGGCGGTCGATGCCGTGATGGAGTGCCTGAAGGCGGAGGGCGTCGACGTCGTATTCGGCCTGCCCGGCGGTGCGAACATCCCGACCTACGACGCGCTGCACGACGCGGGCATCCGCCACGTGCTCGTGCGCCACGAGGCGGGCGGCGGCCACGCGGCCGAGGGCTACGCGAAGGCGACCGGCAAGGTCGGCGTGTGCCTGGCCACCAGTGGTCCCGGCGCGACGAACGTCGTCACGCCGATCCAGGACGCGATGATGGACTCGGTCCCGACGGTGTTCATCACCGGCCAGGTGCGCACGGACCTGCTCGGCACGGACGGCTTCCAGGAGGCCGACGTGCTCGGCATCACGATGCCGGCCGTCAAGCACTCGTTCATGATCCAGCACCCGCTGGAGATCCCGCGCGCGCTGCACGAGGCGTTCTACCTCGCGCGCACGGGGAGGCCGGGCCCGGTCGTCGTCGACATCCCGACCGACCTCTCGCGAGCGGACATCCCGTACGAGCCGATCAACGACGTCCGCCTGCCCGGTTACCAGCCGACCACCGAGGGCAACGCCAAGCAGATCCGCCAGGCCGCGAAGGCGCTGGCGGCCTCGCGCCGGCCGGTGCTCTACGCGGGCGGCGGCGTGGTCAACGCCAACGCGTCGGCCGAGCTCATCGAGCTCGTCACGAGCGACAACTTCCCGATCACCTGCACGCTGATGGGGCTCGGGGCGTTCCCGGCGCCGCACGACCAGTGGCTGGGCATGCCCGGTATGCACGGGACGCGCACCGCGAACTACGCGATGGACGAGGCCGACCTGATCTGCGCGATCGGCGCGCGCTTCGACGACCGCGTCACCGGCAAGCTCAGCGAGTTCGCGCCGCGGGCGAAGTTCATCCACATCGACGTCGACCCGGCCGAGATCTCCAAGAACGTGCCGGCCCATATCCCGATCGTGGGTGACGCGAGGAACGTCCTCGCCAAGCTCGCGGCCGAGTACCGCGCCCTGCAGGCCGACAGCGGCCGCCTCGACGAGTGGTGGCAGCGCATCCGCGCCTGGCAGGAGCGCTACCCGCTGCGCTACGACGACTCCGAGACGGCCGAGATCAAGCCGCAGTACATGATCGAGGCGCTCCTCGAGGCCACCGGCGGCGACTGCATCCTCGCCTCCGACATCGGCCAGCACCAGATGTGGGCGGCGCAGTACTTCCCGTTCAAGCGCCCGCGTCAGTGGATCAACTCCGGCGGCCTCGGCACGATGGGCTTCGGGCTGCCGGCGGCCATGGGCGCGAAGGCCGGCTGCCCCGATCAGGTCGTCGCGTGCATCACCGGCGACGGCTCCTTCCAGATGAACATCCAGGAGCTCGCCACCTGCGCGGAAGAGGAGATCGAGGTCAAGGTGTTCATCATGAACAACGGCTACCTCGGCATGGTCCGCCAGTGGCAGGAGCTGTTCTGGGACCGCCGCTACTCGCACGTCGCGCGCGGGCGCTGGCCGGACTTCGCGAAGGTCGCCGAGGGCTTTGGCTGCGTCGGCATGCGCTGCACGGACAAGAACACCCTCGTCGCCGACATGCGCGAGGCGCTCGAGACCCCCGGCACCGTTGTCGTCGACGTCGCGGTGACCGAGGAGGAGAACGTCTACCCGATGATCGCGCCGGGTGCCGCCGCGCGCGACATGAAGGGCTAGCCATGGGCGAGCCAGGGACCAAGCAGGACGTCCTCAGCCTCGAGGAGCTCGAGGCCGCGGGCGGCATGCGCACGGGGCGCAAGCACGTCCTTTCGATCCTCGTCGAGAATAAGCCCGGTGTGCTGACCCGCATCGCGGGCCTGTTCGCGCGGCGCGGGTTCAACATCGACACCCTGACCGTCGGGCCCACCGACGACGATCAGCTCTCGCGCATCACGCTCACCGTCGACGGCGCGCTGCACCCGATCGACCAGGTCACCAAGCAGCTGCACAAGCTCGTCAACGTGCTGAAGATCCGCGACCTCGAGCCGGCCGACACCGTCGCCCGCGAGCTCGCGCTGTTCAAGGTCGCGGCCGACGGCTCGCAGCGCGCGGAGGTCATGCAGATCTGCGAGATCTTCCGCGCGAAGGTCGTCGACGTGGCGCGGCGCTCGATCATCGTCGAGGTGACCGGCACGACCGACAAGGTCGAGGCGTTCGAGCGCATGGTGCGCCCGTTCGGGCTGGTGGAGATGATGCGCACGGGCGAGATCGCGATCTCGCGCGGGCGCGGCGAAACATGATGCCTCGCGGGCGTCTCGCCGCGCCTGACGCCACCCGGCTGCAGCGGGCCGTGCCGAGCGAAACCTAGGCCGTCGCGTGCTCGCGCGCCGGCGCTGCCTCGGCGGGCGCGTCGGCGGGGGCCTCTTCGGCCGTGTCCGGGCGCTCCCAGTCGCGCAGCAGCACCGCCGACCCGCCGACGCCCGCGGCGAGCGCCGCCAGCGCCCAGCCGAGGCCCTTGCGCTCCTGGCCGAGCGCAGCGTCGAGGGACAGCGGGCCCGGTCCGGCCTCAGTGATGGCGAGCACCGCCGCGATGATCATCGCGGGGTACTCCCAGCCGCCGCGGTCGACCCACGGGCCGTTGGGCTGATGCACTGTGCGGATCGCGGTCGTCATGACGCCGGTGATCGCAGCGGCGGCCGCGGGCGTCGCGAAACCGAGCGCCAGCGCCGCGCCGCCGCCCGCCTCGGACGCGCCGGCCGCGAGCGCGTGCTGCCGGCCGGGCCGCATGCCCAGCGACTCGAAGAACTGGCCGGTGCCGTCGGGGCCATAGCCGTCGAACCAGCCCTTGAGCTTCTGCATGCCGTGGCCGAAGAACAGCCCGCCGAGGAGCAGGCGGACGAGGAGGAAGAAGAGCTTCATAGCCTTATTCCTTCCCGGGCGGCAGGTCGTGCGAACCCTCCGCCTCGGCGACCGCGGGGTGGGCCGGCTCCGCCTCGGCGAGCTCGTGCTGCGCCTTTTCCGCCTCGAGCTCGTGCTGCGCCTTCTCGGCATCGAGTTCGCGCTCGTGCTCGCGGGCGAGCTTGCGCCGCTCGGCCTGCTCGCGGCGGTCGGAGCCGTTGTCGACCTGCTTGATGAGCGGGCTGATCAGGTCGATCGGCACCGGCAGCACGATCGTCGAGTTCTGGTTCGTGCCGACCTCGAGCAGCGTCTGCAGGTAGCGCAGCTGGAGTGCCGCGGGGTTGCCGCTCATGATCTCGGCAGCGTCGAAGAGCCGCTCGGAGGCCTGGAACTCGCCCTCGGCGTTGATGACCTTCGCGCGGCGCTCGCGCTCGGCCTCGGCCTGTCGGGCCATCGCTCGCTGCATGCCCGTCGGGATGCCGACGTCCTTGATCTCGACGGTGGTGACCTTGACGCCCCAGGGATCGGTCTGGTCGTCGATGATCTGCTGCAGGCTCTCGTTGAGCTGCTCGCGTTCGGCGAGGAGCATGTCGAGGTCGGCCTTGCCGAGCACCGAGCGCAGTGTGGTCTGGGCGATCTGCGATGTCGCCGCGCGGACCTTCTCGACCTCGACGACCGACTTGACGGGATCGATCACGCGGAAGTAGGCGACCGCGTTGACCTTGGCCGGCACGTTGTCGCGCGTGATGAGGTCCTGCGGCGGGATGTCGAACGTGATCGTGCGCAGGTCGACCCGCACCATGCGGTCGACGATCGGGACGAGGAACACGACGCCCGGCCCCTTCTGGCCGATGAGGCGGCCGAGCCGGAACACCACCGCGCGCTCGTACTCGCGCAGCACGCGCACCGAAGCGCCCGCCAGCGCGACGCCGAGCGCGACGAGGATGACGAGGACGACGATGATCGCGGTCATGGTTCGAGCTCCCATTCCTCGGCGCGGCGCACGGACAGCACGAGCCCGTTGACGCGCTCGACGACGACGTGGTCGCCGACCTCGAGCTCGTCTGCCAGGCACGGCTTCGCGCGCCACAGCGCGCCGTCGATGAACACCTGTCCGACCGGCGCCGGCGCGCTGCGGACGACGCCGATGTGGCCGATGAGGCCTTCGGCGCCAGTGCGCGCCCGCGGGCGGGCGGCGGCGAGGGTCGCACGGGCCATGACGGCGACCAGCGACAGGGCGACGAGGCCGACGATCAGGGTGATCGCGACGATGAGCGCGACCCCGCCTCCGGCGCCGTCGACCGCAATCGCGGCGCCCGCGATGAGCGCGATCACCCCTGCGATGCCGAGTGCGCCATACGTGGGCAGATGCGCCTCTGCGATCAGCAGCCCGGCGCCGGCGCACAACAGCGCGATGCCCAAAACGACCATGCTTATCCCTCTCCTAGGCATCGTAGCGCCGGCGCATACACTGCTCGGCAATGCCCCCCGCGCTGCTGCACGCCGGCGGCGACCCGCTCCTGGGCGCCGACGAACGACAGCTCCTGCGCACCCGTGCTTCCGCCGCCGTGCGTCGCGCGCGGCGCGCGGGCGAGTGCCTGGTCGCCATCACCGTGCCGCTTCCCAACGGCGCCGACCCCACCGCGATCGCGGTCGCCACGCGCGCTCCCGGCGAGGACTGGTTCTGCTTCGAGCAGCCCGACCGCGACCGTTTCGCGCTGGCCACGGTCGGCCGCGCCGCCGCGCTCGACGCCCACGGCGAGGACCGCTTCGCGCGCGTCGCCGAGCGCTGGCGCGCGCTTGTCGCCGGCGCGGTGTGCGACGACGGCGGGCCGGTGGCGGTCGGCGGCTTCGCCTTCGCGCCCGACGGCGGCCGCGCGCCGCACTGGGCGGGGTTCGAGCCCGCGTCGATGCACGTGCCGGCGGTGGCGCTCGCGCGCCGCGGCGACCGCACGACGCTGACTGTCGCCGCGGTCGCGGCACCCGACGACGACCCCGACGAGCTCGCGGCGCGGCTGCAGGCGCGCGCCGACGGGCTGCGCCACGCGCCGCTCCCGCTGCTCGACCCGGACCCTGCGGGCCGCTGCCGGGTGGTGAGCGCGATGCCGCCCGAGCACTACGAGTCGGCGGTGGCGCGCGCAGTTGAGCGCATCCGCTCCGGCGAGCTCGACAAGATCGTCCTCGCCCGCGAGGTCCAGGTCCACGCGCCGCACCGGCACGATGCGGCCGCGGTCGTCGGCATCCTGCGCGAGGCGTTCCCGTCGTGTTTCACGTTCTGCGCCGGGCGCGGCGAGAGCGCGTTCCTGGCCGCCAGCCCGGAGCTGCTGGTGCGGCGCGACGGCCTGCGTGCCGGGACGCTCGCGCTGGCGGGCTCGACCCGCCGCAGCGCCGATCCCGCGGTCGACGACCACCTCGGCGAGCAGCTGATGCGCTCGGACAAGGACCGCGAGGAGCAGGACATCGTCACGCGCCGCATCGTGCGGGCGCTGCGGCCGGTGAGCGTGTGGGTCACCGCGGCGGACGAGCCGGTGCTGGCGCGCATGGCCAACATCCAGCACCTCGCCACGCCGATCCGCGCGCAGCTCGCGCGGCCGGTCGGCGCGGTCGAGCTCGCCGGTCTGCTGCACCCGACGCCCGCCGTCGGCGGCGAGCCGTTCGCCGCTGCCGAGCCGCTCATCCCGGCGCTCGAGGGCCTCGACCGTGGCTGGTACGCCGGGCCCGTCGGCTGGACCGACGCCAGCGAGGACGGCGAGTTCTGCGTCGCGCTGCGCTGCGCGCTGCTCACGGGCGCGGTCGCCCGCTGCTACGCAGGGGTCGGCGTCGTGCGCGAGTCGGACCCGGCCGCCGAGCTGGCCGAGACCGAGGTCAAGCTGCAGGCGCTGCTGCCCGTGCTCGCCGCCTGAGCGACGGGAGCCCTCGCCGTGCGACGACGACGCCGGTCAGGCACAGCGCGCCGCCGGCGAAGGCGAGGCCGGGCGGCGACTCGCCGAGGAACAGCCACGCCATGCCGATCGCGAGCGGCGGCACGAGATAGGTGGTGGCGCCCATGCGCCCGGCGCTCGTGCGGGCGAGCGCATATGCCCAGGTGGTGAACGCGACCGCCGTCGGCAGGGCCCCGAGGTAGAGCGCCCAGGCGATCGAGGAGGCGTCGGCCGATCCGGCCTCGCGCACGAGCGCGGGAGCGAACGGCAGGCACGCGATCGTGGCGACCGTGCAGGCAAGCCACGTCACCTGCAGGGGCGATGCGCGTGACAGCACCGTCTTCTGCGCGACCACGCCGCCGGCGTAGGCGAGGGCCGCCGCGAGGCACAGTACGGCGCCCCAGCCGGCGCGGACGCCCTGCTCCGAGGTGGCGAGCCCGATGACCACTGCGCCGGCGAACGCGATCGCGCAGCCTGCGAGCAGCGAGCGCGGGAAGCCCTCGCGCAGGACGAGGCCGGCGAGGACGGCGATGAACACCGGGCCGACGTTGACGAGCATCGCGGCCGTGCCGGCATCGACGCGCCGCTCCGCGGCGTTGAGCAGGACGTTGTACGCGCCGAACCACAGCAGCCCGCACAGCACGATCGCCGGCAGCGTGCGGCGGGCGGGCAGCGGCTCGCGGCGCGCCAGGACGAGGGCGCCGAGCGCGAGGCTGCCGACGAGCAGCCGGCAGAGCGTCAGCGCGCCGGGCGAGAGATCGCGGCCCGCGGAGCGGATGCCCACGAACGCCGACGCCCACAGCGTCACGGTGACGAGCGCTGCGGCGAGCGCGAGCGACTGCTCGCGGCGGTCGGACCCTGGCATGGCCGCGGGAGCCTACGAGCGGGCGGCTTCGACGCCGATCGAAACGTCAGCGTCCGGCGCGGCGCCAGACCGCGACGACCTCGCGCACGGTCGCCTGGCGATAGGAAATGCGCGAGTCGAGCGGGCGCACGCCGAGGTGGAAGCGCCCGGACTCGACCTGTTCGAGCTCCTGCACGAGCGCGTGGAAGCGCCGCCCCTTCTTGTCGACCTCGACGATGTCGCCGGGGGCGATCCCCTTCGAACTGCGGCGCGTGGGCCGCTCGGGCGGGGCGGGGAGCATGCTCGTCTGATCCACATCGGCGACGCTAGCGAGCGAGCCGGACGGCGACCTCGTCCCACACGCGGCGGTGCAGCGCGACGTTCTCCGCGCGGTCGGTGCGGACGTGCAGCAGCGTGCCCGGCGCCTCGCGGATCGCGGCGAGGTCGTCGACGGGCTCGTAGCGCAGCCCGAAGAGGGCAGCGACGCGCTCGGGGTCGAGACCGGTCGGCGTCGCGACGTGCTCCTCGTAGGCGTCGCGCTGGGTCGAGACCGGGAGGAAGTCGAAGATCCCGCCGCCCCCGTTGTCGACCAGCACGATCGTGAGCGGGATCGCGAGCCGCGGGGCGCTGAGCAGCGCGCCGAGGTCGTGCGCGAGCGCGACGTCGCCGAGATGGACGACGACGCGCCCACCGGCTGCCGCGGCGCCGAACGCCGCCGCGAGCGTGCCGTCGATGCCGTTGGCCCCGCGATGGGCGAGCACGCGCGGCGGGGCATCGCGGGCAGGCCAGAACGTCTCGACGTCGCGCACCGGCATCGAGGAGGCCGTGAAGACCGTGACCTCGGGCGCAAGGCCGGCAAGCGCGCGGGCGACGCCGGGCTCGCTCAGCCCGTCGCCGAGCGCGGCGGCGATGCCTTCGGCGGCGGCACCGTCGGCGGCGCGCCACGCGTCGAGCCACGAGGAGGCCTTCGGCGGCCCGGCCAGCGCCCGCGCCCAGGTGGCCGGGTCGGCGTCGATGACCTCGGCGACGACGCCGGCCGGGTCCTGCCACGTGCGCTCGGGGTCGAAGGCGACCTGGCGCGCGTCGAGGGCGGCCAGCCACTGGCGCAGGGGCTTGGAGGTCGGCAGGTCGCCAATCCGGATCACGGCGTCCGGCCGCTGGGCGCCGGCGAACGCGGGGTCGCGCAGCAACGCGTCGTAGTGCGCGACGGCGGCGGGCCCGCGGCGGGCCCCGGAGAGCGGGTCGGCGAGGAGCGGCACGCCGAGCGCGGCGGCCGCGGCGGGCAGCGCCTGGGCGAGGCCGTCGTCGCGCTCGTGGCGCCCCGCCACGATGACCGCGCGATCGCCCGCCTCGAGGTCGACAGCGGCCGCGGGCATGGTGCGGTTGGCGCGGCGCAGCGGCTCGTCGCCCGGCGGCGGGAGCGGCTCGTCGAGCACGAGCGGCTCGCGCAGCGGGAAGTTCAGGTGCACGGGCCCCGGGCGCCCGGACACCGCGGTCTCGTAGGCGCGGAAGGCGAGCTGGCGCGCCCAGCGCAGCCGTTCGGGCGTCGCTGGGTGGGTCCCGACCTCGAAGAACCACTTGACCGCGTCGCCGTAGAGCTTGAGCTGGTCGATGGTCTGGCCCGCGCCGACCTCGCGCAGCTCCGGCGGCCGGTCCGCGGTGAGCACGACGAGCGGTACGCGCGCCTCGTGGGCCTCGATCACAGCGGGCAGGTAGTGGGCGGCCGCGGTCCCGCTGGTGCAGGCGACCGCCGCTGGGCGCCCGGTCTGCTTGCCCACCCCGACGGCGAAGAACCCGGCGACGCGCTCGTCGACGTGCGACCAGGTCGACAGCCCCGGCTGGCGGACGAGCGTGAGGACGAGCGGCGTCGAGCGCGACCCCGGCGACGTGCACGCGCCGGCCAGGCCGCAGCGCGTGAGCTCGTCGACGAACGCGCGCAGCAGCAGGTAGGTGTCGGTGGTCTCGTTCAAGATGGCTGCCGATGCCGGCCACCGTCGTCCTCCTGCACGGCTTCGCCGGGACGGGGCGCGCCTGGGATCCCGTGGTGGACCGGCTCGACCCGGAACGCTATACGCCGTTCGCGCCCGACCTCCGTGGCACCTTCGACACCGTCGTCGACGAGGTGCTCACCGCCGCGCCCGAGCGATTCGTGCTCTGCGGCTACTCGATGGGCGGCCGCGTCGCGCTGCACGTCGCGCTCGCCGCCCGCGATCGCATCGATCGGCTCGTGCTCGTCGCCACCACGGCGGGGATCGAGGACGAAGCCGAGCGCGCGGCGCGGCGCGCCGCCGACGCGGATCTCGCGGCGTTTGCGGAGTCGGCGACGATCGAGGCCTTCGCCGACCGCTGGATGGCGCAGCCGATCTTCGCCGGCACGCCGGCCGAGGCGGCGCGCATCTGGCGCGAGGACCTGCTCCGCAACGACCCCCGCGCGCTCGCCGCGGTCCTGCGCGGCCTCGGTGCGGGCGCGATGACGCCGGTCTGGGATCGCCTCGGCGAGCTGACCATGCCCGCGACGGTTCTCGCCGGCGAGCGCGACGCCAAGTACGTGGCGCTCGGCGAACGACTGGCCGCCGCGCTTCCGCGCGCGCAGCTGATCGTCGTGCCCGGCGCGGGTCACGGCCTGCCGCGCGAGGCGCCCGCGGCGGTTGCGGCCGCCCTCGAAGGAGGCTAGACGCCGAGGCCCGGCTGATCGGGCACCGCGATCGCCCCGTGCTCGACCGGCAGGACGGTCAGCTCGTCGCCGAACAACCCGAGCGTCCCGAGGCCGCACGCCGCGGTCGTCTTCAGCGCCGCCGCGCAGTGCACCGCGGCGGCGATCCCGAGCGGGCCGTCGAACGTGGAGGCGAGATAGACATCGGCGCCCGACTGGCGCACGAGCGCGGCCTGCGCCAGCAGCCGCGAGATGCCGCCGCAGCGCGAGACCTTGAGGCAGACCGCGTCGGCGACCTTCGCGGTCAGCGATCCCGGCTGCGCCGCGGTCTCGTCCATCGCCACCCGCACCGCCACGCGGTCGCGCACCTCGCGCATGGCCTGCACGCCGTGCACGGGCTCCTCGACGAGCTCGAGCCCCGCCGGCGCCAGCGACTCGATCGCCGCGACCGCCTCCTCGACCTCCCATGCGCCGTTGGCGTCGAGGCGCAGCTCGACCTCTGGTCCCACGGCCGCACGCACCGCGGCGACGCGCCCCGCGTCGTCGCCGATGCCGACCTTGACCTTGACGCACGTGTAGCCGGCGCTCGCCGCCGCTGCGGCCTGCTCGGCGGCCTGGGCGCGGTCCTCGGCCGGGATCGTCGCGTTGACGCGCACCTCGGGCGCCGGGTCGTCGGCGATCAGCGCGCTCACCGGCTTGCCCTCGCGGTTGGCGGCGAGGTCCCACAGCGCGAGGTCGACCGCGGCCAGCGCCTGCGGAAGGTCCGCGACGACGCGACAGCGCTCGAGCAGATCGGCGGCCGGGCTGCCGTCACCGTCGCGCAGCAGCGCCTCGTAGGCGTCGAACGCGTGGCGCACGCTGCCGGCCGAGACGCCGTCGTAGGGCTCGAGCGGCGCGGCCTCGCCCCAGCCGACGGCGCCGTCGCTGTCGCGCAGGCGCAGCAACAGCAGCTCGCGCGTGCGCAGCGTGCCGAAGGCCGTCGGCATCGGCTCGGCGAACGTGAACGTGGCGGTGGCGACGCGGACGTCCATCAGCTCAGCAGCAGCCCGGCCGACAGAAGCACGCAGAACGCGAGCTGCAGCATCCCGGTGCGCGCGAGCGCGTGGTTGAGGGTGGGCCCATCGGCGTGGCGGCGGACGGTGCGGACGAGGACGACGGCGGCGGGCAGCAGCACGAGTGGCAGCAACAGCCACGCCGACAGGGAGCCCGCCACCCAGGGCACCGGCGCGGTCACGAAGGCGCCGTAGACCATGAGCCCGTACAGAGTACGCGCGCGCTCGCGACCCAGTCGTACGGCCAGCGTGCGCTTGCCGGCGCGCCGGTCGGTCTCGAGGTCGCGCACGTTGTTGACGACGAGGATCGAGCTGGCAAGCAGCCCGACCGGCACGGCGAGGACGAACGCCTCCCAGGTCACCTGCTCGGCCTGGACGTAGTACGAGCCGGTCACCGCGACGACTCCGAAGAACAGGAACACGAAGACCTCGCCGAGCCCCTCGTAGCCATACGGGCGCGGCCCGCCGGTGTAGAGGACGCCCGCGAGGATCGACGCCGCGCCGATCGCCAGCAGGATCGGGCCGGCCAGGTAGACGAGGTAGACGCCGCACAGCACGGCCAGCCCGAACGAGACGTAGGTGGCGACGAGAACCTGGCGCGGCGGCACCAGCCCGCCGGCCGTCACGCGCACCGGGCCGAGGCGGTCGTCCGCGTCGGCGCCCCGCCGCGCGTCCGAATAGTCGTTGGAGAGGTTCGTCCCGACCTGGATGAAGATCGCGCCGAGCAGGGCGGCGATGAACCCGCCGACGCGCAGGTCGCGCTCGGTGGCCGACAGCGCGGTGCCGACGAGCACCGGTGCGACCGCCGCGGGCAGCGTTCGCACGCGCGCGGCCATGATCCAGATGCGGACGCTTGACACGCTAGACCGTCAGGGGCGGCGGGGGAACTTCGAGAAGTCGGGGGCGCGCTTCGCCTTGTAGGCCTCGCGCCCCTCGCGGGCCTCGTCGGAGCCGTAGAAGAGCAGGTTCGTGTCGTGCGCGAGCTGCTGGATGCCCGCGTAGCCGTCCTCGTGCGCATGAAAGCTCGCCTTGACCAGCCGCAGGGCGAAGGGGGAGAGGGCGAGCATCTCGCGGCACCAGGCGACGGTCTCGTCCTCGAGACGGTCCAGCTCGACGACCGCGTTGACGAGCCCCATCGACAGCGCCTGCTGCGCGTCGTATTGGCGGCACAGCATCCAGATCTCCTTCGCGCGCTTCGTGCCGACGAGGTCGCGCAGCAGCGAGGCGCCGAAGCCGCCGTCCCAGGAGCCGACGCGCGGCCCGGTCTGCCCGAAGCGGGCGTTGTCGGCGGCGATCGTGAGGTCGCAGACGAGGTGCAGCACGTGCCCGCCGCCGACCGCGTAGCCCGCCACCATCGCCACGACGGGCTTGGGCAATCGCCGGATCTGCACGTGCAGGTCGGTGACGTGGAAGCGGCCGACGCCGCTGCCCGGCTCGCTCTCGTAGCCCTGATCGCCGCGCACGCGCTGGTCGCCGCCCGAGCAGAAGGCCAGCGGGCCTTCGCCGGTGAGGATGATCACGCCGACGGAGCTGTCCTCTCGGGCGCGCTCGAACGCCGCCGAGAGCTCGACCACCGTCTGCGGGCGAAACGCGTTGCGCACCTCGGGACGGTCGATCGTGATCTTCGCGATCCCGTCGCCGCTGAGCTCATAGCGGATGTCCTCGTACTCACCCGCCGGCGTCCACGTCACTGGCATGGCCGGGCAGGCTATTTACTTCGAAGCGCCCCAGACCTCCTGGGCGACCTCCGCCACCAGCGCGAGCTTCGCCCACTGCGCCTCGGCCGACAGCTCGTTGCCCTCGGCCACCGACGCGAAGCCGCACTGCGGACTGATCGCGAGCTGCGCGACGTCGGCGTGCTCGGCCGCCCGCTCGATCTCGCGCAGGAGCGCGTCCCTCGTCTCGACCTCGGGGCGCTTGCTCGACACAACGCCGAGCACGGCGATCGGGCCGCCGGGCGGCAGGTGGCGCAGCGCGCTGTAGTCGCCCGAGCGAGCGGGGTCGTCCCATTCGACGAGGAACACGTCGTAGGGCAGCTCGTTGAAGATCGCCTCGGCGACCGGCTCCAGCGAGCCCTCGTAGATCCACATCGAGCGGTAGTTGCCGCGGCAGATGTGCAGGCCGAACGTCACGTCGGCGGGGAAGCCCTCGATCACCCGCCGGTCGAGGTCGAGTGCCTTGGCGAGGAAGGCATCGGGGTCGATGCCCTGGCGGGCGATCGCGTACTCGCGCGC
>DATFRW010000140.1:0-20490 GCA_035262945.1 Solirubrobacteraceae bacterium
CGGAACCTATCCCGCACGATTCGCGCCGCGCAACCTCGAAACGGCCAGGATCAGCCGCGGCGCTTCTTCTTCGGCGGGCTCAGCGCGCTGGCGAGGTAGCTGTGCCGAGCCTCGACGGTCACGGTCTTCTTGCGCTTGAAGTCCCGCACGCTCACCGTCCCGCGTGAGACTCGCGTGAGCGTCCCGTCGCAGCGGTCCTGCACGAGCCAGATCGTGCCGCGGACCGTGGCCGAGCTGTACTTGCCGGTGGTGCGGAACTTGCCCTTGCCGTTGCCCCACAGCTTGCCGAGCGTCGACTTCGGCCCGCGCTTCTTCTTCTTCGCGTCGACCGACGCCGCGCGCGCCCGCTTGAGCGGCGCGCACTCGGACCGTGGGATCTGACCCTTCATCACGAGGTCGGTGATCAGCGCCACCGGCTTCGAGGATTTCTTCTTCGGTAGCGACTGCTTGATCTGGAAGACGCCCTGGTAGAAGTCGGCCGCCTGCGTCTTCTTGCCGCCGGTGTCGGCGGCCGAGGTCAGCGTCACGCGGCCGTGCTTGGTGTCCAGTTGCGTGCCCACCGGCACGTTTGCCGCGCCCTTGAACGGGACGAAACCCTTCGCGGGGGCCACCGCGCGCGGGACGTAGCCCGGCGGGTATTTCACGAAGACCGTTCCCGACGCGACCTTCGCCACCACCGACTTCCCGGGCACCGGCGGGAGCGGTGCGGACCACGTGACCGTCGTCGCCTGCTGCGGCTCGTCGCCGTCTCGGACGCCGTTGCCGTTGAGGTCGGTGAACGCGGTGAAGGTGTCGGTGCCCTGGTTGACCCCGGTCCAGGTGATCGACGCGTTGCCGTCGGCGCCCGTCGTCACGGCGCCGCTGCCCGGGTTAGCCCCCGTGATCGCATAGCGCACTGCCCGCCCGGGATCCGGATTGCCATCGCTGTTGCGCGCACTGACCGTGACCGTCGCGGTCTGTCCCTGGGCGCGGGCCGTGGCGGCGAGACTCAGTTGCAGCGGGGTGAAGTGCTTGAACCGCCAGACGACGGAGACGTTGCGTATCGCCGGGCCCGAGCCGTAAGGGAGGTCCCATTGCACGCCCACCCCGTCATCGAGGAGCGCCGGGTTGATCGTGTTGTTGAAGGCGCCCGCACCACGGACGACCGCGAAGACGTCGTCCTGGAAGCCCTCTTGGTACGCCGACCAGGCGGGCGTCTGTTCGATGAGCGCCGCCGAGCTACCGGCGGCTTGATTGATGCCGCCGACCTGTCTGGGCGGCCCCGGATCAAAGAAGCCGGCGCCCGTGTCGTTGCCGGCTACGAAGAGGTCGGCCGCCTCGTAGGCGCGCAGGTCGAGCCGCAGCGCATCGAGCTGGTAGTCGACCCTCACGTCCGTCGTGCCGTTGACGTACGTGACGCGTTGGGTGACCGTCGTAACCGGCTGCGTCGTGGTCGTGTAGGTCGTGCTGAGCACGAACGGATTGCCAGGACTTCCGTCACCGGCCACCGTCGGAGCGACCTGCGGGGTGAATGGTGTGGCCTGGAACCCGAAGACCGTGTATGTCGCCACGCTCGTCCCTTTGACGGCGAGGTTCAAACCGGCTTTCGCCGGCGCCAGGACCGGCGAGGAGAACTCCCCGTTCGTGCTCCCGTTGAACGCAACTTGCAGCTGACCGTTGTCGTCGGCGTAGATCGTCAGCGGGCTGCCCGCGATGACGCCGGTGGTCGCTGCGCCGGCGGGCACAGCGGTCAGAGCGAAGAGGGTGACGAACATCGCGGTCGCCGCCAGCCAGCGATTGCCATCCATCCGCATCGTGCCCCCGAAGGCATCCCGCAGCGACCCGCGCCGCTGCTGCTGGCAGCGGCAACCCGCCACGCTCAGAAGAGTTGCGGCGTCAACTCGCCACAAGCAGCGCCAACCCGAACAGCGCGAGCGTGTGCAGCGTCTGGTCGACCGCCGCGCCCACCATCGGGAACGCGGCGATGTCGCACCCCTTCACCCCCCGCACGTACGCCGCGAGCAGCCGTCCGTCGTCCTGGATCCAGTGCGGGATCGCCACGCCCGCCGCGACCGCGACGACCACCCACCCGCTCAGGTCGCCGGCCAGCCAGATGAAGGCCGGGACGAACGCGATCGTGTAGGTCAGGACGTGCGTCGCCAACGCGCGCCGCGCCACCGGATCGGGCCCGAGGCCGCCGCGCTTGTGCATCGCCTGCCAGTCCGTCTGCAGCAGGTAGTCCCCCGCGAGATGTGAGACGAGGAAGACAAGGAAGACCTCGACCCACGTCATCGTGGCGCGACCCTACATATATGCTCGGTCGCTGTGGCGACGGTGCTCGGCGGCCACTACACGGTTGAGGCCCCGATCTCCCAAGGCGCGATGGGCGCGGTGCACCGAGCGCTCGACGGTGAAACCGGCAGCTACGTCGCGGTCAAGCGCCTGCTCGACCCGACCCAGATCGCGCGCTTCGAGATCGAGGCACGGCTGCTCGCGCAGCTCGACCACCCGCGCGTCGTGCGCGTCGTCGACCACTTCCGCGACGAGGGCAACTACTTCATCGTCATGGAGCTCCTCGAGGGCGAGAGCCTCCAAGACAGGCTTGAGAGCGAGGGCACGCCCGGGCTCGACGTCGACGACGTCATCGAATGGGGCGTCCAGACGTGCGAGGCGCTCGACTACATCCACGAGCAGCACGTCGTCCACCGCGACGTCAAGCCCGACAACCTCATCCTCGGCGACACCGGCATCGTGCTGGTCGACTTCGGGGTCGCGCGCGAGTTCGGCGAGGACGCCAAGGGGACGATCGCGGTCGGCACGCCGCGCTTCATGGCACCCGAGGTGTTCAGCGGCGGCCACGTCTCCGAGCGCTCCGACGTCTTCAGCCTCGCGGTCACGCTCACGACGCTCATCGCGGGCGAGCCGCCCTCGTACACCGACCGCGCGCCGCTCACCGGCCGCTACCCAGGCGTCACCGCCACCATCGACAGCGCCCTGCGCGGCGGCATGGAGTTCATGTCCGAGCGCCGCATCCCGAGCGCGGCGGCGTTCGCCGAGGCGCTGGGCCGGCCGCTCACCAAGCGCGAGGGCGCACCCCTGGTCTCGAGCCTCGCGGCCGCCGAGGGCGCGCCGCGCTCGGTCATCGAGAACATCGTCCGCACCGCCGCGGGCGTCTTCGACGCCGCCGCCGCGTCGATCGCGCTCGCCGACCGTGCCACCGGCGGCCTCATCTTCCACGCCGCGTGGGGCGCCGGCGCGCGCGAGATCGTCGGCGTGCGGCTGCCGCCCGGCAAGGGCATCGCCGGCGCCGTCCACCAAAGCGGCGAGCCGATCGTCCTCGCCGACTGCCGCACCGACCCCCGCTTCGCCGCCGACGTCGCGCGCGGGACCAACTACGTCCCGGTGACGATGCTCGTGCTGCCGCTGCTCAGACACGGCGAGTCGCTCGGCACGCTGACGCTCCTCGACCGCCGCGACGGCGAGCCCTACGGGCCCGAGGACGTGAGCAAGGCGCAGCTGTTCGCCGACCTGGCGGTCAGCGCGCTCTAGCATCCCGCGCGCCATGACCCAGCGCGCGCACAACCCCGAAACCCTCACCGAACGCCTCTCGCAGCTACAGGAGCTGCGCGAGGCGGCGATCCACTCCTCGCCCGAGGCCGAGGAGAAGCAGCACGCGCGCGGCAAGTACACGGCGCGCGAGCGCATCGACAAGCTGCTCGACCCCGGCTCGTTCCAGGAGCTCGACACCTTCGTCCGCCACCGCACGAACGACTTCGGGATGGAACGCAACCGGCCGTGGGGCGACGCGGTCGTCACCGGCCACGGCACCATCGACGGCCGCCGTGTCTGCGTCTTCAGCCAGGACTTCACCGTCTTCGGCGGCTCGCTGGGCGAGGTCATGGCCGAGAAGATGTGCAAGGTCATGGACCTGGCGGCCAAGATCGGCTGCCCGGTCATCGGGATGAACGACTCGGGCGGGGCGCGGATCCAGGAGGGCGTCGTCTCGCTCGGCGCCTACGGCGACGTCTTCACGCGCAACGTCATGTCCTCCGGCGTCATCCCGCAGATCAGCCTGATCATGGGCCCGTGCGCGGGCGGCGCGGTCTACTCGCCGGCGATCACCGACTTCATCTTCATGGTGAAGGAGACCTCGCACATGTTCATCACGGGCCCCGACGTCATCAAGACGGTCACGGGCGAGGAGGTCGACTTCGAATCGCTCGGCGGCGCGATGGCGCACAACTCGAAGTCGGGCGTCGCGCACCTCGCGGCCGAGGACGAGGACGCCTGCCTCCAGGACACGCGCTACCTGCTCTCGTTCCTGCCGCAGAACAACCTCGAGACCACGCCGCGGGTGCTGCCGACCGACGACCCGATGCGCATGGACGAGGAACTCGACGACGTCATCCCCGACAACCCCAACAAGCCGTACGACATGCGCAACGTCATCCGGCTCGTGGTCGATGACGGCGAGTTCTTCGAGATCCATGAGCACTGGGCGAAGAACATCGTCGTGGGCTTCTCGCGCCTGAACGGGCACGCGGTCGGCGTCGTGGCCAACCAGCCCTCGCAGCTTGCGGGCGTGCTCGACATCGACGCCTCCGCGAAGGCCGCGCGTTTCGTCCGCACCTGCGACGCGTTCAACGTGCCGCTGCTGACCCTCTGCGACGTCCCCGGCTTCCTGCCCGGCACCAACCAGGAGTGGGGCGGCATCATCCGCCACGGCGCCAAGCTGCTCTACGCGTTCACCGAGGCGACGGTGCCGAAGATCACCGTCATCACCCGCAAGGCCTACGGCGGCGCCTACGACGTCATGGCCTCCAAGCACCTGCTCGCCGACTTCAACTTCGCCTGGCCGACCGCGGAGGTCGCCGTCATGGGCCCCGAGGGCGCGGTCAACATCATCTACCGCCGCGACATCGCCGGCTCCCCCACGCCCGACGCGCGCCGCCAGAAGCTCATCGACGACTACAAGGCCCGCTTCGCCAATCCCTACACGGCTGCCGAGCGCGGGTACGTCGACGACGTGATCGTGCCCCACGAGACGCGCCCGAAGGTCATCACGGCGCTCGAGACGCTGCTGACCAAGCGCCAGGCGGGGCCGAAGCGCAAGCACGGCAACATCCCGCTGTAGGACGTGGCCGGCGACCGGCAGCCCGTCAGCGCGGTCCCGTTGGGGAGCGGCGGTGTCGGAGCGCTGCCGGAGGAGCTGGCGCCGCGGCGGCTGGCGCGACGCTTCGTCCAGGTCGTCGCACTGCTTGCGGTCCTCGTGCTCATCGCGTTGTTTGCGCCGGGGCTCGGCGAGGTCAGACAGCGGCTCTCGAACCTCGCGCCGGGCTGGATCGCCCTCGCCGTGGTGCTCGAGGCGCTGTCGTGCGTCTCCTACGTGCTGATGTTCCGGCCGATCTTCTGCTCGCGGATGTCGTGGCGCACGAGCACGGAGATCGCCCTCTCCGAGCTCGCCGTGGGCTCGATCGTCCCCGCCAGCGGCGCCGCCGGGCTGGCGCTGGGCGCGTGGATCCTGCACCGCGGCGGCATGCCCGCCGACCGCATCGCGCGGCGCTCGGTCGCCTTCTTCCTCATCAAGAGCTCGGTGAACTTCGTCGCCGTGGCGGTCATCGGCGCGGCGATGGCGATCGGGCTCGTCGGCCCGCACAAGTCGCTCTGGCTGACCGCGCTTCCGGCATTGCTCGCCGCGGCGGTGATCGCGCTCGTGCTCGTGCTGCCGCGGCTCGGCCGCGGGCCAGATGCCGATCCCGAGGCGTCGAAGCTGCGCCGCGGCCTGGTCGCCACCCGCCGCGCGGTGATCGACGGGACGGTCGAGGCGATCGCCATCGTGCGCTCGGGCCACCCGCTCGTCTTCGTCGGCGCATTCGGCTACTGGATCTTCGACAACGCCGTGCTCTGGGCCACGTTCCACGCGGTCGGCGCGGAGGTCCCGATCGCGGTCGTCCTGATGGGGTACCTCATCGGCCAGCTCGGCGGGCTGCTGCCGATCCCGGGCGGCATCGGCGGCATCGACGGCGGCCTGCTCGGGACGCTCGTGGTGTACGGCGCGCCGGCCGGGGCGACCGCCGCCGCGGTGCTCGCCTACCGCGTGATCCTGTTCTGGCTGCCGCTGGTGGTCGGCGGGATCGCCTTCCTCTCGCTGCGGCGCGCGCTGAACAAGTTCGCGCGGCCGGATCTCTGCCAGCCGATCCCTGCGGTCTGAGAGGCGCCGTAGCGCCAGCTGACTGACTGGTGAGTCAGTTCGTGTTGAAAACATGTATGTTCCCCGGCCGCCGGGCGGCTGTCCCACCCAGCATGGCGCCCGGCGACACCCACTAGGCAGGGGAGAATCCATTGTCGGCTCGCCGTTCTCGCGCCGCGCTCGCGGCGCTCGTTCTCATGCTCGTCGCGCCCGCCGCGGCGCGCGCGGACATGTCGCTGTCCAGTGTCGTCGCCAGGCCGATCGCGGACGGGGCCGCGTGCCAGACAGACCCCGCGCCGGATGTCGACGCGCCGGCCGGCGCGCACCGCGACCTGTGCATCGCGTTCGACACCGCGACGGCCGATGGCGACGACCTCAAAGATCTCACGATCCACATGGCCCCGGGCCTGATCGGCGACCCGAGCGCGGCGCCGCTGTGCCCGCAGGACACCTTCCGGACCGGCACGTGCCCGGCCGACACCCAGGTCGGCGACGTCGCCACGACGGCCCTCATCGACGGCTCGACGACCACGCTGCCGCTCACCGGCAGCGTCTTCAACGTGGCGCCGAACGCCGATGAGCCGGCACGCCTCGGCATCTTCGTCCCCGTGGGTCCGGTGCGCCTCGAGGCGTCCATCCGCACCCGCGTCGGCGACTACGGCCTGGACTCGGTGACCAAGGACATCCCCAACGTCGCGCTCGGCGTCCTGCCGATCACGATCCAGAAGATGGCCCTCAGGCTCTGGGGCGCGCCCGCCGCGCACCCGTCGCTCGCGAAGGGCTACATCACGCTGCCCACGAGCTGCGACACCGCGACCACGGCGGTCGCCATCGCGGCGTACAACGGCGCCGGCGACAGCCAGGACGCGGCCTTCACCCCCACCGACTGCGAGCACGTCCCCTTCGCCCCCTCGCTCGAGGTCGCGCCCAAGCAGGTCCCGGCGGACACGCCCGGTGACGTCACCGTCACGCTCAACGTCCCCGGCGCCGAGACGGACGGACGCGTCCAATCGCAGGTCAAGCGCGTCGTGACGGTCCTGCCGAAGGGGCTTACGCTCTCGCCCGGCCTGGCGAACGGCCTGACCGCGTGCAACGACGACGACTTCGGCCTGGACTCGGACAGCGCTCCGCGGTGCGCCGACTCGTCGAAGATCGGCGACGTCACGTTCGACACGCCGATCATCGGGACGCTCCACGGGAGCATCTACCTCGGCACGCCGGCCGCCGGGGCACAACTGCGCAACTTCGTCTCCGTCGAGGACCCGCGCCTGCGCGTCAAGCTCCTCGCCAACATCACCGCCGACCCGCAGACGGGCCAGATCACGGCGGAGTTCCCGAGCACGCCGCAGGTCCCCTTCACCAGCTTCCGCCTGCACTACCAGGGCGGCGCGCGCGCGGTGTTCAGCTCCCCGTCCGCCTGCGGAACCTCCACGGCGCAGGCGACGGTGACGCCGTACAGCGGTGCGCCTTCCGCAGCGGCGACCGACAGCTTCGACACGGTTGACTGCGCGCACGGCTTCGCGCCGTCGCTGTCGGTCTCCTCGTCGACGACCGCCGCGGGCTCTGACACCGCGGTCACGGTTCGCATGGATCGGCCGGACCGCCAGGCCAACCTGCTGCGGTCGAAGGTCTCGCTGCCGCCCGGCCTCGTCGGGCGCCTGGCCTCGGTGCCGCAGTGCCCCGTCGCGACGGCACGCGCGGCGGGCTGCGGCGAGGACTCGCGCGTCGGCTCGGCGCAGATCGTCGTCGGCAACGGCGCGGAGCCGCTGGCGCTCGACGCGCGCGTGTACCTGACGCAGGGCTTCGACGGCAGCCTCGCGGGGCTGGCGATCGTGCCGCCGTCGAAGGTCGGACCCTTCGACGTGGGTACCGCGGTCACGCTCGCCAAGCTCAGCCTGCGCGGCGCCGACGCCGGGATCGACGTCGAGACCGAGGACCTGCCGCAGTTGCTCGGCGGCATCCCGACGCCGTACCGCACGGTCGCGCTCACGATCGACCGGGCAGGCTTCATGAGCAACCCGACGTCGTGCGCGGTCCTTCCGGCGCACGGGGTGTTCACGGGCGCGGGCGGCGAGCAGGCGGCGGCCGACACGACCTACCAGGCCACCGGCTGCGACAGCCAGCCCTACGCGCCGCAGTTCGCGGCGACGCTCGGCGCGCCCGGCGCGACGGCCAAGCGCGCCCACGTGCCGCTGACGACGACGATCACCCAGAAGCCGGGCGAGGCGAACAGCGAGCGGGTCACCGTGACGCTGCCCGGTGGGATCGGCGCCGACGCCGCCGCGCTCAAGCGTGCCTGCCCGCAGGCCAACCTGCTCGCCGGGACGTGCCCGGCCTCGGCGAGGGTCGGCCGGATCTCGGCGACCTCGACCCTGCTGCCGTTCCCGCTGACCGGGGACGTCCTCATGGTCCGCCCGGCGAGCGGCACGCTGCCGGAGCTGTCGCTCGAGCTGCCCCTCGGGCTGCGGCTGCGCGCGACCGTCGCGCTGACCCAGGGCCACCTGCAGACGGTGTTCCCCGCGGTCCCCGACGTCCCGCTCACGCAGCTCAAGGTCTCCTTCGACGGCGGGCGCAACGGCGTGCTCGTCACGTCCAAGGACCTGTGCCGCACCACGTCGACGTTCGGCGCCGCGTTCGTGTCGCACGGCGGGGCGAAGCGCACCGCCCGCGTGGCGCCGACGCTGCCGTGCGGCCGGCGCCTGTCGGTCAGCGCGAGCCTCGCGGGGATCAAGTCCGCGCGCCCGACGGTCAGGCTGACCGTCGCGTCCGCGGTCGCCAAGCTGCGCGAGGTCCGCGTGGCCCTGCCGCGGCAGCTGCGCGCCGCACCGTCGGCGACGCTCAAGCGCACGGTCCGCGTGCTCGCCGGCGGCAAGCGCGTGACGCGCCCGAGCGTGAAGATGAGCGCCGGCAAGCTCGTCGTCGGCGGCCTGCCGAAGGGCGGCACCCGCACCGTCGTGCTCTCGCTGCGCCCCGGCGCGCTGCGCAAGCGTTCCCCTGTGAAGGCCGGCAGCCACCTGACCCTCAAGGTCGAGGGCAGGCCGATGACCGGCAAGCTGCTGCAGGCGAGCGCGAGGGCTACGGCGCGCTGACCCGGGCCCGTGCCGTGGCGCCACGCAAGCCCGTGGCGCCACGGCCGCGGACCGTCACCGTCGCGCCGTACTGCGGCAGCACCCGGTGCACGACGATCCGTGCGCGGACGCCGCGCCGGACGAACGTCAGCCGCCGTCCGTCACCGACGTGCACCGCGGCGCGGTACTCCACGCCCGGCTCGCCGCGCCAACTGACCGCGAAGGTGCTGCCGCGGCGGGCGATCCGCAGCCGGCGCACGGCGCGCGGTGGGCGCGGCGCCGGCGCGCGGTAGCGGGCGACCACGACGCGCGTGACCGGCAGGCCGTTCCGGGTCACCAGGGCGACGACTTGGCGCGAGCGGCCGCCCGCAGGGGCCGGCGTGAAACGCAGCGTCCCTTCAGCGCCGCGAGCAGTGCCGAGCGCCTGGGCCACGTCGGTGCCGGTCTCGGCGAACGCGACGCGCTCGCCCGGCGCGACCTTCGCGCGATAGCGCAGCACCTCGGCGCCGCCGCGGCGCGTCGCGCTGCCACGCACCGATGGCGCCGGCAGCGCGTCGGCAACCTCGACCCGCGACACGTCGCCGCTCGCCACCGTCCAGCGGCCCGGTGCCGGCCGCGCCACGATCACGTAGGTGGTCTTCAGCGACGGCTCGCGGAACCACACGTAGCGGTCGTTGCGCACGGCGGAGCCGTCGGGGCTCGCGTACTGCGTCCCGTCCGGCGCGACGACGGTCGCGTTCGGCGCGTCGGCCGCGCCGTGCACGGCGAACACCTCCGCCGGCAAACCACCCGGCACGGCGATCGCGGCGGCGTCGCCGGCGGCGGCCGCGCGCGTGCCTCCCGCGCCGGCGACCCGGAACTGCGCGATGTCGCAGGAGTCGGCCATGAAGACGAAGCGCCCGTCCCAGAACAGGCCGCCGCCGGCGTGGACGAAGCCGAGGTCGGCGCAGATGCCCGCGCCCTTCGACGACACCACGGCCTCGGCGCCCGCGCAGCCGAGGAGGTCGATGCAGCCCTCGACGTCGGCGTCGGCCTGGAAGTTGCCCAGGCTCGTGAAGAAGCCGCCGACGTGGCCGTGCGCGTGGAGGATCTCGAAGTCCAGGTGCGCGTCGCCGCCGAAGGTCAGCGAGCCAGACGACACGTACTTCACGAACGCGTTGGCGAACGGGAGCGTCAGCAGCTTCAGATCGCCCTTCGCCTCGAGCGCCCAGGGATCCGAGGCGGTGAACTTGACCGTCCCGGTGAGGTCGGCGGCCGAGAAGTTGCCGCCGAGCACCTCGAGCTTGCCGCCCGCGGTCAGTTCGATCGTCCCGGTGAGCGTCACCGGATCGCCGAAGCCCGCCTCGACGCCGAGTTGGTTGAGCACGATCAGCGGCGGGACGAGCGGGTAGCCGACGCCGTTGAGGTCGAGCGCCGCGCCGAGGTGGTCGAGGTCGCCGTGCTTGAAGCCGATCGTCCCGTGGATCCCGAGCGCCTGGCTGAGGACGATCGTCGCGCCGCCCTCCCAACTGTCATCCGTCGGCTTGTAGTCGAAGTCGAGGTTGCGCACGTCGAGCAGCCCGAACGGCGCCTCGTCGGAGTGCGCGTGGATCTCGTCGAGATGCAGACCGCCGTTGTCGGCGACGAGCGTCACGTCGGCGCTCAGCGCCGCGGGGATCCCGATGTGCGCCGCGAGCGCGAGCTTGCCGTTCACCAGGCGCGGGGTGACGGAGCCGATGAGCTTGAAGCCGAAGAGGTCGGACAGGTAGCGGCCGACGTCGGGGAAGTCGGGCATCTGGATGGCCTGTGACGCGCCCGTGACGTCGGGGAACACGTCGCGGATCGCGCGGTCCTTCGAGAGCACGATCGCCGTGTCGAGGATGCGCACGCGCGCGTTCTGCGCGTCGATCGCGTTCGTGCGCTCGTCGACGTAGCCGGGCACGCCGGCCTTGGGATCGAACTCGAGGCCGTTGATGGCGAACGGGCCGCGGCTCTGCCACAGCTTGCCGAAGATCTTCTTGTTGACCGGCGAGGAGTAGACGGTTCCGGCGCCCGCTGCCGCCCGCGCCGCGCCGGCCGGTGCCCCGGTCGGCAGCCCGCCGGCCAGCCCGATCGTCTTCGGCGCCGGCGCCTCCACGAAGCAGCCGGCGCCGAGCGCGTGCGCGTCCTGGCCGTCGAGGTCGATGTCCTTGACGCATGGCTGCCCGTCGGGCGCGGGCGCCGCGCACGCGTAGCCGTCCTCGCCCGCGGCACGCGGATCGGCCTTCGGCGCACCCGGGACCGCGCTCACCGCGACGCGCTGCGTCGTGGTCGCCGTGCTGCCGTCGGCATCGATGATCCGCAGGCCGATGGTCCGGACACCCGAGGCCGCGAACGCGTGGATGCCGATCGGCTCGCTGCCCGGGCACGCGCCGTCGTAGCGGCCGTCGCCGTTGAAGTCCCAAGCCACGCGCGCGATCGGAGCGCCGCCCCCGAGGGAGCCGGCGGCGCTGAGCAGCAGGCGAGCGCCGCGGCGCACGCCGCCTACTTGCGAGATCTGCGCGACCGGGTGCGCGGCGCCTCCGGGCGGTGGAACGCCGCCGCCCGGGGGCGGGCGTGCGGGCGGCGGCGCGGGCGGCGGCGTGCCGACCGCCATCGCGCACGGAGCGCTGCCGGACCCGGTGGGGATGAAGGTGGTGTTCGCGCCGCTGCCGTCGAGGTTCGCGCGACCGATCGCGGGCGGATGAGTGATGGCGACCGGGGAGGTGGCGCCGTTGCCCCAGTACACGTGCGCGCCGTCGACGGCGACGCCGCACGGTTCGCTCGGCAGGCCGATGAGGTTGGGGGTGACGCCGGTGCCGTCGAGCTGCGCGCGCCCGATCGACCCTGCCTGGCCCGCGACCGCCGAGCCCTGATCGGCCCAGTACAGGTGTGCGGCGTCGACTGCGACGCCGCAGCGGCCGCTCCCGGCGGTGTCGATGAACCCCTCGTTGGCGCCCGTCCCGTCGAGGTTCGCCCGCGCGATGCGGCCGCTGGCGTGCGATGCCCAGTAGAGGTGCGCGCCGTCGACCGCGATCCCGCACGGCTGGGAGTTCGCCGTCGACACCTGGATGAAGTCCTGCTGGACGGCGCTGCCGTCGAGTCGGGCGCGCCCGATCTCCGATCCGAACGTGTTGGCCCAGTAGACGTGGCCCGCGTCGACGGCGACGCCGCACGGCTGGGTCTGGGTGTCGATGAAGTTCTCGTCGACGCTGGTGCCGTCGAGGTTCGCGCGCCCGATCGTGTGGCCGGCTTCGTTGGCCCAATACAGGTGGGCGCGGTCGGCGGCCATGCCGCAGGGACTGCTCGCGCCGGTGATGAAGGCCAGGTTGACGGCGCTGCCGTCGTCGTTCGCCCGACCGATCGCCGTGCCGTCGCTGTGATCCCCGAAGTAGATGTCCGCTCGCGCCGCCGCCGCGTTGAACAGCACCAGCACGAGCCCTGCCAGGACCGCTTTCTTCATCTGCGCCGCGAGCGTCTCAGGCGGCCGCGGCGCGCGCATCGGGAGAACTCCCACAGTGCCCCGGGCGCCGATCCCAGTCTTCGCGGTGTCCTACTCGTCGCTGGAGGCGACCAACCCCATCCGATGGGCCGCGGTGGCCGCTTCGACGCGGCTGCGCACGCGCAGCTTGGCCAGGATGCTCGACACGTGCGCGCCCGCGGTCTTCTCGGTCACGAAGAGCGCCTCGGCGATCTCGCGGTTCGTGCGCCCGGCCGCGACGAGCTCGAGGACCTCGCGCTGTCGCGGCGTGAGCCCGAGATCCGCCGCCGGGCTGGGCGCCGCGGGCGCCACGACGCGACTGGCGAGGTTCAGCCGCGCCCGGCGCGCCAGGAGCGCGACCTCGCGCGCGAGCGGGCGCGCGCCGAGCGCGTCGGCGATCGCCTGGGCGCGCGCCAGCGGGCCGGCGCCCTCGCGCGCCCGGCGCCGCATGATCAGCGCCTCGCCCTCGCGCCAGCGCGCGTAGGCGTGCGGGTAGGGGTGCCCGAGCGCCTCCCACGCGGCGGCGGCACGCCGCCATGGATCCGGGTCGCCGCCCTGGCCGAGCCGATCGAGCTCGGCCTCGCACAGCAGGACGTAGGCTGGTGTCGCGGGCGGCACGAATCCATCCTCGGTGAGCATCGCGCGGGCGTGATCGCCCAGCGCCCGGGCGCGGGTCGACTGTCCCGCGGCGGGCCGCGCGGCGGCGTCCGCCTCGGCCCACAGCCCGATCCACAGCAGCGGCGCGAGGAACCACCGGTCGTCGGTGCCGTCGAGGTGCTCGAGCCCGGCGGCGACCGCCTCGCGCGCCGCGTCCGGGTCGCCGCGCCACAGCGCCAGCTCGGCTTCGAGGGCACTCAGGGGCGCCTGATATTGCGGATCGACGGTCTTCGCCGTCAGCGACCGAGCGGCCTCGATCTCGCGCGCCGCCTCGTCGAAGGCTCCCCGCGCGACGTGCAGCCAGGCGCTGCTCTGGTGCAGGTCGATGGCGGCCATCTCGATCGGGTTGCGCTCCTCGGCGGCGCGCAGCAGCTCCGCCGCCTCGTCCCAGCGGCCGAGGCGCAGCAGCGCGCCCGCGGCGTTGCTCTGCAGCGAGACGCCGTAGTCGCCGGCGAGGCCGACGCGGCGAGCAAAGCCGATGCCCTCGCGCGCGAGCGCGACCGCGTCCTCGAGCCGGTTCAGCAGCCCCGCCTGCAGGTCGGAGAGGTTGAGGTAGGCGCGCCCGACGTCGTCGAGGTCGCCGACCTCGTAGGCGATGGCCCGCGCGCGCTCGAGATGAGCGACCGCCGTCTCGGGATCGCCGAGGTAGGCGAGGTCGGCACCGAGCGTGTTCAGCGCGTGCCCCTCTTCGGCGCGCGCGCCGACCGCCCGCGCGATGGCGATCGCCTCTTCGCAGCACGCGCGCGACTCCGCGTGGCGCGACAGCAGCATCAGGCCCTGACCGCGTGCGGCGAGCACGCGCGCGCGCTCCGCGGAGGGCGGGTCTCCCGGCACGGTGGCCACGGCGCGCTCGTAGGCCTCCAGCGCGCCCTCGCTGTCGCCGGACGCCCACAGGTATCGCCCGAGCCGCTCCCACACGACCCCGGCGGTGGCGGGGTCGGCGCCCGGATCGATCTGCGCGATCGCCGTCCGGATGAGCGCGGCCGCGCGGCCGTGATCGCCGGACAGGTTCGCCGCCTCGGCCGCGTGGCGCACGAGCGTGACGCGATCGGTGCCAGCGCGCGCGCCGGCGTCCGCCACCCGGTCCCAGAGCTCGAGCGCGCGCTCGTAGTGCTCGCGCGCCTCCGCGAAGCCCGAGCGGCGCTCGGCGGATCGCCCGGCCTCAGCTGCGGTCGCGAGCGCGCGCGGCAGGTCGTGCGCCGCGTACCAATGGCGCGAGAGGTCGCCGACGACGGTCTCCTGATCGGCGGCGAGCTCGGGAGCCGCGGTGAGCGCGGTGCCGTAGGCCTCGTGGAGGGCGCTGCGCTCGCCGGGCAGCAGCTCGTGGTCCACGGCCTCGCGCAGGAGCGCGTGGCGAAACGCGTAGCCCTCGGGCTCGCGATGGACGAGCAGGTGATAGGTCACCGCGTCGCGCAGCGCCCGCGTGCGTGCCACGGCCGGCAGCGTCGCCACCGCGGCGAGCAGGGGCTCCGGAACGGGGCGGCCGCCCGCGGCGACGACCCGCAGGACCTCCTGGACGTCGCTCGGCATGCGCTCGACGCGCGCGAGCAGGATGTCGCGCAGGGTCGGCGGCAGCTCGCGCCCTTCGGTGTCGGCGGCGAGCAGCTCCTCGGCGAAGAACGCGTTGCCCTGAGAGCGCTCGAGGATCGCGTCGACGAGCCGGCGCTCGGCGGGGCGCCCGAGGATGCCGGCGAGCTGCTCGGCGAGCTGGTCGCGCGTGAAGGGGGCCAGCTCGAGCCGCTCGACGCGGCGGCTGCGGTCGAGCTCGGCGAGGACGCGGCGCAGCGGATGCCCTCGGTAGAGCTCGTCGGAGCGGAAGGTCGCGACGACGAGGATCCGCTCGTCGCGCAGGTTGCGCGCGACGAAGGCGAGCAGGTCGCGCGTCGACCGGTCGGCCCAATGCAGGTCCTCGACGACGAGGACGAGCGGGGCGAGCGCCGACAGGCGGCCGAGCAGGTCGAGCACGAGCTCGAACAGGCGTCCCTGCGCCGGGGCGCCCGCGTCCTCGCTCTCGCCCTCGGCGGGGCTCAGCTCGGGCAGCAGGCGGGCGAGGTCGGCCGCGCTCGGGGCCACCAGCTCCTCGCGGGCGGCTCTGTCGAGGCCCCCGACGTGGGCGCGGAGCGCCTCGACGAACGGGCCGAAGGGGAGCCGCCCCTCCTCGACGTCGATGCAGCCGCCCGAGGCGACGATCCACCCGCCCGCCGCCGCCCGCCCCGCTAGCTCGGCCACGAGGCGCGACTTCCCGATGCCCGCCTCGCCGCCGATGACGACGGTCGCGGGGGCGCCCACGACGGCGGCCGCCAGGTTCGCCTCGAGGCGACCCAGCTCGTCCTCCCGCCCGACGAAGCGCGGACTCGACACGGCACGCACGACGAGGCCATTATCGGGAGACCCACACGGCGTCGGCCAAGTCCCCCGCGCGATACCGCCAGTTCCCGTCGCGCGGCTCGTTTGGCTCCACATGTCCCACCGCCACCCGCTCGTCGCTGCCCTCGCAGCGCTCTGTTTCCTGGCCGCGCCCACGGCGTCCAGCGCTGACGTCTCCCTGTCCAACGTCGCCGCGCGCCCGTGCGGAACCTCGGCCCTCGCCGGCTCACACCAGGACTTCTGCATCTCGTTCGACGTCGGCCAGACCGGCGGCGACGACCTCAAGGACCTGGCGATCCACCTCGCGCCCGGGCTCATCGGCGACCCGAGCGCGACGCCGAAGTGCCCGCAGGCGACCTTCCGGACCGGGACGTGCCCCGCCAACACGCAGGTCGGCGAGGTCTCGACCACCGCGGCCGGGCTCGACGTGCTGCCGCTGACCCTGTCGGGCAAGGTCTGGAACGTCGAGCCGAACGCGAACGAGCCCGCGCGGCTGGGCATCAGCATCCCGGCGGTGATCACGACGATCCGGCTCGAGACGACGGTGCGCGCGCGGCTGAGCGACTACGGGCTCGACACCGTCACGACGGGCATCCCGGACAGCGCCGCGGGCCTGCCGATCACGATCACCCACATGGCGCTGACGCTGTGGGGGGCCAAGGGCGATCACTCCTCGCTCGGCAAGCCGTTCGTGACCCTCCCCACGAGCTGCCAGCCGGCCACGACGAGCATCGACGTGACCGCGTACAAGGGCGGAGGAACCGGCGGCAGCGACAGCTTCACCCCCACCGACTGCGCGCACGTCCCGTTCACGCCGTCGCTCGTCGTCGGCCCGAAGCAGTCCCAGCCCGACACGCCGGGCGAGGCGACGGCGACGCTCGTCGTCCCGGCGCCCGTCGGTGACAACCGCGTCCAGGCCAACGTCAAGCGCGTCGAGCTCAGGCTGCCGGCCGGGCTCGCGCTCTCGCCCGGCCTCGCCAACGGGCTGACCGCGTGCACCGAGGACCAGTTCGGCCTGAAGGAGGACCGTCCGCCGCAATGCCCCGCATCGTCCGAGATCGGCGACGTGCGCTTCGACACGCCGCTCATCGGCACGCTGACCGGCAAGGTGTACTTCGGCACCCCGACCCCCACGGCGAAGCTGCGCAACTTCGTCTCGGTCGAGGACCCGCGCCTGCGCGTCAAGCTCATCGGCGACGTCGTCGTCGACCCGACGACCGGCCAGGTCACGAACGTCTTCGCCGACTCGCCGCAGGTTCCGTTCACGCAGTTCTTCTTCCGCTACAAAGGCGGCCCGCGCGCCGTGCTGACCTCGCCGCCCGCCTGCGGCACCTACACCGCTACGGCGACCATGACCCCGTTCAGCGGCACCGCGGCCGCCACCCCGAGCGACACCGGCGACGTCGTCGGCTGCGGCCCACTCGCCTTCACGCCGTCGCTCGGCCTGTCGTCCTCGACGACGCAGGCCGGAGCCGACACGGCGCTCACCGTCCGCATCGACCGGCCCGACCGCCAGGCGCGCCTCCTGCGCTCGACGGTCTCGCTGCCGCCCGGGCTCGCCGGCCGCCTCGGCGCCGTCCCCGCGTGCCCCGTCGACCAGGCGCGGGCCGCCGCGTGCGGCGAGGACTCGCGCGTCGGATCGGCCACGGTGGTCGTCGGCAACGGCGACGAGCCGCTCGCCCTCGGCGCGCGCGTGTACCTGACGCAGGCGTTCGGCGGCGGCGTCGCCGGCCTGGCGATCGTCGTCCCGGCGAAGGTCGGCCCGATCGACCTCGGCACCGTCGTGACGCTGGCCAAGCTCACGCTGCGCCCCGACGCGGGCATCGACGTCGAGACCGAGGACCTGCCGCAGATCGTCGGCGGCATCCCCACGCCCTACCGGACGATCGCGCTGACCATCGACCGGCCCGGCTTCATGCTCAACCCGACGTCGTGCGCGCCGCTGCCGGCGCACGGGGCCTTCACGGCCACGGGCGGCCAGCAGGCCGCGGCCGACGCCAGCTATCAGCCCACCGGCTGCGACCGCCAGCCCTACGCGCCCAAGCTCACCGCGACGATCGGCTCGCGCGGCCAGACCGGAAAGGGCTCGCACCCGCCGCTGACCACGGTCGTCACGCAGCGGCCCGGGGAGGCGAACTCGCGCCACGTCGAGGTCACGCTGCCGTCCAAGCTGGGCGCCGACATCAACGCGCTGCGGCGCTCGTGCCCGGCCGCGAAGCTCGACGCCAACGCGTGCCCGTCGAGCGCGATCGTCGGCACGGTGCGCGCAGACACCCCGCTGCTGCCCGCGCCGCTCAGCGGCCCGGTGCTGCTCGTCACGCCGAAGAACGGGCCCCTGCCCGAGCTCGCGCTCGACCTCCATGGCCCCATCGACCTGCGGTTGCGCGCGACGGTCGGCTTCGCCTCGGGCGGCCGCCTGAAGACGATCTTCGACGGCATCCCCGACGTCCCCCTCACCCGTCTCGCGCTCACCTTCACCGGCGGCAAGAACGGGATCCTCAGCTCGGGGCGCGACCTCTGCGCCTCGCCGCCGGTGACGCTGCAGACGGGCTTTCAGTCCCACGGCGGCGCCAAGCGCAGCGGCACCGTCCGCGCCCAGGTGGCGTGCGGCGCCGCCTCCTCGTCGCGGCTGAAGGCGACCGCCACGCTCACCGGCGTCAAGCACAAGCGCCCCGCGCTGCGGCTCAAGCTGTCCGCGCCGTCGCGGATCACCCGCGTCCGCGTCACGCTGCCCAAGCAGCTGCGCGGCAAGCGCGGCGCGCGCTCGGTGACGGTCAAGCTGCGCAAGGCTGGCACGCGCACGGCGGACGTGCGCCTGCGCCGCGGCGCGCTGCGCCTCGTGCACACGGTGAAGGCGGGACAGCGCGTGACGTTCACGGTCACCGCGGTGAGGACGAACGGCAAGAAGCTCACCGCGAAAGTGACACCCCGCGCCCGCGCCTGACGGTACGCTCGCGCCGTCCCAGCACCGACAGGAGGTCACTACGTGCACACCCGCCGCCAGTTCGTCGTGCGTGCCGGCACCGCAGCCGCCACCGCGATCCTCTCGCCCACCAGCGCACTCGCCGCCGGCCTGAACCCGGCGCGGCCGGTGAAGCTGGCGCGCGGCGGACGGTTCTCGGAGGGCGTCATGTCGGGCGAGCCGACGCCGAGCGCGATCACGCTGTGGACGCGGCTGGGGAACGTCGAGGGAACGGTCGGCGTCGACCTCGAAGTGGCGACCGACAAGAACTTCCGGCACGTCGTGGCCCACAAGCGGCTGACCACCGGCGCCCCGGTCAACCACAACGTCAAGACCCGCATCACGGGCCTCAAGGCGCACGAGCAGTACTACTACCGGTTCGCCACGGCGACGAAGGACGGGCCCGTCGGGCGCTTCCGCACCGCGCTGCCGGCCGACTCCCTGCAGCCCGTGCGCTTCGCGTTCTGGTCCTGCCAGGACTACACGCACGGCTACTACAACGCGCACGAGCTCCTCGCGAAGGAGGACCTCGACTTCGTCATCTGCCTGGGTGACTACATCTACGACGAGACCTACCACTCGACCAAGGGCGGGACGGGGGTCCGCAACGACGGGATCGGCCGCAGCCTCGGCCGGGCAGGCGTCGTGCGCGAGGCGATCACCCTCGACGACTACCGGGCCAAGTACGCGCTGTATCGCTCCGACGAGGCGCTGCGCAAGGTGCAAGCGCGCTTCCCGACCGTGATGCTCTGGGACGACCACGAGGTCTCCGACAACTACGCGGGCGGCGCGCCCGGCGGCGGTCTGCCCGCCTCGCGAGACGTCACCGTCAAGCGCAAGGCCGTGGCCTACAGGGCCTTCTTCGAGACCATGCCGTACTCGCCGCCGAAGCCCGACCGGATCTACCGCCGGCTGCAGTTCGGCCGGACCGTCGACCTCCTCGTCATGGACCAGCGCCAGTACCGCGCCGACCAGCCATGCGGCGACGCCGTCGCCCCGCCGTGCGCGGATTGGAACCAGCCGCGTGCGTTCCTCGGGAGGACGCAGATGAACTGGCTCAAGGGGCAGCTCAGCGCGTCGAAGGCCGCATGGAAGGTGCTCGCCAACGAGGTGATGATCATGCCGACGAAGGTGCTCGGCGGAAGCTTCTACACCTTCGACAGCTGGCAGGGCTACCCGCAGGAGCGCGAGGAGCTGCTGACCCACATCCGCGATCGCCAGATCAAGGACGTCGTCTTCGTGACTGGCGACATCCACACCTTCGTCAACGGCGACGTGCGCACGAACATGGGCGACGGCGACACCGTCGCCGTCGAGTTCGTCGGCGGCTCGATCACCTCGCAGGGCCTTGGCGAGACGGACCTGAACGCCGGCGGCGGCACGATCATCAAGGGCAACGACGCCAACCCGCACACCGATCCCGCCCTCCTCGAGGCGCTGAAGGGCATCAACCCGTGGATCGACAGCGCCGACACCGACCACCACGGCTACGGCAAGGTCGTGGCGACCAAGGACAGCTTCGACTGCCAAATGGTCCGCCTGCAGACGATCAAGAAGCGCTCGACCGCGAAGCTCCCGTCCACCGGCATGCGCTACCACGTCGCGCGCGGCCAGCAGTCCATCAAGGGGACCGCGGTGTAGATGGCCGCACTGTGGGCGTTCGTCGGCGTCGCGGCCCTGGTGATCGTCACACCGGGGCCCGACACCGCGCTCACGGTGCGCAACGTGCTGCTCGGCGGCCGCGCCTCGGGCGTGGCGACCGCGGCCGGCGTGGCGATCGGGCAGGCGA
>DATFRW010000141.1:0-17503 GCA_035262945.1 Solirubrobacteraceae bacterium
AAGATCGAGATCACGTCGCAGAACCACGGCTTCGCGGTCGCGGCGCCGGACGGCGGCGGCCGCGTCGAGGCCGACGAGCCGGTCCGCTGGAGCACTGACTTCGGCGAGGCCGCGCTCACGCACGTCAACCTCTACGACCGCACCGTCGAGGGCCTCGAGCTGCTCGACGTCAACAGCGCCACGGTCCAGTACCACCCCGAGGCCGGCCCCGGGCCCAACGACGCGCTCTACCAGTTCGATCGGTTCCTGGAGGCGGTGCGGGCCGGTGCCTAGGCGCGACGACCTGCACAAGATCCTGATCCTCGGCAGCGGCCCGATCGTCATCGGCCAGGCCGCCGAGTTCGACTACTCGGGCGTGCAGGCGTGCAAGGTCCTCAAGGAGGAGGGCTACGAGGTCGTCCTGGTCAACTCGAACCCGGCGACGATCATGACCGACCCCGAGTTCGCCGACGCGACCTACATCGAGCCGCTGCTGCCCGGGCCGGTCGCCCAGGTCATCGAGCGCGAGCGCCCCGACGCCCTGCTGCCGACGCTCGGCGGCCAGACGGCGCTCAACCTCGCCAAGGCCCTCTCGGAGGACGGCACGCTCGAGCGCTTCGGCGTCGAGCTCATCGGCGCCGACTACGAGGCCATCGCGCGCGCCGAGGACCGCGACCTCTTCCGCCAGACGATGGAGGCGGCCGGCCTGAAGATGCCGCGCAGCGCGATTGCGACGTCGCTCGCGGAGGCGCGCACCGCGACCGGCGACCTCGGCCTGCCGTGCATCGTCCGGCCCGCGTTCACGCTCGGCGGGCGCGGCGGCGGCATCGCCTACACCGAGGAGCAGTACGAGCGCATCGTCCAGCGCGGCCTGGCGGCATCGCCGATCGGCCAGGTCCTGCTCGATCAGTCGGTGCTCGGCTGGGGCGAGTTCGAGCTCGAGGTCATGCGCGACCGCAACGACAACGTCGTGATCGTCTGCTCCATCGAGAACGTCGACCCCATGGGCGTGCACACCGGCGACAGCGTCACGGTCGCGCCGCAGCAGACGCTGACCGACCGCCTCTACCAGCGCGTGCGCGACCAGGCGATCGCGGTCATCCGCGCGGTCGGCGTGGAGACCGGCGGCGCGAACGTCCAGTTCGCCGTCGACCCGGTCAGCGAGGAGATCCTCGTCATCGAGATGAACCCGCGCGTCTCCCGCTCCAGCGCGCTGGCCTCGAAGGCGACCGGCTTCCCCATCGCCAAGATCGCCGCCCGGCTCGCCGTCGGCTACGCGCTCGAGGAGATCCCCAACGACATCACCGGGATCACGCCCGCGAGCTTCGAGCCCACGATCGACTATGTGGTGGTCAAGTGGCCACGTTTTGCCTTCGAGAAGTTCCCCGGCGTCGCCTCCGATCTGTCGACCCACATGAAGTCCGTGGGCGAGGCTATGTCCATCGGCAGAACGTTTCAGCAGGCGTTTGCAAAATCTCTGCGCAGCCGCGAACTCGACATTGCAACGAAGCTCGACGGGGTCGACACGCCGACCCTGCTGCAGATGCTCGAGCGCCCGGCCAGCGACCGCTTCGACGTGATGCTCGAGGCCTTCCGCAAGGGCGCCGCCATCGACGACGTCCACGCGCGCACGCGCGTCGACCCCTGGTTCCTGGCCGAGATCCGGGCCCTGGCGCTCGACCCCGAGGCCGCGCTCGCAGGCGAGCGGTCCTTCAAGTCGGTCGACACCTGCGCCGCCGAGTTCCCCGCTCGGACGCCCTACTACTACTCCGGCTGGGAGCGCCGCGCGGCCCATGAGATCGAGCGCGGCGACCGGCCCAGCGTCGTGATCCTCGGCAGCGGCCCCAACCGCATCGGCCAGGGCATCGAGTTCGACTACTGCTGCGTCCACGCCGCGATGACGGTCCGCGACTCGGGGCGCGACGCGGTGATGATCAACTGCAACCCGGAGACGGTCTCCACCGACTACGACACCTCCGACCGCCTGTACTTCGAGCCGCTCACGCTCGAGGACGTCCTCGGCGTCATCGAGGTCGAGCGGCCCGAAGGGGTCATTGTCCAGTTCGGCGGCCAGACGCCGCTCAAGCTCGCCCACGGCCTCCAGGAGGCCGGCGTGCCGATCCTCGGGACGAGCGTCGACTCGATCGACCTCGCCGAGGACCGCGGCCGCTTCGGCGCGCTGCTGGACCGCCTCGGCTACCACGCGCCGCCTTACGCCACCGCGCACTCCGTGGAGGAGGCGCTCGACCAGTCCGAGCGCGTCGGCTTCCCGTTGCTGGTCCGCCCGAGCTATGTCCTCGGCGGCCGCGCCATGGAGATCGTCTACTCGCGCGAGGGCCTCGCGGAGTACCTCGATCGCAACGCGCGCGACAACCGCGCCATCTACCTGGACCGCTTCCTCGAGAACGCCATCGAGGTCGACGTCGACGCGCTCTGCGACGGCGAGGACGTGTGGATCGGCGGGATCATGCAGCACGTCGAGGAGGCCGGCATCCACTCCGGCGACTCGGCCTGCGTGCTGCCCCCGCACTCGCTCGGCCACGAGATGCTCGACGAGATCCGCGCGGCCACGCGCGGCATCGCGCTCGGCCTCGGGGTCGTCGGCCTCATGAACGTCCAGTACGCCGTCCACAACGGCGCCCTCTCGGTCATCGAGGCCAACCCGCGCGCCTCGCGCACGGTCCCGTTCGTGTCGAAGGCGATAGGCGTGCCACTGGCCAAGCTGGCCTGCCGCCTCATGCTCGGCGAGCGCATCGCGGACCTCGACCTGCCCGCCGAGCCCATGGCGGCCGACCACGTCAGCGTCAAGGAGGCCGTGCTCCCGTTCGACCGCTTCGAGGGCTCGGACTCCCTGCTCGGCCCCGAGATGCGCTCCACCGGCGAGGTCATGGGCATCGCCCGCGACTTCCCGACCGCGTTCGCCAAGGCACAGGCGGCCGCAGGCGCCGCGCTGCCCGTCACCGGCACGGCGTTCATCTCGCTGACCGACTCCGACAAGCCGGCCGCGATCGGCATCGCGCAGATCCTCCACGACCTCGGCTTCCGCATCGTCGCGACGCGCGGCACCAAGGAGGCGATCGAGCGCATGGGCATCCCCGCCACGGCCCTGAAGAAGGTGGGCGAGGGGTCGCCGAACGTCGTGGACTGGATCGAGAACGGCGACGTCGACCTCGTCGTCAACACCCCGACCGGCTCGGGCGCCCGCTCGGACGGCTGGGAGATCCGCCGCGCCGCCGTCGCCCGCGGCATCCCGTGCCTGACGACGCTCTCGGGGGGCCTCGCCGCCGCTCGCGCGATCGCCGCCGCGCGCCAGGGTGTCGCCGACGTCCTCTCGCTTCAGGAGATCCACGGCGGGCGGGTACCGGCGGAGGCGAAGGAGTGACGGACGAGCCGCGCACGCTCGCGCCGTTCGGCCGCCGGACGGTCGCCATCACGGAGCGGCGTGAGCTGGGCGCCTACGTGGTCCTCGCCGTCGCCGATACCGAAGGGCCGCTGCCCCGCGCCGGCCAGTTCTACATGCTCGCCGCCGCGCAGCGGTGGGGCGGGGGCAGCGACGAGCGCCCGTTCCTGCCGCGGGCGTTCAGCGTGCTGCGCGCGCGCGAGGCGGGAGCCGGCGTGCGGCTGGAGTTCATGCTCGAGGCCGTCGGCCCCGGCACCGAGCGGCTCTGCGAGCTCGCGCAAGGCGATCGCCTCCACATCACCGGCCCGCTGGGCGTTGGGTTCGACCGTCCGGGCGACGGCCGGCGGGCGCTGCTGTGCGGCGGCGGCGTCGGCACCGCGCCGCTCGCCATCTGGCAGGACGAGCTGCTCGCCCGCGGCGCGCCCGCGCCCGCGCTGCTCGGCTTCCGCGACGCCGCGCACGCCCCGGGCGCCGAGCTGCTGCACAACGCGCGCGTGGCCACCGACGACGGCTCGCACGGCCACCACGGCCTCGTCACCGACCTCCTCGCCGAAGAGCTCGACGCCGACGCCAACGCCGTCGTCTACGCCTGCGGCCCGCCGCCCATGCTCGAAGCGGTCCGCGCGCTGTGCGAGGCGCGCGGCGTCGCCTGCCGGCTCGCGCTCGAGTCCGGCATGGCCTGCGGCTTCGGCGCCTGCTTCGGCTGCGTCGTCCCGCTGCGCGAGGGCGGCTACCTGCGGCTGTGCGTCGACGGGCCCGTCCTCGACGGCGCCCGCCTCGCGGAGGTGCCGGCGCATTGAGCGTCGCCTTCTGCGGGCTGCGCCTCGCGCACCCGATCGTCAACGGCTCGGGGACCTTCGACGCCATCGCCGCACGCCGGGCGTTCGGCGACGCCCTCGTCGAGCACTTCCCCTTCGCGGCGTTCGTCTCGAAGACGATCACGCTCGAGCCGCGGCAGGGCAACCCGCCGCCGCGGCTCTACGAGACCCCCGCGGGCCTCATCAACTCGATCGGCCTGCCCAACAAGGGCCTGCGCGGCTACCTCGACAGCGACCTGCCCGAGCTGGCCCGCCTGCCGGTGCCGCTGATCACCAACGTCATGGGCTCCACGGCCGAGGAGCTGTGCACGCTCGTCGAGGCGCTCGACGACCGCGACGAAGTCGACGCGCTCGAGCTCAACGTGTCGTGCCCGAACGTCCGCACGGGCCTGGACATCGGCGCGGACCCGGTCGAGCTCGCCGCCGTCCTGCGGGAGGTGCGCCCCCGGACCGGCAAGCCGCTCATCGTCAAGCTCACGCCGAACACCGCCGACGTCGGCGCCGCGGCACAGGCCGCGCAGGACGCCGGCGCCGACGCGGTCTCGCTCATCAACACGCTGCGCGCCTATGCCCCGCACCCCGAGCGCGCGGGCGTTCCGTGGCTCGGAAACGCCACCGGCGGGCTGTCGGGGCCGGCCATCCGCGCGGTCGCGCTGGCCCAGGTGCGCGAGGTCGCCGGGCGGGTCGCGATCCCGGTCGTGGGCATGGGCGGCGTCCAGACCGGGGTACACGCGGCGCGCATGCTCGAGGTCGGCGCGACGCTCGTCGCCGTCGGCACCGAGAGCTTCCGTGATCCGGCGGCAGGAACACGGATCTCACGCGAGCTTGACGATTTGTTCGCAAAGAGCGGGGACAACATCGGGTGACTGTGCACCGGCGCCTAGGAAATCCCTGCAAAGAAAGCCAAAACCGTCAAGCAGTCTGGACGGGCCTCAACCTCAGCTAGAGGTTCATCCAAATTCGCGGGATTGCGCTTGCCAGCGGCTTCCTGCTGTGTAGTATCGCCGACCGATGCCGCCGGCTACCAACTCTCCTGCGAAGCATTCGGCGGCACCCGAGCGATCGCTGCTCCAGCGCATGGATGCCCTCCAGCGCGCCAACGCAATCCGCACGCGTAGGGCGCAGCTGAAGCGAGATCTGAAGGCGGGCCGGGTGTCGATCCACACGCTTCTTCGCGAGCCTCCTGACTATGTCGAGACCGCCAAGGTCTTCGACATGCTGCTCGCGGTGCCGAAGTACGGGCGCGTGAAGGCCAACAAGGTCCTGCAGCAGTGCCGGATCTCGCCGAGCAAGACGATCGGCGGGCTCTCCGAGCGCCAGCGCACCGAGCTGGTCTCCCTGCTGCGCAGGTAGCCGGCACCGCACCGCTGTCAGCCGGGCGTCGTACGCTGCCGCGGGTGGCTCGCGTCTTCGTCATCACCGGCCCCTCCGGGGTCGGCAAGGGCACGCTCATCCGGACGCTGCGCGAGCGCCTGCCCGAGCTCGAGCTGAGCGTCTCGGCGACCACGCGCGCCCCGCGACCGGGGGAGACGGAGGGCGTCGATTACCAGTTCCTGACCGACGCAGATTTCCAGCGTCTCGTCGACGAAGGCGCGTTCGTCGAGCACGCGACCTACTCGGGCCGCCGCTACGGGACGCTGCGCTCCGAGCTCGAACGGCGCACCTCCGCCGGCCACCCGGTCGTCCTCGAGATCGAGCTCCAGGGCGCGCGCCAGATCCGCCAGACGCTCCCCGACGCGCTCCAGGTCTTCATCGCGCCGCCCTCGCTCGACGCCCTGCGCACCCGCCTCATCGGCCGGGGCACCGACGATGACGAACAGGTCGTGGCCCGCCTGCGGGTCGCCGAGCAGGAGCTCGCGGCCCAGCACGAGTTCGGTCACGTGGTCGTCAACGACCGCCTCGAGGACGCCGTCGAGGAGCTGGCCGGGATCGTCTCCGCCGCGCTCGAACGCCGCGTCAAGACGGGATAAGGAACCGCCTCGTCAGGTGGCGGGGGGGTGCGCGGTGGCTGGTACCCTCGCCGCATGATCAACCCGCGCATCGACACGCTCCTCGAGCAGGTCGATTCCAACTATGCATCCGTGCTCGTGGCCGCGAAGCGCGCCCGCCAGATCAACTCCTACTACCACAACCTCGGCGAGGGGACGTTCGACGAGTTCCCGCCCCCGATGGTCGATTCGCAGTCGAAGAACTACCTGACGATCGCCCTCGAGGAAGTCGCCGCGGGCAAGATCAAGTACCAGTACCGCTAGGAGGGACCTTTGGGTCGCGTCCTCCTCGGCGTCAGTGGCGGTGTCGCTGCCTACAAGGCGCTCGAGGTGGTGCGCCTGGCCACCAAGGCCGGGCACGCCGTCCGCGTGATCCAGACGCCGACGGCGCAGCGCTTCGTCGGCGCCGCGTCGTTCGCCGCCCTCACCGGCGCACCGGTGTTGACCGACGAGTTCGAGCGCGATCCCGCGCGCGGCGTCTTCCCGGACCAGCCCGCGCCCGACCACGATCCGCTCAGCCATCTTGAGCTCGTTCGCAACGCCGACGCGTTCCTCATCGCGCCGGCCACCGCGAACACGATCGCCAAGCTCGCCCACGGGCTGGCCGACAACCTCCTGACGTCGGCCGCGCTCGCCGCCACCTGCCCGGTGCTCGTCGCGCCCGCGATGAACAACCACATGTACGAGCACGCCGCCACGCGCGCCAACCTCGCCACGCTGCGCGAGCGGGGCGTGACCGTGATCGACCCCGGCACCGGCGCGCTGGGCTCCAAGCACGAGTGGGGCATCGGCCGCCTCGCCGAGCCCGCCGACCTCCTCGCCGCCGTCGAGGCGGTCATTCCCGCCGGCACCCGTCCCTGGGACGGCCTGAAGGTGCTCGTCACCGCCGGCGGCACCCGCGAGCCCATCGACTCCGTGCGCTACGTCGGCAACCGCAGCTCGGGCCGCATGGGCTTCGCGCTCGCCGAGCAGGCGGCCGCGCTGGGCGCCGAGGTCACCGTCGTCGCCGCCAACGTGGTGCTGCCGCGCTCCCCGCGCGTGCGCTACCTCGACGTGACCACCGCCGCCGAGCTGCAGGCGGCCGCCGAGGCCGAGTTCCCGCGCGCCGACGTGCTGCTCATGGCCGCCGCCGTGGCCGACTACCGGCCCGCCGACGCCGCCGACCACAAGCTCAAGAAGGACGAGCGCGAGGAACTCGTCATCGCGCTCGAACGTACTCCGGACATCCTGTCCGGCCTCGCCGCCACCCGCCGCACCGGCCAGACCGTGGTCGGCTTCGCCGCCGAGCACGGCGACGGCGCGATCGCCTACGGGCGCGACAAGCTCGCGCGCAAGGGCCTCGACGCCGTCGTGGTCAACGACATCGCGCGCGCGGACATCGGCTTCGAGGGACCCGAGAACGAGGTCACGATCGTCACGCCCACCGGCGAGCGCCATGTGCCGCGCGCGTCCAAGGCCGAGGTTGCGCGGGTAATCCTCGACGTGGTCGGCGACCTGCGCAACCGAGAAAGGACCACGGCATGAGGATCAGGGGAGGAGCCTCACGATGAGCACGGAGAGCATCGAGGAACCGGGTTCCGTCGGCGAGGCGGAGCTCGCGAGCGCGCAGGAGTTCCGGCGCCAGGTCGCGCTCGCGGTCACCGACGCGGTCGAGGTCCGCAAGGAGCTGCTCGACCTCGTCCTCGTCTGCGTCGTCGCGGAGGGACACATCCTCATCGAGGACCTCCCGGGCGTCGGCAAGACGACGCTGGCGCGGTCCGTGGCGCGTGCGCTGGATCTGCAGTTCGCGCGTGTGCAGTGCACCGCCGACCTGCTGCCCGCCGACGTCGTCGGCACGAACGTGTTCAACCAGCGCGAGGGCCGCTTCGAGTTCCGGCCGGGACCGATCTTCGCCAACGTCGTGCTCGTCGACGAGATCAACCGCGCCTCGCCGAAGACGCAGTCGGGCCTGCTCGAGTGCATGCAGGAGCGCAACGTCACCGTCGACGTGCACACGCACGAGCTGGCGCGGCCATTCATCGTGCTCGCGACCCAGAACCCGATCGAGTTCGAGGGCACCTACCCGCTGCCCGAGGCGCAGGTCGACCGCTTCATGGCGCGCGTGTCGATGGGCTACCCGTCGGCCGGCGGCGAGGTCGCGATGCTGCGCGCCCACGAGACGGCCGATCGCGTCGACCAGATCGAGCCGGTCGCCACCGCAGCGGAGTTGCTCGCGGTCGAGGACGCCGCCCTCCGAGTGCACGCCTCCGACGCGCTGCGCGGCTACGTCGTCTCGCTGCTCCAGCACACGCGCCAGGACCCGCGCGCGGAGCTGGGGGCGAGCCCGCGCGCCGGGCTCCTGCTCCTGCGCGCGGCGAAGGCCCGGGCGCTGCTGCTCGGCCGCGACCACGCGCTGCCCGACGACGTCCAGGCGCTCGCGGAGACGGTCCTCGCGCACCGCATCGTGCTGGCGCCCGAGGCGGTCGACGCGACCGGCGAACGGATCGTCGCCGACGCGCTGGCGGCGACGCCGGCGCTGTAAGGGGCGCGCGTGCGCCCGGCAGCGATCACCGCGCTCCTGGGGCTCCTGCTGACGCTGGTCGCGGCGACGTTCGACGCCGAGCCGCTCTACGTCCCCGGGGTCGGCTTCATCCTGCTCGGCGGCATCACCACGCTGTGGGTGCTGCTCTCCGCGCGCGGCGTGCGCGTCCGCCGGGCGGTCGCGTCGCGGCGGACGATCGAGGAACAGCCGGTCGCGATCGAGCTGGTCGTCACCGGCGGACGGCTGCCCGTTCCCAGCGGGATCATCGAGGACGACCTGCTGCCGAACTCGGCGACCATGGCGGGCGGGCGTCGACGCACCGAGCTGCGCATCAACGCGCGCTTCGCGCGCCGGGGCCGCAAGCTGCTGGCGCCGCCGCGCATCATCGTCAGCGATCCGTTCGGCCTGGCCACGCGCGTCGTGACGGCCGCCGCGGCGGCCGAGGTGCTCGTGCTGCCGCGCATCGAGCCGGTGGTCACGCCGCCGGGCGAGGGCGACGGCAGCGGCCTGGTCGCGCGCCGCGGGCGCCCGTCGATCGCCGCCGAGGTCGACCTCGACGGCCTCCGCCCCTACCGCATCGGCGCGGCCGCCTCGCGCATCTTCTGGCCCGGCCTCGCGCGCGGCGGCGAGCTCATGGAGCGCCGACTGCGCGCCGACGGCGACACCCGGCCGCTGATCGTGCTCGATCCCCGCCGCCCCGCGCGCGAGGAGGACCTCGACGCGGCGGTCCGCGCCACCGCCTCGCTCTGCGTGCACCTCGCCCGCGCCGGAGGCTGCGCGCTGCTGCTGCCCGGCGACCGTCGCCCGACGGTGCTCGAGTCCACGCTCATCGGGTGGCCGCACCTCCACGTCCGCCTCGCCCTCGTCGACGACCGCACCGGTCCCAACGTCGCCGGGCTGGCGTCGCGCCGCGGGCCGCTGCTCTACGTCACGGCGCACATCCCGTCGCGCCCCCCGCGCGCGCTGGGGCACGCGATCGGCGGCGGGCGCTTCCTCATCGTCCCCGGCGGCCACGGTCTCGGCGCCAACGGCCAGCGCGGCGCCCGCCGCCCCGTGTTCACCGTCGCCGGCTGCACCGGCTACGAGGTCAGCGGGACGCACCGGCGCATGGCGGAGGTCGCGTAGTGGGCGCCGTTGCCATCCCGCGCGGCGGCACCCTGCCCGCGCCGGCGCTCGCGCGCCCCGATCGCGCCCGCCTGTTCGCGTTCTTCGCGCTGGCGCTGTTCGGCGGGCTGCACTGGGGGGCGCTCATCCACCCCTCGCGCGGCGGCGACGTCATCTACGCGCTGTTGGTGGCGACCGTCGGCGCCGCGGTGCTCATGTCGGTCCCGGCCCGCGCGAGCGATCGCCGGCGGCGCATCACGGCGATCGCGGTGACCATCGCGCTGCTCGTCATGGCGCTGATCACCGCGGGGGTCCCCGTGCGCCTGCTCGGCCCGAAGGCCTGGGACGACCTGTTCGGCAACATGGCCGACGGCATCGGCTCGACGCCGGGCATCACGGTGCCCTACCGCGGCCTCGACGACTGGGTGCGGATCTCGATCGTGTCCGGCGGCACCGCGCTGGTCGCGCTCGCGGCGATCCTGGCCTTCTGGCCACGGCGCGGCGGGCGGAAGGGCTACCCGCTCGCGGCGGCGGTCGCGCTGACCACGCTGTACACGGTGCCGATCGTCGAGCACGGCCCGAAGGCCCCCTGGTTCGACGGCGTCATCTTCTGCATCCTGCTCGCCGCGTTCCTGTGGCTCGAGCGCCTGCGCGCCGACCAGCTCGGGATCGCCATGGCCTGCGTCATCCTCGTCGCGATCGCGGGCGCGATCGTCGGGGCGCGCCTGGACGGCTCGCGCCCGTGGTTCAACTACGAGTCGTTCGCCGAGAAGCTCGAGCCCAACAAGGCCGAGGCGTTCAGCTGGCAGCACACCTACGGCCCGCTGCACTGGCCGCGCGACGGGCGCGAGATGCTGCGCATCAAGGCCAAGACGCCGACCTACTGGAAGACGGTCAACCTCAGCGAGTTCGACGGGACGCGCTGGGTGCAGGGCCGCCCGACGCGCGACGATCTGCTCGCCGAGCGGCCCAACCCGCGCTGGGTGCAGCAGATCAAGGTCGTCGATCGCGGCATACGCACCGAGCAGTTCGTGGGCGCCGGCCTCGTGCTGAACATCGCGCCCGGCTCGTCGCGGCTGCCGTTGCCGCAGGCCGACGGCACCTACGTGACCGCGGGCAAGCCGCTGCGCCCGGGCGACAGCTACCAGGCGCTCGTCTACTCGCCGCATCCCACCGACAACCAGCTGCGCAGGTCCGTCCCCGACTATCCGGGGTACACCGACGACTTCCTCGAGATGCGCGTCCCGGTGCGCGGCAGCGCCCTGAGCATCACCGACAAGGTGACCGGCCGGGCGCTCGGGCCGAACGCGACCATTCGCTTCGCCGATTTCGGCGACACCCACGACAACGGGCCCGGCGTCGTCTGGCCGAGCGGCTTCGGCCTGGTACGCGGCGGGGAGGGCGAGCAGATCCTCGACGACTCGCCCTACCGCCGGTTGTGGGGGCTCACCCAGGTGCTCAAGCGCTCGGCGCATTCGCCGTTCGACTTCGTCCAGCTCGTCCAGGCGCGCGTGCAACAGGGCACGACCTACGACGAGTCCCCGCCGCAGCGGCCGTACCCGCTCGCGGCGTTCCTCTTCGACACGAAGGCCGGGTATTGCCAGCAGTACTCCGGCGTCATGGCGCTCATGCTGCGGATGGGCGGGATCCCGGCGCGGGTGGCGACCGGCTTCAGCCCCGGGACGTACAACAACCAGCGCAAGGACTGGGTCGTGCGCGACACCGACGCGCACTCGTGGGTCGAGGCCTACTTCAAGCCGTACGGCTGGGTGACCTTCGATCCCACGCCGGCCGCGTCGCCGGCGAACTCGCAGCTCGACGACTCCACGCCGAGCGGCAGCGGCGGCCCGTCGCTTCCGCCGAACCTCGGCAGCCTGGGCCAGTCCGGCGACCGCCCGTTCGCCGAGGGCGACCCGGGCGCCGCGCTCGCACCGAGCGACAACGGCGGCGGCTGGCAGCTTCCGGTGGGCATCGGGATCGCCGCGCTGCTGCTCTCGCTCGGCGGCGTCGTCCTCTGGCGCCGGCGCCTGCCGTTCGCCACGACGTCGCCCGAGCTCGCCGAGCTCGAGCGCGCGCTGTACCGCTCGGGCCGCTCGCCGGCGCCCGTGACGACGCTCGCTCGCCTGGAGGAGACGCTCGGCGGCTCGGACGGCGCGGCCTCCTACGTCCGCGCCGTGCGCGATCAGCGCTACCGCCCGTCCGCCCCTGGACCGACGGCTGCGGAGCGCCGCGCGCTGCGCCGCCAGCTCTCCGCGGGCCTCGGCTGGCGCGGCATGGTGCGGGCCTGGTGGGCGCTGCCGCCCTCCCCGAAGGGGGCGTTCAAGACCCGCCCGCGCCGTCCGTACACTGAGACGTAGGCCATGGACAGCGCGTACGAGCTCTACATGAACGGGACCAAGCTGCTCGACAACGGCGACTTCCACGCCGCGGTCGTTCCGCTGGCCCGCGCGCGCGACCTGGTGCCCGACAAGACCTCGGTTCGCGAGGCGCTCGGGCGCGCCCTGTTCGGCTCGCGCCGCTACCGCGAGGCCGCGGCCGAGTTCGAGGCCGTGGTCGAGCGCGCGCCGACCAACGACTTCGCGCTGTTCTGCCTCGGCCGCTCGCTGCAGCTGCTCGGCCGTCACGCCGAGGCGCGCAAGCCACTCGCGCTCGCCGCGTGCCTGCGTCCGGAGCGCGAGGACTACCAGCAGTACCTAGGAAGAGCGCGCCGCCGAGCGGCCTGAACAGAGCCTCCCGGCCCGCTCGCGGTCACCCGCGTGGTGCTATGTTCTGCGGTACAGCTTTCGGGGCCGGCCCCCGCGGCCGGCAAGGATGAAAGCGGGCGCTCGCCCGCTTTTTTGTTGTCAGAGAGGAGGGATGGAGATGGACAGCCTGCAGGCAGATATCGAGGCGCGCCTGGCCGAGACGGCGCCCGATGTCGAGGTGCTGTTGGCGGAGGTCGTCGGCGGCCACACCGTCCGCCTGTTCATCGACCATCCCGACGGCGTGACCCTCGACATGTGCGAGCGCGTCACCCTCCTGCTGCCGGAGGTGCGCGAGACGCACGCCCTCGAGGTCTCGTCGCCCGGCCGCACCCGCCCGCTCACCAAGCCCGACCACTTCCGCCGCTTCCTGGGTCGCCGCGCCCGCGTGCGCACGCGCGAGACCCGCGACGGCCATACGTCGTTCACCGGCGAGCTCGTCGGCGCGAGCGAGGCCGAGGTCACCATCGCCGCCGACTCCGGCCTCATCGCCATCCCGTACGCCGACATCCGCCGTTCCAACCTCGTCGAGGAGTAGCACCGACATGTCGCGAGAGATCGTTGAGGCCATGAAGGCCCTGGCCGTCGAGAAGGGGATCGCCCCCGACCGGCTCGTGCACGCGCTCGAGGACGCCCTCCTGTCCGCGTACAAGAAGCAGCCCGGCGCGGCGAAGTACGCCCGCGTCGAGATGGACCCCGACACCGGCGACTATCGCGTCATCGAGCTCATCGTCCCCGAGCGCCTGGAGGCGCACCTGATCGTCGAGACCATCGACGAGGGGACCTACATCGACCCCGAGACCGGCGAGCCGGTCGAGCCTCAGGACCCGGAGATCGATCCGGCCAAGTTCGAGGAGTACCGCGATCAGATCGACGAGCGCGACGTCACCCCGGACGACTTCGGCCGCATCGCCGCGCAGACCGCCAAGCAGGTGATCCTGCAGCGGATCCGCGAGGCCGAGCGCGACATGATGTTCGAGGAGTACCGCGACCGCGTCGGCGAGCTGATCACCGGCATCGTCCAGCAGTCCGACTCGCGCTACACGCTCGTGCAGCTGCGCGAGCGCGTCGAGGCGCTGCTGCCGAAGTCCGAGCAGGTCGACGGCGAGCGCTACGACCACTCGCAGCGGATCAAGGCGGTCATCAAGGAGGTCTCGCCCTCCACGAAGGGCCCCTCGATCATCGTCTCGCGACGCGACCCCGAGCTGATCAAGAAGCTCTTCGAGCTCGAGGTGCCCGAGATCGCCGACGGCCTCGTGGAGATCGCCAACGTCGCGCGCGAGCCGGGCTACCGCTCGAAGATCGCGGTCGTCTCGTACGCCGACGGCGTCGACCCGGTCGGCGCCTGCGTCGGCCCCCGCGGGTCGCGCGTGCGCATGGTCGTCTCCGAGCTGCGCGGCGAGAAGATCGACATCATCCCTTACAACGACGAGCCCGCCCGCTTCGTCGCCAAGGCGCTCTCGCCGGCGCGCGTGCGCGAGGTGCTCGTCGACGACGACGCCCGCCAGGCGACCGTCGTGGTGCCGGACGACCAGCTGTCGCTGGCGATCGGCCGCGAGGGCCAGAACGCGCGCCTCGCCGCGCGGCTGACCGGTTGGCGCATCGACATCAAGTCCGAGACCGAGTTCGCCACCGAGGAGCCCGAGTCCGAGTACCCGGAGGAGGAGACCGGCGGGCGCTGCGCCGCCATCCTCGCCACGGGGCGCCGCTGCCCGAACGCGGCGCTGCCGGGCTCGCGGTTCTGCGGCATCCCCAGCCACCAGGAGCTCGAGGGCACCGGCTCGGTCTACGTCGGCGGCGCTCCGCCCGAGGACGGCGAGGTCGAAGAGGCCGTGGCCGAGGAGGCGCTCATCGAGGGCGAGGACGGGGCGGAGGCCAACGACGGCCTCGTGGAGGAGGCCGTGCTCGAGCCCGCGCCCGAGGCCGCCGAGCCCGAGGCCCTGGCCGCCGATACCCAACCTCCTCTCGAGGCGGCCGATGGCCAGCCTCTGGAAGAGGCGGGCACAGGCGACGGCGCGGCCGAGCCCGCCGAGGAGCGCTCGCAATAGCGGCGGCGACACACGTTCCCGAGCGCCGGTGCGTGGCGTGCGGACGACGCGCGCCCAAAACCGAGCTCCAGCGGCTGGCGCTGAGCGGCGATCGCGTCGTCGCCGATCCCACGGCGTCGATGCCCGGCCGCGGCGCGTATGTCTGCGGTGACGAGTGCGCGCGCGACGCCATCGCGCGGCGGGCGTTTTCGCGTGCCTTCCGCCGACCGGTGTCGGTTGGCGATGACCTCGTAGAATCGGGTGGCTGATGGCCAAGAAGCGCGTGCACGAGATCGCCAAAGAGCAGGGCATGTCCAGCGCGGACGTGCTCACGAGGCTGCGCGACGCGGGGTTCGACGTGACCGCCGCCGCCTCCGTCGTCGACGAGGCGGAAGCGCTGCGCGCGCTCGGCGGCAACGGCTCGCGCCCCGCCGCTCCCGCCGCGCGCCAAGCGGCACCGGCGCAGCAGCGTCCTGCCGCCCAGCAGCAGCAGCGCTCCGGCGCGCCCGCCCAGCAGCGTCCCGCCGCCCGCGCCGGGCAGCCGGGCGCAGCACCGCAGCAGCGCACCCGCCGGATCTTCGAGCCCGACGGCCCGCCGCTGAAGGTCCCGACGCGCCGCCAGGAGGAGGAGTTCCCGCGCCCGCCGCTGCCGCCGCGCCCGTCGGCGCAGCCCGCGCCGCGCCCCGCGACGCCACCGCCGCCCGCCCCGCGCCCGGCCGCCAAGCCGGCCGAGCAGCCCGCGGCGCGCCCAGCAGCGCCCGCGACGCCGCAGCCCAAGCCCGCGCCGCCTCAACAGCCCCGACAGCCGGAGCCGGTCGCGCGCCAGGCGCAGCCGGCGGCCCCGCCGCAGCAGCCCAAGCCCGCGCAGCCCCAGCGGCCCAAGCCCGCGCAGCCCCAACGGCCCGCCGCGCGCCAGGTGCCGCCCGCTGTCCGCGACATTCCCGCCGCGCCGCCGCCACGGCCCAGGCCCGCCGAGCCGCCGCAGCAGCCCGCCGCGCGCGAGCAGCAGCCCAAGCCCGCCGAGCAGCCCAAGCCGGCCGAGCAGCCCGCGGCGCGCGAGGCGTCCGAAGCTCCCGGCTCCGATCAGCCCAAGGGCCCGAAGGTCGTCGAGCGCGGGCAGCGTCCCGCCCCCGGCACCGGCCCGAAGATCATCGCCCAGCCCGAGGAGCCCGCGCGGCCCAAGCGCGACGAGACGCAGTCACAGCCCAAGCGCCCGTCGCGCGGAGGCGTGCGCGACGAGGGCGGGCCCGGTGGCGGCCGGCGCCGCGTCGTCATCGATTCGCAGGCCTCCCGGCGCCAGGGAGGCCCTGGCGGGCCCGGCGGGCCCGGCGGACCCCCAGGACCCGGCGGACCTCCAGGCCGCAGGCCGGCCCGCCGCAGCCGCGGCCGGCGCCGCCGCGAGGTGCTCGAAGAGGTCGCCGCGCCGCTCGAGGCCAATGCGCTGAGCCGCACCGACGCCGTCCGGATCAACTCCGGCTCGACGGTGCGGGACGTCGCCGAGTACCTCGGCGTCGCCGTCGCCGAGATCATCAAGAAGCTCATGAGCATGGGGGAGATGGTCACCCTCACGCAGACGCTGTCGGACGAGGCGATCACCATCCTCGCCACCGAGTTCGGCAAGGAGGCCGAAGTCGTCCACGCGGACGAGGAGGCCGAGGCCGAGCCGGCCTACGACGACGCCGACGAGGACCTCGCCGAGCGCCCGCCGGTCGTCACGATCATGGGCCACGTCGACCACGGCAAGACCTCGCTGCTCGACGCCATACGCGAGACCGAGGTCGCCTCGGGCGAGGCCGGCGGCATCACGCAGCACATCGGTGCCTACCAGGTCCACCACGGCGACAAGACGATCACCTTCCTGGACACCCCGGGCCACGAGGCGTTCACCGCCATGCGCGCCCGCGGCGGCCAGGTCGCCGACATCTCGGTCGTCGTCGTCGCGGCCGACGACGGCGTCATGCCGCAGACCCGCGAGGCGGTCGACCACTCCCGCGCCGCCGACGTCCCGATCATGGTCGCCGTGAACAAGGTCGACAAGGAGGGCGCCGACCCGACCCGCGTGCGCACGGAGATGACCCAGCTCAACCTCCAGCCCGCGGAGTGGGGCGGCGACACCGAGTTCGTCGACGTCTCCGCCAAGACGCACCAGGGGCTCGAGGACCTGCTCGACACCATCCTCGTCGTCGCCGAGCTCGAGGAGCTCGAGGCCAACCCGAACGCCGCGGCGAGCGGCGTCGTCATCGAGTCCAAGCTCGATCCGGGCCGCGGCCCGGTGGTGACGCTGCTCATCCAGCGCGGCACGCTGGAGGTTGGCGACGCGCTGGTGGCCGGCGCCCACTGGGGCAAGGTCCGCGCGATGGTCGACTACAGCGGCGAGCGCGTCGACGAGGCCAAGCCCGGCGATCCCGTCGAGGTGCTCGGCTTCGACAGCGTCCCCGAGGCCGGCGAGCACGCTCGCGTCGTGGAGAACGACCGCACCGCGCGCCAGCTGGCCAACGAGCGCGCCGTGCGCCTGCGCAACGAGGCCCAGGCCCGCCGTGCGGGCCGCAAGATCTCCTTCGAGGACGTCTTCAGGGGCATTCAGGAGGGCGAGGTCCCCGAGCTCGACCTGGTGCTCAAGGCCGACGTGTCCGGCTCCCTCGAGGCCTTCGAGGACGAGATCGCGCGCTTGCCGCAGGACGAGATTCGCGTCAACGTCATCAGCTCGGGCGTCGGTGGCATCACCGAGTCCGACGTGATGCTCGCCGCGGCGTCCGATGCGGTGGTGCTCGGCTTCAACGTCCGCCCCGTGGGCGACGCGCGCGCAGTGGCTGAGCGCGAGGGCGTCGAGATCCGCACCTACTCGGTCATCTACAAGGCGCTCGACGATCTGCGCGACGCGATGACCGGCATGCTCGCGCCCGAGGAGGTCGAGGAGACCGTCGG
>DATFRW010000142.1:0-2418 GCA_035262945.1 Solirubrobacteraceae bacterium
GTGACCTGGCGGTAGGCGTGGGCGACGTAGCAGAAGCGCAGCGGCGGCTCGGCGTGTTGGTAGCGCGTCGCCACAACGCGGGCGATCGGCACCGTCATGTCGGCCCGCAAGGCAAGGACGTCGCCATGGTCGTCCACGACACGGTAGGCGGGCTGCACGCCCATGACGCTCGTGCGCAGGACCGATTCGTACTCGATCGCCGGCGTGTAGACCTCGCCGTAGCCGTGGCGCTCGAAGACCCCCCGCAGCGCGTCCGTGATCGTGCGCAGCTCCCGCATCTCATCGGGGAGCACGTCCCGGGTTCCGCTCGGGATGCGGTGGATCACACCGTGGCGGGCTCTGTGGCGACCCGTTCGATCTGCGCGCCCAGCTCGCGCAGGCGCTCGTCGATGCGCTCGTAGCCGCGGTCGATCTCGCGGATGTTCTGGATCTCGCTGCGGCCGTCGGCGCACAACGCGGCGATGAGCATCGCCATCCCCGCGCGGATATCGGGCGAGGACAGCCGCTCGCCGCGCAGGCGGCTCGGGCCGGTGACGATCGCGCGATGGGGATCGCAGAGCACGATGTCCGCGCCCATGGACACGAGCTTGTCGGTGAAGATCATGCGGTTCTCGAACATCCACTCGTGCACGAGGACCGAGCCGCTGCACTGGGTGGCCAGGGCGATGGCGATCGAGGTGAGGTCGGCGGGGAATGCCGGCCACGGGCCGTCCTGGACCTTGGCCTTGTACTCGCCGACGTCGCGCTGGGCGACGAGCTGCTGCTCGCCGGGCACGATGACGTCGGCGCCGTCGACCTCCGTGCGCAGCCCGAGGCGGCCGAAGACGAGGCGGATCATCCGCAGGTCCTCGGGCTCGGTGCCCTTGATGACCATCTCCCCGCCGGTGACGCCCGCCAGCGCGATGAAGGAGCCGATCTCGATGTGGTCGGGGCCGATGTCGTGCGCGCAGCCGCCGAGCTCGGATTTGCCGCTGACGACGAGCACGTTCGAGCCGATCCCGCGGATGTCCGCGCCCATCTTGACCAGCATGCGCGCGAGATCCTGCACGTGGGGCTCGCAGGCGGCGTTGCCGATGACGGTCGTCCCGGGCGTCAGCGCGGCCGCCATGAGCGCGTTCTCGGTCGCCATGACCGACGGCTCGTCCATGAAGACGTCGCCGGCGCGCAGGCCGCCGTTGGGCGCCGTGAGCAGGATCTCGCGGCCGTGCTCGAACGACGCGCCGAGGGAGCGGAAGGCGTCGAGGTGCGGGTCCAGGCGCCGGCGGCCGATGACATCGCCGCCGGGCGGCGGCATGTCGGCGTGCCCGAACCGCGCGAGCAGCGGGCCCGCCAGCAGGAACGAGGCGCGGATGCGCTCGGCGTGCTCGCGGTCGATATGGGCCTCGCGGTCGACTCCGGCGGCGCAGATGACGATCTCGTTGTCGTCGCGCCACTCGGCGCTCGCGCCGAGGCCGCGGAGGACCTGGACCATCGCTTCGACGTCGCGGATCCGCGGCACGTTGCGCACGACGACCTCGTCGGTCGTGAGCACGGACGCGGCGAGGATCGGCAGAGCGCCGTTCTTGTTCCCGGCGGGGATGACGGTGCCGCACAGCGGCACTGCGCCGTCGATGACGAACTTCTCCATGAGATGAGGTGGCGCCGCCAGCGGGGGCGGTATCGGCGGCTCGGCTAGCCTAACAGCCATGTCGGTGCAGCTTTCGCGCGGGGAGGCCTGGAACCTCCTGACTGAATGGGTCCAGTCGGAATCGCTGCGGCGCCATTGCCTGGCCGTCGAAGCCTCGATGCGTGCCTATGCACGACGCAACGGCGAGGACGAGGAGCTCTGGGGAGTCGTCGGGCTGCTGCACGATATGGACTACGAGCGCCATCCCGACCTCGACACCGGCCACCCGCGCGTCGCGCTGGCCGAGCTCGAGACCCGCGACGTCGACCCCGTCGTCGTGCGCGCGATCGCGTCTCATGCCGATTTCCTGGGAGTTTCGCGCGATTCGCAGCTCGAGAAGACGCTCTACGCGGTCGACGAGCTGTCCGGCTTCATCCTCGCGTGTGCGTACGTGCGCCCCGAGGGCATCCACGGCCTGACGCCCAAGTCGGTCAAGAAGAAGCTCAAGCAGCCGAGCTTCGCCGCCGCGGTCAACCGCGACGAGGTGCGCGCCGGCGCCGAGGAGCTCGGCGTGGACTTCGACGAGCACGTGGCGTTCGTGATCGCCGCGATGGAAGACCGTGCCGACGAGCTGGGCCTGCATGGGCGCGATGCCGATTCCGCGCCGGCGAGCGCCGGGTAGGCCGGGTGTCAGCCGTCGATCGCTACGCCCGCGTCCTGCGGGCGCCCGATGTCGCGCGCCTGCTCGCCGCCGCGGTCCTCGCGCGCATGCCGATCGGCATCGACAGCCTCGCGATCGTGCTGTTCACGCG
>DATFRW010000143.1:0-11951 GCA_035262945.1 Solirubrobacteraceae bacterium
CTACGACCCCGAGAGGGTCCAGGGCTTCGCCTGGGGCCTGGGCATCGAGCGCATCGCGGCGCTCAAGCACGGCGTCCCGGCGCTGCGGCTGTTCTTCGACAACGACGTGCGCTTCCTGGAGCAGTTCGGATGAGAGTCCCCGTCGAATGGCTGCTGCGCTACGCCGATCCCGGGCTGCCCGTGCGCGAGCTCGAGGAGCGCCTGACGATGACCGGCACGAAGGTCGAGGCGGTGCACCACCACGGCGTGGGCGAGCTCGAGCGCTTCGTCGTCGGCCGGGTGCTCGAGGCCGGACAGCACCCCGACGCCGACCGTCTCAGCGTCTGCGTGGTCGACGTCGGCGACGGCGGGCCGCAGCAGATCGTGTGCGGGGCGCCGAACGTCGCGACCGGCCAGACCGTCGCGGTCGCCCGGCCCGGCGCCGTCATGCCCGACGGCACGAAGCTCGGCGTCGCCAAGCTGCGCGGGGTCGAGTCCAACGGGATGATCCTGGCCGAGGACGAGCTCGGGATCGGGACCGACCACGCGGGGATCATCGTGCTCGAGGACGAGTACGCGCCGGGCACGCCGCTCACCGACGTCCTGCCGATCGCAACGGCGGTCATCGAGCTCGAGGTCACGCCGAACCGCCCGGACTGCCTCGGCGTCTACGGCGTCGCGCGCGAGGTCCACGCCGCCACCGGCGCGGCCCTCCAGCCCCCGCCGTGGGCCGACGACCCGGGGAGCACCGGCAGCGTCGAGGCCGCGGGCGTCGTCGTCGAGGACGCCGTGCTGTGCCCGCGCTTCACGGCCCGCGTCTTCGAGGACGTCACCATCGGCCCATCGCCCGCGTGGCTGAAGGCGCGCCTCATGGCGGCGGGCATGCGCCCGATCAGCAACGTCGTCGACATCACGAACTACGTGATGCTGCTGGCCGGCCACCCGGTCCACGCCTTCGACCTCGACCGCATCGCCGGCGGGCGTCTCGTCGTGCGGCGCGCGCGCCCCGGCGAGCAGATCACCACGCTCGACAGCGTCGTGCGCACGCTCGACGATCAGATGCTCGTCATCGAGGACGACGACGGGCCGACGTCGATCGCCGGCGTCATGGGCGGCGAGCGCTCCGAGGTCCACGACGGGACCACTCGGGTGCTGATGGAGGTCGCCAACTGGAACGGCCCCAACATCCATCGCACCTCGCAGCTGCTGAACCTGCGCAGCGAGGCGAGCAGCCGCTTCGAGAAGGGCCTGGCGCCCGAGCAGGCGCTCCAGGCGCAGATCGTCGCCACGAAGCTCATGCTCGAGCTCACCGGCGCGCGCCTCGCGCCCGGCACCATCGACGTCGGCGGCCCGTTCCCGCCGCCCGCCGTGATCCGCCTGCGCGAGCGGCGCGTCGCCGGCCTCCTCGGCCGCGCGATCGCGCGCGAGCGGCAGGCGGAGATCCTGCGCGCGCTCGAGTTCGGCGTCGAGGACGCCCCCGACGGCCTCGACGTGGCCGTGCCGCCGTTCCGGCGCAACGACGTCTACCGCGAGGCCGACCTCGTCGAGGAGGTCGCGCGGATCGACGGCCTCGAGAAGCTGCCCGCGACGCTGCCAAAGCGCCGCGGGCGCTCAGGCCGCCTCAGCACCGAGCAGCGCCTGCGCCGCCGCGCGGTCGACGCGCTCGTCGGCCGCGGCATGTACGAGACGGTCGGGTGGAGCTTCACCGAGCCGGGCATCGCCGACCGCCTGCGCCTCGCGCAGGACGACCCGCGGCGCGCGTTCGTGATCATCGAGAACCCGATGAGCGAGGACCAGTCGGTCATGCGCACGACGCTCCTGGGCCCCCTGCTCGACGTCGCCCGCCACAACACCGCGCGCGACATGCCCGACCTCGCGCTGTTCGAATGCGGCACCGTCTACCGCGCGACCGGCGCCAAGCTCCCGCACGAGCACCGCTCGCTCGGCGGGATCCTGACCGGCCGCGTGCACCCGCAGACCTGGGGCACGCGCGAGCCCGCGCGCGCCGGGTTCTACGCCGCCAAGGCAATGCTCGGCGCCGCGATGGACGCCGTTCGCGTGCGCTGGGACGTCGAGCCGTCGACCGAGCCGTTCCTGCACCCCGGCCGCACCGCGCGCGTCCTGGCCGGCGGCGAGGACGTCGGCTGGGTCGGCGAACTGCACCCGCTCGTCGCCCGCGCCTGGGACCTCGACCACGGCGCCGCGCTGTTCGAGGTCGACCTCGACCGCGCTTTGAGCCACGCCGACGCCGTCCCGCAGTACGTCGACCTCACGAGCTTCCCCGCGCTGCGCCTCGACCTCGCGGTCGCGCTGCCAGAGGACGTGCCGGCGGCGACGGTGGTCGCCACGGTGCGCGAGGCCGGCGGCCGCCTGCTGACCGACGCCCGCGTGTTCGATCTCTACCACGGCGAGCAGGTGGGCGAGGGGCGCAAGTCGCTCGCGCTCTCGCTCGCGTTCCGCGCGCCCGACCGGACCCTCACCGACGAGGACGTCGCGCCACTGCGCGACCGGATCGTCGACGCGCTGCGCGAGTCGCTCGGAGGCGAGCTGCGTGCCTAGCGTCGTCGTCGCGGGGGCCTCGGGCTACGCGGGCGCGCTCGCCGCCGCGCTGATCCAGCGCCACCCGCGCTTCGACCTCGCCGCGGTCACGAGCCGCTCGGACGTTGGCGCGCGCCTGTCGGATCTCTACCCGTACCACCGGGTCCACATGGACCTCGAGGAGCTCGACGTCGACCGCCACGGCCAGGCCGACGCGGCGATCGTCGCCTACCCCCACGGCGCCGCCGCGCCGGTCGTCGCCGAGCTGCGCGAACGCGACGTGCGCGTCGTCGACCTGTCGGCCGACTTCCGCCTGCGCCTGCTCGACGTCTACGAGCACTGGTACGTCCCGCACCCGCATCCCGAGCTGCTGAGCGACGCCGTCTACGGCCTGCCCGAGCTGCGCCGCGCGCAGATCGAGGGCGCCGACATCGTCGCCAATCCCGGCTGCTATCCGACCGCGACGCTGCTCGCGCTCGCCCCGATCGCGCCCTGGCTGCAGGATGTGGTCGTCGACGCCAAGAGCGGCATCTCGGGGGCCGGCCGCGCCCCCACCGCAAAGACGCACTTCGTCGCCGCCGACGAGAACGTGACGCCGTACGGCGTCGCCGGCCACCGCCACGCGCCCGAGATCGACCAGGAGCTCGCGATGCTCGGCGCGCCGATCACGACGACCTTCGTCCCGCACCTCATGCCGCTCGACCAGGGCGAGCTCGTCTCCTGCTACTGCACGCTGCGCGAGCCGGTCGACGTCGACGCGCTCTACGCGCGCGCCTACGCGCGCGAGCCGTTCGTCGAGCTCACCGACCAGCCGCCCGGCGTGCGCGACGTCCGCGACACGAACTACTGCCGCATCCACGCGCGCTTCGACGAGCGCACGCAGAAGGCGTTCGTCTTCGCGGCGATCGACAACCTCTGGAAGGGCGCGTCGTCGCAGGCGGTCCAGAACCTCAACCTCATGTTCGGCTACGACGAGACGGTCGGGCTGCTGTGACCCACGCGGCCATACGGTTCTTCGCGTCGCGCTGGGTCGAGGTCCCCGACTGGGTGCGCGAGGACCCGGACGGCGGGCTCCCCGCCGGCTTCCGGGCCGCGGGCGTGGCGGCCGGGATCAAGCCGAGCGGCGGGACCGACGTCGGCCTGCTCGTCTCCGACGCCCCCGAGACGACCAGTGCCGCGCGCTTCACCCGCTCGGGCGTCCTCGCCGCGCCGGTCCTGCTGACGATGGAGCGCGCGCGCCTCGATGCGCTGCGCGCGGTCGTCGCCAACTCGGGCAACGCGAACGCCGCCACGGGCGGGCGCGGCATGGACGACGCGGCCAAGATGCAGGGCGCGGCGGCGATGGCCGCCGGCGTCGAGGCCGACCAGGTCGCGGTCGCCTCGACCGGGGTCATCGGCGTGCCCCTGGACTCGCGCGCGGTGGTCGGCGGCCTTGCGCGGGCCCGCGCAGAGCTGCGCCCCGACGGCGACGGCGACTTCACCGCGGCGATCATGACCACCGACGCGTTCGAGAAGCGCGCGACGCTCGAGGTCGAGCTGTCGGACGGCACGGTGCGGCTGTGCGCGCAGGCCAAGGGCGCGGGGATGATCCAGCCCGCGTTCGCGACGATGCTCTGCTTCGTCCAGACCGACGCGAAGCTCGCCCCCGAGACCGCCGACCTCCTGCTCGGCGTCTGCGTCAAGCGCTCGTTCGACCGCATCTCGGTCGACGGCCAGCTCTCCACGAACGACACTGCGATCCTCATGTGCTCGGGCGCGAGCGGCGTCGCGGTCGAGCCCGAGTCCGAGGACGAGCTGCGCTTCGGCCAGGCGCTCGACGCGCTGCTGCGCCAGCTCGCGCTGCACATCGTCCGCGACGGGGAGGGCGCCGCGCGCGTCGGCCGCGTCGTCGTGCACGGCGGCCACGCCGAGAACGTCGAGCGCACCGCGCGCGCCGTGGCGAACTCGCCGCTCGTCAAGTCCGCGCTGCACGGCGGCGACCCGAACTGGGGGCGCATCGTGCAGTCGGTCGGCATGGCGCTCCCGGGCACCGCGCCGCTGCCGGTCGACGTGACGATCGAGGGCGTCCAGGTCTGCGCCGGCGGCGCGGCGATCCCCTTCGACGAGGCGGCGCTCGCCCAGCTCGTCGCGCGCGTCGAGGTCGAGTACGTGATCGGGCTGCCGGGGGAGGGGCACGAGACCGAGGTCTTCTTCTCCGACCTCAGCCACGAGTACGTGACGATCAACGCGGAGTACACGACGTGATGCGTGACGTCGCCACGCTGCTGGAGGCGCTCCCGTACATCCGGGAGTTCCACGGCAAGACGATCGTCATCAAGTACGGCGGCGCGGCGATGGACGACCCCGCGCTGCGCGAGGAGTTCGCGCGCGACGTCGTGCTGCTGAAGTACGTCGGCCTGAACCCGATCGTCGTCCACGGCGGCGGGCCCGAGATCACCGGCTACATGAAGCGCCTCGGGCTGCCGGTCGAGTTCGTCGGCGGCCTGCGCGTCAGCGACGCCGAGACCGTCGAGGTGGCCAAGATGGTCCTCGTCGGGAAGGTCAACAAGGACATCGTCCTGCGGCTGAACCGCCACGGGCAGCCCGCCGTCGGGCTCAGCGGCGACGACGGCCAGCTCTTCCGCGCGAGCCGCCAGGCCGGGCCCAACGGGGAGGACGTCGGCTTCGTCGGCAAGATCGACCGCGTCGACGTCGACGTCCTCAACCACATCGCGCAGGACTACATCCCGGTCGTCGCGTCGATCGGCGCCGACCGCGAGGGCAACTCGTACAACGTCAACGCCGACGAGGCCGCGGGTGCCGTCGCGCGGGCGCTCGGCGCCTACAAGGTCATGTTCCTCACCGACGTGGTCGGCTGGCTGCGCGACCCCGGCGACCCCGACTCGGTCATCAGCGAGGCCGGGGCAGACGAGGTCGAGGAGGCGCTCGGCCACATCGAGGGCGGGATGCGCCCCAAGCTCAAGGCGTGCCTCGACGCCATCCACGGCGGCGTGACCTACGCCCACATCGTCGACGGCCGCGTCCCGCATTCCATCCTGCTCGAACTGTTCACCGACGCCGGCATCGGCACGAAGATCAGGCCCGCCAAATGACGCTCACCGACCTCCAGCGCCTCGAGCGCGACCACCTCGTCCCCGCCTACGCACGGCTCCCAGTCGAGTTCGTCCGCGGTGAGGGCGCACGCCTCTGGGACGCCGAGGGCAACGAGTACCTCGACTTCCAGACCGGCCTCGCGGTCAACAGCCTCGGCCACTGCCATCCGGCGGTCGTCGAGGCGATCCGCGAGCAGGCCGAGCGCCTCATCCACGTCGGCAACCTCTTCTACACCGAGCCCGCGATGCGCCTCGCCGAGCGGCTGGCCGCATCCTCGCTCGGCGGCAAGGTCCACTACGCCAACTCGGGCACCGAGGCCAACGAGGCCGCGATCAAGGTCGCGCGCAAGGCCAAGCCGCAGGGCACGATCGTCTCGGTGCACCGCGGCTTCCACGGCCGCACGTACGGCTCGCTGTCCGCGACCCCGCAGGAGTCCAAGCAGGCGCCGTTCGCGCCGCTCGTGCCCGGCTTCCTCGCCGTCGAGCCGACCGCCGCCGCGGTCGCCGCCGCCGTCGACGAGCGCACCGCGGCCGTCATCCTCGAGCCGATCCAAGGGGAGAGCGGCGTCTACGTCCTGCCCGACGACCTCCTGCACGCCGCCCGCGAGGCCTGCGACGCGCACGGCGCCGCGCTGATCTTCGACGAGGTCCAGTGCGGCCTGGGGCGGGCGGGCACGCTGTGGGCCTACCAGCACTCCGGCGTGGTGCCCGACGCGATCACGGTGGCGAAGGCGCTGGGCGGCGGCCTGCCGATCGGCGCGCTGATCACCGGCGAGCGCCTCGCCGACGGCTTCGCCGCCGGCGACCACGGCTCGACCTTCGCCGGCGGGCCCGTGCAGTGCGCGGCGGGCCTGGCGGTACTCGACGTCATCGACGACGAGGACCTCCTCGCGCGCGTGCGCGAGCTCGGCGAGCGGCTGCGCGACGGCGTCGCCAGGCTGCCCGGCGTCGGCGAGATCCGCGGGCGCGGGCTCATGATCGCGTTCGAGCTGACCGAGGGCGGCGCGCCCGACGTCGTCCTGCGCGCGCTTCAGGAGCAGCGCATCGTCCTCAACGCCACGAGCCCGACCACCGTGCGGCTGCTGCCGCCGCTCATCATCGACGAGGCCCAGGCCGACGACGCGCTCGCGCGGCTACTGGCGGTTCTTGCTTAGGCCGTCGTTGCCCTTGTAGTAGCTGCTGACCCCGCGCAGGAAGCAGCCGAACCCGACGAACAGGGGGATCAAGCCGGCCCAGCCGTTGATCTGGGTGGCGGCGACGAGCCCGACGATCGTCGCGACGAACCACGGCCACGGCCGCAGCTCGGGGAGATCGAGCCAGAGCGGCTCGCGCGGGCCCTTGTCGGGCCCGCGGTCGCGGGTGTCGATGAGCCCGACGAACATGATGGCCTCGATCTTTGCACGGATGCAGTGCAGTTGAATCCGGACGATTTTGCACGGATGCAGTGCAGTTGAATCTGGACGATTTGCGAGGGTACTCCCAGAACCAATGACCGTCGATCCCCTTCGCCTCTCCATCCCCATCGAGCGCGACGGCGTCCCCGACCGCGTCGCGATCGAAGAGCCGCTCGAGATCCGCGTGCGCGGCGAGGCGCTCGCGGTGACGATGCGCACGCCCGGCAACGACGAGGAGCTCGCGCTCGGGTTCCTCTACGGCGAGGGGCTGATCGACGCCGCCGCGCCCGCCGGCCCGCCGCCCGATCTCGAGGCCAACATCGTCGACGTCGACACCGAGCTGCGCTTCGATCCCGGCCGCCGGCGCTTCTACACGACGAGCTCGTGCGGGGTATGCGGCAAGGGCGCTCTCGAGGAGGTCGCCGTCCACGCACCGCGCCTGCCGGGCGGGCCGCGCGTCCCGCGCACGCTGCTCGCCGACCTGCCCGAGCGGCTGCGCCAGCCCGCGTTCGAGGCGACCGGCGGGCTGCACGCCACCGGCCTGTTCGACGCGCGCGGCGAGCTGCTGCTCGTCCGCGAGGACGTGGGGCGCCACAACGCAATGGACAAGGTCGTCGGCCGCGCCCTGATCGACCGGTGCGTCCCGCTGCACGGCCACGTGCTGTGCGTCTCGGGCCGGCTGTCGTTCGAGCTCGTGCAGAAGGCGGCGGTCGCCGGCGCGCCGATCCTCGTCGGCGTCGGCGCGCCGACGTCGCTCGCCGTGTCGCTGGCGGCCGATCGGGGGATGACGCTGTGCGGGTTCGCCCGCGGAGGGAACGTCAACGTCTACGCGGGCGACGAGCGGATTGAGGAGTGACGATGAACGCGATGGAGTGGCTCACGGCCTACGCCGAGAAGCTCGGCGTCGATCCCCCGACGCCGGACGAGGTTGACGGCCTGCTCGACCTCGCCGCGGAGGCGGCTCACGCGTCGGAGCGGATCGCCGCGCCGATCGCGTGCTGGCTGGCGGCGCGCGGCGCCCGCACGCCCGACGAGGCCCTCGACCTCGCTCGCGACGTGACGCGCTAACCGCCGTTCGTCTTCGGCTGCACGTGCTGGAAGCCGAAGCGGCCCTTGATGCAGAGGTTGCCGCGCGTGATGTCGTGGTCGTCGGGCGAGGTGACCTTGACGATCTGGTTGTCCTGCACGTGCAGCGTGAGATTGCAGCCCACTCCGCAGTACGGGCAGATCGTGTCGGTCTGCGTCTGGCGCGTGATGTCCCAGTCGCCCGCCTCGCGCAGCTCGTGCTCGGAGGCGAACATCAGCGCGCCGGTGGGGCACACCGCGATGCAGTTGCCGCAATACACGCAGGCCGACTCGGGCAGCGGGTTGGCGTATTCGGTGGAGATGCGCGCGTCGAACCCGCGGCCGGCGACGGTGATGGCGAAGGTGTTCTGCCACTGGTCGCCGCAGGCGTCCACGCACTTGTAACAGAGGATGCACTTGGAGTAGTCGCGCACGTAGAGGTCATTGTCGACCTTGGTCGGCCCGGCGACGGTCGCGGCGGTCTGCCCGTCGGGCTCCTCGTGGTGGCCGGTGCGCTTGCCGTCGCGGTCGGGGTCCGGCGGCGCGGGCGGCCCGTAGCGCTCGGGGCGCGCGTCGTAGCGCGCGAGGTAGCCCTCGGCGACCGGCGTGGTGGCGAGGTCCGTCGACGAGGCCAGGAACTCCATGACCATCTTGCGGCTGAGGCGGACGCGCTCGGAGTCGGTGCGCACCACCATGCCCTCCTCGACGAGCCGCGAGCACGCGGGCACGAGCGTGCGCGACCCCTCGAGCTCGACCACGCACACGCGGCAGACATTCGCGGGCTGCAGGGTCTCGCCGAAGCACAGCGTCGGCGTGTCGACGCCGCGCTGCGTGCACGCGTCGAGGATCGTCGACCCCTCGGGGACCTCGACCGTCGTGTCGTCGATCGTGAGGCTGACCGTGCGCTGCGTCATGCGAACACTCCCAGCTTGGCGATGGCGGACTCGACGGCCGACGACGCGGTCTGGCCGAGGCCGCAGATCGAGGCGTCGCGCATCGCCTGGCCGATCTCGGCGATGAGCGCGAGCTCGTCCTGAACGGTGCCGCGCGTGCGCCCCGACTGCAGGCGGGCGAGCGCCTCCTCCTGGCGCACGGTCCCGACGCGACAGGGCACACACTGCCCGCAGCTCTCGTCGCGCATGAACGCGGCGATGACCATGAGCAGCCGCTTGATGTCGACGGTGTCGTCGATGGCGAGCACGACGCCGGAGCCGAGTGTCGTGCCGGCGGCGCGGGCGTCCTCGATCGTCAGCGGCAGGTCGAGGTCGTCGGGCGTGACGAAGCTGCCCGCCGCGCCGCCGAGCAGCACGGTGCGCAGGTTCGGTGCGACCCCGCCCGCGAGCTCGAGCAGCTCGCGCAGCGTGGCGCCGAACTCGACCTCGTAGGTCCCGGGCCGCTCGACGGCGCCGGATACGCAGAAGAGCTTGGGCCCGGTCGAGCGCTCGGTGCCGATCCGCGCGAACGCGGGCCCGCCCTCGAGCACGATCGGCAGCACGTTGATCAGCGTCTCGACGTTGTTGACGACGGTGGGCCGGCGGAAGAGGCCCTCGACGACCGGGAACGGCGGCTTGTTGCGCGGCTCGCCGCGGTAGCCCTCGATCGAGCCGAAGATCGCGGTCTCCTCGCCGCAGATGTAGGCGCCGGCGCCCTTGCGCACCTCGATGTCGAACGCGAAGCCATGGCCAAGGACGTCGGGGCCGAGGAACCCGCGCTCGCGTGCCTGCTCGATCGCGTTCTGCAGGCGCTCCTGTGCGAGCGGGTACTCGCCGCGCAGATAGATGTAGCCGTGCTCGCAGCCGGTGGCGTATGCGGCGATCGTCATCGCCTCGACGACCGCGAACGGGTCGCCCTCCATGAGCACGCGGTCCTTGAACGTGCCCGGCTCGGACTCGTCGGCGTTGCAGATGAGGTAGTGCGGGCGGCGCGGCTGGCGCGCCACCGCGTCCCACTTGCGGCCCATCGGGAACGCGGCGCCGCCGCGGCCGACGATGTTGGAGTCGGTGACCTCGCGGATGACGCCCTCGGGCCCGAGATCGATCGCGCGGCGCAGCGCGTCGTAGCCGCCGTGCGCGCGGTAGTCGTCGAGGCTCTCCGGATCGACCTTCCCGATGCGCGCGAGCAGCCGCAGCCCGGGCTGGCCGGCCTGCGGCGGGGTCGCCGAGGGGGGCGGCGGTGGCGTCGCGCCGCCGAGGATCTCCTTGACCGTGTCGGCGTCGATGACTGTCAGCTCGCGCTCGACGGGCGTCTCGCCCGCCTCGGTCAGCATCGCGGCGGGCGCGCGGTCGCACTGGCCCAGGCAGGGGCTGCGCTGCCACGTCGCGCCGTCGACGGCCTCGCCCTCCGGGCCGAGCTGCGCGATGAGCTCCTGCGAGCCCGCGCAGCGGCAAGCGACGTCGTCGCAGACGTGCACGACCCGCGGCGGGCGCTCCGTGACCGAGAACAGCGCGTAGAAGGTGGCGACGCCGTACACGTCGGCCGGGGGCACCGTGAGGCGTCGCGCAACGTAGTTCAGTCCGCCCGGGCTGATCCAGCCGGCGCGCTCGTTCAGCGCGTGCAGGGTGGGCAGGAGCATGTGGCGCTGCGCGCGCGCCGCATGCCCGCCGTGGGCGGAGTGGCCGTTGCCGTCGCCCGCCCACACTTGTAGCGACGGCCCGAGAAACGCGTCGACGGCGTCTCGCTCGGCCTCGGTGGGCTCGGCGTTCAGCAGGCGCAGGTCCACTACTTGGCCCCGGTGCTCGCCACGCCCGCGACCTGGCGCTCGCGTCCGTCGACCTTCTCGACCCGCACCGCCGTTGCCTTGAACTCCGCGGTGCCAGACTTCGGGTCGGTGGCGTCGATCGTCAGGATGTTGACGTCGACCTCGTCCGGGAAGTGGAACGTCATGAACGCCAGCCCGGGGCGCAGGCCCGGGTCCAGGCGCACCGGCGCCTCGATCGACCCGCGCCGTGACGTGACGCGCACGACCTCACCGGGCTCGACGTCGAGGTTGGCCGCGTCCTGGGGCGAGAGGTCGAGCGTCTCGCCACGCCGCAGGGGCGAGGCGTAGAGGCCTGACTGCACGCCCGTGTTGTAGGAGTCCAGGCGCCGGCCGGTGGTCAGGCGGATCGGGAAGTCGGCGTCGAGCTCGTCGACCGGTGGAACCCACTTCGTGACCGAGAACGGCGCCGGCGGCCCCTCGCGCGGCTCCGCCCACAGACGCCCGTGCAGGAACGGGGAGCCAGGGTGGTCCTCGCTCGGGCACGGCCACTGGATGCCGCCGTGCTCCTCGAGGCGCTCGTAGCTCATGCCGCCGTGCATCGGGCTCAGCGAACGCAGCTCGTCCCACGCCTCCTCGGCGGTCGGCTGGCCCCAGTCGTGGCCCAGGCGGCGCGCGAGCTCGCACATGATCCACATGTCGTCGCGGGCATCGCCCGGCGGTTCGATCGCCTTGCGCATGAGCTGCACGCGGCGCTCGGAGTTCGTGACCGTGCCGCCGTCGGACTCGCACCACGACGCGCTCGACGGGAACACGACATCGGCCATCTCGCACGTCTTCGTGAAGAGGATGTCCTGCGCGATCATGAAGTCCAGGCCGCCGAGCAGCTCGTGCGCGCGCTTGGAGTCGGCCTCGGACTGCGCGGGGTTCTCGCCGAGCACGTAGAGCGTCTTGAGCTCGCCGCGCTCCATACCGTCGAACATCTGCGAGAGGTGCCAGCCGTACTTCGGCACGATCTCGCAGCCCCACGCCGCCTCGAAGCGCGCACGCGCCTCGTGGTCGCTCTCGATGTCCTGGAACCCGGGCAGCTTGTTCGGGATCGCGCCCATGTCGCCGCCGCCCTGCACGTTGTTCTGGCCGCGCAGCGGGTTCAGCCCCGAGCCGTAGCGGCCGACGTGGCCGGTCAGC